>DWWI01000236.1 GCA_019119745.1 Candidatus Mediterraneibacter gallistercoris | reverse complement strand
CAGGGAGACAACAGTTCTTTTTATCTTGCGGAAGAGATTCTCTCTACCAATGAATATCCAAGAATCATCCGTGCAAATGACAGGGCGACCATGCTGAATCTGATGGTCGGGCTGAACGGATATACGCTCTGTTCCGGTATCATCTGCGAGGAACTTAACGGCAATGAATTTGCGGCTGTTCCGTTCCGGGACGATGAGGAGAATCACAACAGCATCATGGAGATCGGTTATGTTGTGAGGAAAAATACGATGCCAGGGAAAATGGGAAAGCTGTATATCAAGGCGCTGAAGAAGTATCTGGGGATTATAAATAGCTGATGCCTCCTCTGGACAGGATTTATCTTCTTGTTGCAAACAGGACATCGCCGTCCGAAAAATCACCAATATTTACTATGAAACTTTCTGGTATATCTATTCCTAAACTACGGGCGGTGAGAAGACACAGCTGCTCATTAGCTACAATTTCTTGTAAACGGACATGGCTTTGCTTTACAATATGGGTGCTTGGCGCATCACCTACAGGGAGATACCACTGATTGTTCTTTTTATCGTAATGTAAGCCTGCGATATTCAGGCGGAAGATACGGACTGTTTTGTGCGACTATCCTTACAGCTCCGAGACATTCAAGTCCTAAACCTGCAAGAATAGACAAATAATCGTTCTCGTCCATATGCATCCAGCTTGCTACACAGCGGCGGGTAAAACCTTCCGGAAGGAGACCGTCAAAAAATGTTTTTGTCTGTTCTGGAGAAAAGGATGCTCTGGTTAGTGGCAAACTATCCTCGCTTTTCTATCAGTATGTCTAATCCGAGTATATTAATGATTTTTAGCGTTTTTTCTAATTCAACCGTAGGTTTTCCACGTTCCAGGTCAGAAATAAAGCTGACACTGAATCCCGTGAATTCGGATAAATATGTCTGAGTATAGTTGAGCTCTTTTCTGCGGTCGCGTATTGCTTTACCAAGTGATTTTGCATCAATTATTTTCATTTTAACTTCCTTTTTTAGCCGAACGGCTAAATTTGTATATAGTATACTTTAAATATAGCTTTTTTGCAATAAAACATTATTAGTTCTCTTTTCCATGTTACTGTAAATCGACATTTTTACAAATCATAAAGAATCGGATTTCATGCTTGCAGATATTGAAGCTGGGAAAGTAGGTACGGTTATAGTCAAGGACATGAGCCGGTTTATGGCTGTCTCATGGACGAGGACGAGAACTATATCGTTGCCGCGGAAACAGCGGGACTGCTCACAGCAATCCTGTGATGCGGCTCGAGGATATGTGGTACGAGAATAATATGTATCACATATTCATAAATCCCATGCAGAGATAGTTAATATTTTTTTAGAGTAATTTAATTGAGCCTTCCGGTTCGTGCGCTAAAATAGTAACAGAGTACAGAAACAAACAGACAGCGGATATGCTGGATAGTGTTCTCGATAGATATCAATTTTATGTAAGAAAAGCCTGGTTATAGGATGAACCTATAACTGGGTATTTTTTTTGCGTATTAGCGGGAAAACATAGACTGTGATAGGATGAATCCAGCAACAAAAAGAACTATAATACACCGATAATCGTTTTAATATATGATCGGATGAAAAAGGAGGAGACCATCATGACAGACATCAGAAATTCACAGAACTGGAGCTTTGAAACAAAACAGGTACATATCGGACAGGAGCAGCCGGATCCGGCGACCGGAGCAAGAGCGGTTCCGATCTATGCGTCCACATCCTATGTGTTTGATGACTGTCAGCACGCGGCGGACCGTTTCGCTCTGAAGGATTCGGGAAACGTATACGGGAGAATGACCAATCCCACGGAAGATGCATTTGAACAGAGGATAGCGGCTCTGGAGGGCGGCACGGCAGCTCTTGCAACAGCTTCGGGAGCAGCGGCCATTACTTATACGTTTCAGGCGTTGGCGAAAGCCGGAGAGCATATTGTCGCTTCCAAGACCATATATGGAGGATCCTACAATCTTCTGGCTCATACGCAGCCCCTTACAAGCGGGATCACAGCAACATTTGTGGATCCGGAAGAAGAGGGCGCATTTGAAAGGGCGATTCAGGAAAATACAAAAGCAATTTTTGTAGAAACGCTGGGAAATCCGAATTCCAACGTGGCGGATCTGGAAACTCTTGCAGGGATTGCTCACAGGCATAAGATCCCGCTTGTCGTGGATTCTACATTTGCCACACCGTATCTGGTACGTCCGATCGAGCATGGAGCGGATATCGTTGTACACTCTGCGACAAAGTTTATCGGCGGACATGGCACGGCTCTGGGCGGAGTGATCATTGACAGTGGAAAGTTTGACTGGAAAGGTTCGGAAAAATATCCGTGGATCTCAGAGCCGAATCCCAGTTATCACGGAGTCTCATTTACAGAGGCGGCGCCGGCAGCAGCGTTTGTCACCTATGTGCGCGCCGTACTTCTTCGCGATACAGGAGCTACCCTTTCCCCGTTTCACGCCTTCCTTCTGCTGCAGGGGCTGGAGACTCTGTCTCTCAGGGTAGAACGCCATGTGGAAAATGCTCTGAAGATCGTAAAATATCTGGCATCGCATCCTTTGGTTGAGGCAGTGCATCACCCGTCCCTTGAAAGCGAATCAACCCATGCGCTGTATGAGAAGTATTTTCCACAGGGCGGCGGCTCCATCTTTACATTTGAGATCAAAGGAGACGCAGGGACGGCACAGAAATTTATCGATAATCTGCCGATCTTTTCACTGCTGGCAAATGTGGCGGATGTAAAATCTCTCGTGATCCATCCGGCGACAACAACTCACAGCCAGTGTACGGCACAGGAGCTGGAAGAGCAGGGGATCAAACCGAATACGATCCGCCTGTCCGTCGGGATCGAGAAGGCGGAGGATCTGATCGCAGCGCTTGACACAGCGTTTGCCGCGACAGAGTAATACAGATTCGGACGGCAGAAGTCTGCACACAGACCGATTCTGTTATTCGAAAGGAGAAAGAAAAGATGACCCATTATTATAAAAGCACACTTGATCTTATCGGGAATACCCCTCTGGTGGAAGTAATAAATATTGAGAAAGAACAGAACCTGGAGGCTTCCGTCCTTGTCAAACTTGAATATTTCAATCCGGGCGGAAGTGTAAAAGACCGCATTGCGAAAGCGATGATCGAAGACGCGGAAAGCCGGGGAGCATTAAAAGAAGGTTCCGTTATTATTGAGCCTACATCCGGAAATACAGGGATCGGGCTTGCGGCAATCGCTGCGGCGAAAGGATACAGGATCATCCTGACTATGCCGGAGACTATGAGTGTGGAGCGCAGAAATATTTTAAAGGCATACGGTGCAGAGCTGGTGCTGACGGATGGAACAAAGGGGATGAAAGGAGCGATTGCCAGGGCGCAGGAGCTGGCGGCAGAGATTCCGGACAGTTTTATTCCGGGACAGTTTGAAAATCCGGCGAATCCGGCGGCGCACAGATCAGCTACCGGTCCGGAGATATGGCGTGATACGGACGGGAAAATTGATATCTTTGTAGCAGGAGTGGGAACCGGAGGAACGATCACAGGAGTCGGAGAATACTTAAAAGAACAGAACCCGGATATTAATATCGTGGCTGTAGAGCCGGAAGGGTCTCCGGTTCTCTCCGAGGGAAAGGCAGGAAAGCATAAGATCCAGGGAATCGGCGCAGGTTTTGTGCCGGAGACTTTGAACACTTCTGTATATGACGAGGTGATCCGGGTGACCGAT
>DWWI01000235.1 GCA_019119745.1 Candidatus Mediterraneibacter gallistercoris | reverse complement strand
GCCGTATATCGCGATCCGCACAAGCTGTTTTGCGAGCTGCTGCCTGCTGATTGGTTTTGGTTTGATCGTCTCTTGTAAGAAAGAATATTTCTTCTCTTCCGGGCTTTCATCCGGTTTTGGAATCTGATCTTTATCGTCTGGCATGGATCTGTTTCCTCCAGATTCTAGTATAACCGATTCAGGCAGATAGTTCAATCATTTGGAAAAGACTTTTCTTTATTGAAATAATGGGGTAGAATATTATGTATCCATTCGAAATTTCAGCTGCCGCCATACCGTAACCGGCGGGGCGGGACGATATCTATAAAGGGGAATATATGAATCAGAAAACACTCACCAAACTTGAATTTGACAAGATCATCTCACGTCTGGAAGAAGAAGCCGGCTCTTTCCGCGGCAGGCAGTTATGCCGGCGTCTGAAACCCATGACGGATCTTGAGAAGATAAACACATATCAGGAACAAACCGCTGCGGCATACACCCGTATCGTCAGAAAAGGACGGATCTCTTTTTCCGACGCCGCGCCTGTGGAGGAGTCCATGAAGCGGCTTGAAATCGGCGGAGCACTGAGCATTACCGAACTTCTGCGCATCTGCAGGCTGCTGGCAAACGTCGCCCGCGCAAAGTCCTACGGACGCCACGACACACAGGAAGATTCGGCGGACTGTCTGGACGCCTATTTTGACCGGCTCGAGCCTCTCACCACCCTCTCAAACGAGATTGAGAGGTGCATCATTTCAGAAGATGAGATAAGCGATGACGCCAGCAGTACACTGAAGCATATCCGCCGGAGCATGGGCAGCATCAATGATAAGATCCACACGACCTTAAACGGACTGGTCAACGGCTCTCTCCGCACCTATCTGCAGGATCCTATCATCACCATGCGCGGCGACCGTTACTGCATCCCGGTAAAGGCCGAGTACCGCTCACAGGTACAGGGACTGATCCACGACCAGTCCTCCACCGGTTCTACCCTGTTCATCGAACCGATGGCAGTGGTAAAGCTGAACAATGACTTAAAAGAGCTGTATGCAAAGGAACAGGAGGAAATCCAGGTGATCCTTGCCCGGCTGAGCGAGGAGGCCGCGCAGTATATCGAAGAAATACGCGCAGATTACCGCGCTATGACGGATCTGGACTTTATATTTGCAAGAGGCGCCCTCGCTCTCGCGATGAGAGGAAGCCGTCCGGTACTCAATGAGGAGGGACGTATCCATATACGGGAAGGCCGCCATCCGCTGCTCGATGAGAAGACTGTCGTCCCTATCACGGTATCCCTCGGGGAAGATTTTACACTGCTCATAATCACCGGGCCGAACACCGGAGGCAAGACTGTTTCTCTTAAAACGGTCGGGCTTTTCACTCTGATGGGGCAGGCAGGACTCCACATCCCTGCGGGTGACCGCTCGGAGCTCGCCGTATTCCATCAGGTATATGCCGACATCGGGGACGAGCAGAGTATAGAGCAGAGCCTGAGTACATTTTCATCTCACATGACGAATATCGTCTCTTTCCTGAAGAAAGTCGACGAACGTTCTCTTGTGCTCTTTGATGAGCTCGGAGCCGGCACGGACCCCACGGAGGGCGCCGCACTTGCCACATCCATCCTCTCTTACCTGCACAAGAGAAATATACGCACAATGGCGACCACACACTACAGCGAGCTGAAGGTATACGCCCTTTCTACGCCGGGCGTGGAGAATGCCTGCTGTGAATTCGATGTAGAGAGTCTCCGCCCGACTTACCGGCTGCTCATCGGTATTCCCGGAAAGAGTAACGCTTTCGCCATCTCCGGCAAACTGGGACTGCCTGATTTTATTATCGAAGATGCCAGAAAGCGGCTCAGCGAACAGGATATCTCCTTTGAAGACCTGCTCACCGACCTGGAGACAAGCCGGCGGACGATTGAAAAGGAACGGGAAGAAATCGCCGCTTACCGCCGAGAAACAGAAGCCCTGAAAGCACAGGCCGAGAAGCGTCAGGAAAAGCTGGAGGAGCAGAGAGACCGCATTCTCCGGGAGGCGAATGAAAAAGCCAACGCCATTCTCCGTGAGGCAAAAGAAGTAGCTGACGAGACGATCCGCAATTTCCACAAATTCGGCAAAGAAAACATCTCCGCGGCAGAGATGGAGAAGGAGCGTGAACGTCTGCGCAAAAAGATAAAAGACACGACTCCTGCGGCTTCCCCTTCCCGCAAGGCGAAGAAAGCGCATAAGCCGGAAGAATTCAAGCTCGGAGAGACCGTAAAAGTACTTAGTATGAATCTGACCGGAACCGTACAGTCTCTGCCCGATTCACGCGGCAACGTCACCGTGCAGATGGGAATCCTCAGATCCCAGGTCAACATCTCTGACCTTGAGATCGTAGAAGAGCCTTCGCCATATGCACCGAAGAAATTAAACCGCACTTCAAAGGGCAGGATCGGCATGAGCAAATCTCTCTCCGTGAGCCCAGAGATCAATCTGCTCGGAAAAACCGTAGATGAAGCGGTAGCAGAACTTGACAAATATCTCGACGACGCCCTGCTCTCACACCTGAATACCGTGAGAGTCGTTCACGGCAAGGGTACCGGAGCTCTGAGAAAAGGGATCCACGAGTACCTTCGCCGGCAGAAACATGTGAAAAACTACCATCTTGCCGAGTTCGGCGAAGGAGACGCAGGTGTAACGATCGTAGAACTGAAATAAAGTATTCTGACAACATGAAGGAGGTCCTAACATGATAGGGAAACAGAAGATCCTGATCGTCGACGACGATGAGAATATAGCTGAACTTATTTCGCTGTACCTTACCAAGGAATGTTTTGACACTAAAATCGTATACAACGGCGAGGATGCACTGACTGCTTTCGACACATATCAGCCCAACCTGATCCTTCTGGATCTGATGCTCCCCGGCATCGACGGCTATCAGGTATGCCGTGAGATCCGGGCGCGCTCGGCCACTCCGATCATTATGCTCTCCGCAAAGGGCGAAGTATTTGACAAGGTACTCGGACTGGAGCTTGGAGCCGACGATTATATTATGAAGCCCTTTGACTCCAAAGAGATGGTGGCAAGGGTCCGGGCTGTCCTGAGACGCTACCAGCCGGCCAAGTCCGACACTGCTGACAAAGAAAAGGCGAAATGCGTAGAGTACGAGGGGCTTGTGATCAACCTGACAAACTATTCTGTCGTCTGCGATGAGAAGCACGTGGAGATGCCCCCGAAAGAACTTGAACTGCTGTACTGCCTCGCTTCCTCACCGAATCAGGTCTTTACGCGGGAACAGCTTCTTGACAGGATCTGGGGATACGAATATGTGGGAGATACCCGTACTGTCGACGTACATATCAAACGTCTCCGCGAGAAGATCAAAGACCATCCGCACTGGAGCCTGAGCACAGTCTGGGGAATCGGATATAAATTTGAAACAAAATAACGGATTTGAAATAAGATGAAAAGTATACTACACCTGAAATTTATTGCTCTTTATATTATATTCGGCTTTCTGTGCCTGTTTACGACAGCAACGCTTACTACGCAGCTTGTAACGAACCGGCTTATGGAGGACTCGTCGCAGACGCTCTACAGAGAGGCAACGCTCATCGCCAGCGACTATCTTCCCTCTTACTTCTCGGATGATTCCTCCCTGTATGCCGTGCAGTCGCAGCTGGCGGCCATGCGCCTCTATCTGGAATCCTCTCTCTGGTTTGTGGATGATTCCGGTACGATGATCACATCATCCAATCTGGAGAACACATCATCGCCCGACGCGATCGAAGATTTTAATCCGGCCGAGATAGGAGGCAGCCAGTATATTTCCGGGACATATCACGGTTATTTTAATGAAGAAGTCATAACCGTGATGGCTCCTGTGACAGAAGGTTTCTCGACAAAAGGATATCTGCTGATCCACAGCCCGGTCTCGAATATCGAAGACCGCTGCCGTCCCATCATGGTTCCGGTATATATTACATTGTGCGTTATTTTCCTGCTCTCTTTTATCTTCCTTCTGGGATTTCATTTCTTTGTCTACCGGCCCTTAAGAAAGATCGTCGAAGCAGCGCAGCAGTATGCCATGGGGAATCTCGACTATGAGATTCCTGTCTACACACACGATGAGATGGGGTATCTGTCGGCCTCCCTCAACTATATGGCCGCCCAGCTCAAAGATATGGATGACTACCAGAAGAAGATCGTGGCAAATGTATCCCACGATTTCCGCTCGCCTCTCACTTCCATCAAAGGCTACGTGGAAGCTATGGCGGACGGTACGATCCCGCCGGAATTGTACAGCAAATATCTGAATATCATCCTGTTTGAGACGGAACGGCTTACAGACCTGACCGGGGATCTGCTGACATTGAACGAGTTTGATACAAAAGAACTGTTGCTTAATAAGGCGGAATTCGATATTCAGGAAGTGATCAAGGGAACCGCGGAGTCTTTCGAGGCCGTATGCACACCCAAGCACATTTCGATCGAGCTCCTCCTGATGCCCGGCTCCGTGATCGTCTATGCCGATAAGCGCAAGATACAGCAGGTACTCTATAACCTGATCGACAATGCGATCAAATTCAGCGAAAATGAATCTTCTATCACGATAGAGGTCAGCGTTAAAAACGAAAAGGCCTTTATCTCCGTAAAGGACAACGGCATCGGCATCCCGCGCAAGGATCTGAATAAAATATGGGAGCGCTTCTATAAGTCAGATCTCTCCCGTGGCAAGGACAAGAAAGGGACCGGTCTCGGACTGTCCATTGTAAAAGAAGTAATCCAGGCCCACGACGAACATATCAACGTCATCAGCACCGAGGGCGTCGGCACCGAATTTATCTTCTCGCTCAGCAGAGTATTATAGCTGCAAAAATTCAGCCCGCTGGGTCCGTAAAACCAGGCTCACTCATTTTGAGCTTGCTTCTACGGACCCAGCGGGCTAAACTGTTTACTACTACTACTGATTTCCGATCAGTCATACAGCATCGGCTGTATGCTGGCATCGTCCATATTTTCTGCGTCCACCCATACAAATCCGGTATCTACCTTAGCTTCATTTCCGATTTCAAGAACTGTTCTCGCCGCCGCTACAACTGTCGCGTATCCCATCCCGAACGGATTCTGTACCACAAGTCCGTCAATGCTGCCGTCTGACAGAGCGTTCAGCTGATCCTTTCCCGCGTCGAAGCCCATCATTACAATGTCTTCCGTCTTCTCCATACTATTAAGTGCCTGCGCGCCGAGCAGTACTGTCTCGTCATTCGTTCCGAAGCAGCCTTTCAGGTCCGGGTGCTTCTCAAGGACATAGACAACCGCGTCTTCATCGCTCATCCTGTCCGCAATGGAATCGATATCTTCCAGACGGGTTTTTGCCTCTTCCGATATGCTCTCGCCGTCTTCCGATTCTTCGTTATCTGCGGATGGCTCTTTCTCATCATTAATGGCTTCCTGCTCTCCCGACGCCTCCGCGGTCCATGCGTTCAGCTCCTCCGCGCTCACTCCCAGTTCCTCTGCGGCAGCCTCGCGCTTGATCTGATCGATCTGATCCATGTAGATTGTCTCCACAACTGACACGCCGGCGTGATTCCCGGATATCTCCTGCTCGAAAGCAGACACACGTTCCTTCGCGTTTTCAGAAACAGAATCAGGAACGATCAGGGCCACCTCTCCGCTTTCCTCAATAGCCTCGCACAGCTTCTGCGCTCCAGTCGCAGCTGCTTTGCTGTTGTCTGTCATGCATGTACACTGGATATCCTGATAACTGTTGCCCGAGTCAAAGGCAACGATCGGGATTCCGTTGGAAATAGCGAGGTCAAACTGTACCTCCGACGCATTTTCGTCAATGCTCGCAATCGCGATCACATCCGGATATCTTGCCATTTCCTCATCCAGAATGTTCACCTGCTCATCGATATCCTCACTGTCCGCGGGAGCGTTAAAAAGCACTTTCACGGCATCGTCTCCGCTGTATCCGAGCTTTTCATTGATATCGTCAGCCGCCTGCTGTACTCCCGCAGCCACCTGTTTCCAGTAAGGTGAGTTCTCTGTTTTTCCGATCACTGAAATATAGGTTCCCGGCTCAAGATCAAGATCTTCGATATCCGAATATACCGCCGGTGAAATCGCGTCCAGATTTTCCTGCCATTCAGGGACCTCGGGCGTATCACCCGTGAAAACATCCTCATCATCCCCGGAACTGCAGGCGCAGGCTCCCACTGCCATACATACGGCGAGAAAAAACGCCATAAATACTCTCTTTTTCATACTATGCCTCCATATAATCCAACAAACATTCTCATAATTTTATTCGGTCTTTAACATCCTGCATATTGTACTATGATACACCAAAATTCCGAAAAATAAAGTGATTTTTTTCTAAATTTTCAAATAAGTACTAAATTTAGAACATGTAAATCTCTTGTATATTCATCTTCATTGTATTAAAATGAGAGTAGCGAAAAGGGACAAGACTTTTTCGGAAATCAAAAAAGGAGGGTACATACTATGGCACACGTAATTAGTGATGAATGCGTAAGCTGTGGTTCTTGCGAAGGCGAATGTCCAGTAGGCGCTATCTCCGAAGGCGATGGCAAATATGAGATCGATGCTGATGCTTGTGTAGACTGCGGAGCATGCGAAGCTGCATGTCCGACAGGTGCTATCTCAGCAGAGTAATATAGAAAATCGCAAAGTGATCACACGCAAAAGAGGCACTGTATCTGGGAAATTTCCCATTACAGTGTCTCTTTTTTATTCAGGGTTACTCGGACTGAATGCTGATAGGATAAGTTCCGATTTTAATCCTTCCGTTTAAATTTAATTTTCGGGCTAGGTTGCGCTCTTATGTACCGCTGCGCTGCGACCGAGTGAAAACGTGTGCGCTAACAATACCTATCTCCCGGCGGATACTTTGTTAGTACGGAAAACATGAATTTCATAAATGCGGAATCGGGTAACAATTTGACGAACGATTGTGTGAGGCGTCCTGTCATGCCTGTGCTATAATACCATTATGGTTGAGGGCGTTTTTATCTGCTTTCAACATGTTGAAGCTGATAAAGGAGGTATAAATATTAATGGGTGAAGTCAGATTCATGATTTCTGA
>DWWI01000234.1 GCA_019119745.1 Candidatus Mediterraneibacter gallistercoris | reverse complement strand
GCCAGGATCTACAGCATTTATCTTCGCTATGTTTCAAAGGAAGATATCCATGTGTACAGTGTGGATGAATGCTTTCTGGATGTAACAGAGTATCTTCGTCTGTACCAGATGGATCCAAAGGAAATGGCTGTGGAACTGATGCGCACGGTTATGCAGGAGACAGGGATCACAGCGACTGCCGGGGTGGGAACAAACCTTTACCTGGCGAAAATTGCAATGGATATCCTGGCGAAGCATGCGGAAGATCATATCGGGGTATTGGATGAGTTGTCTTTCCGCGAAAAGTTGTGGGACCATCAGCCGCTTCGTGATTTCTGGATGATCGGTTCCCGTACAGAAAGGAAACTGGCAGGCTATGGAATTCATACGATGGGAGATCTTGCGTTGGCATCCATTACTTCTGAGGATCTACTCTATAAGATCTTTGGCATTGATGCTGAGTTGATGATCGACCACGCCTGGGGGAGAGAGACCTGCAGGATGAAGGATATCAAGAACTACCGGACAGAAGAGCACAGTCTGTCCAACGGACAGGTTCTTATGAGAAATTATGAATTTGAAGAGGGGGCTGTGATCGCCAGGGAAATGACGGATGTGCTGGTGCTGGATCTGGTAGATAACGGGCTGGTGACAAATTCTGTCACTCTCTGGATTGCATACGACCATCGGCTTGAACATGATCCATCAAAGGGAACTGTCAGATTCGCAGAAGCGACTAATAGTTCTGAGCGGATCATTCATGCAGTGGAGCAGTTGTATCAGAGGATCGCGGATCGCCATACTGGGATCCGGAGAGTGGAAATCTGTGCCAACAGAGTAGTTCCGGAGAGCTTTGTTCAGTACGATCTGTTCTCCGATCCGGAACAGCAGGAAAAAGAAAGAAACCTGCAGCTGGCTATACTGGAGATTAAGAGAAGATATGGCAGGAATGCGGTCATGCGTGGCTCCAATCTTTTAGCCTGTTCTACTTACAGGGAAAGAAATAATCAGATTGGCGGCCACCGGGCATAAGGAGGTGATGGCTGTGATGACAGCAGCATACCGTAAAATCATACATTTGCCGCGTCCGGCATCCGGGAGAATTCCGATGGCGGTAGAGCGGAGGGCAAAACAGTTTGCTCCGTTTGCCGCATTAAAAGGATTTGAGGATGCGGTCAGGGAGAAGGAGATTATCTATGAGCCCAGAAGAATTTTATCGGAGGAGAGGAAAAATGAACTGGATATGAAATTAAGGATGCTGAAACCGGGTATGGAGATCCAGGTGGAGTATTTTACAGGGAATCCGCTGCTTCCGGGATTTGGAAGATATCATACAGTGAAAGGGGATGTTGCTTTTTTTGATCCGTCAGTTGGTTTGCGGGTCGGAGATACAGAGATAGAGATCCGGGATATCTGTGAGATGTCCGGGGATGTTTTTGAAATATTGGAAATGCCCTGTTAGAGGGATATCCGCAGAAATCTATGGTACTGTCCGGCGTGTGGGAGCCGGATGAAGGCTGCGGTGGAAGCGGCAGACCGACAAAGCAGGTCTGAAATGAATATCATGTTTGTCCGCGCAGCTTTGGCGCTATTCGGAATGGGCAGCATGAGAGCTCATGAAGCGGATTTGATTTCCCTTGATCCGTTGAGTAATAAATGAAATTCTTATTGCTTAAAGGAGGAACTTATGGGATCAGATAATTATAAATGGCATATTCACTGCCCTGTATGCGGAGCTTTTCTGGAGAAAAGTTCCCAGTGCGATTCGGAGGTGGATTGTAAGAAATGTAAAAGCACACTGGAAGTACTGGTAAAGGAAGATATTGTATCTGTCCGTCCCATGATCATCAGGGATGAGCAGCTCAAAGCAAGGATGCGGGTCTATGCACAGAGGCTCAGATCCGGATCTGGAAAGAAAAAAGAAACAGAATAGAATGAGATATCCGTTAGAGCGGTGAATTTGGCTGGAACCATCAGGACGGCGGCGGATATCAAGAGTTTGTCAAGGAGCTGAACCTGACCAGAATCACTAAGAGCCCGGCAAAACATTTATGGTTGCGACACAGAAAAAGAAATTATTTTGTGTCTGGAAATCAATCATATTTGTTTTGCCGGTTTTTTTATGCAAAAAATAATAAAATTTAGTTTTCGACACTGTAAAAAGTGCTGTTTTCCTTTCTATTAATGAGGAGGTGAAAAAGGAGCTTCGGACTCCCGTTCAAAAAAAACGGGTGAGTCCGAGGCTGTTTGTGCTGCAGAGAATTGGGAGAAAAGAAACGGTAATGTTTCTTAATCCGGGACCACCCGGAGCCGGAAGGCAGAAAGGTGGTCTATATGATGACATTAAAAGAATTAAAAAACCTGGTGAAACCTGCAGATCCTAAAAAGAGAGTGCCTTGTGCGGTATCGCTGAAACAGTCCGGAGCCCGTATCGTGGTCCGGGAGGCGGTCGGACTTGGAGCAGATATTACTGTTTACGCAAATGGATATGTACTTTATCAGGAGGGGGAGAAGACGACTGTTTTTCCGCTGCATGCATGCAGCGCATATGGTTATGAGTCTGTTACCGGGCAGCAGAAGATATTTCGGTCTGACTTTTTTGACAATGAAAACTGGTATGTACGTCTTCTGATGGAAGCCTCCGATCTGATGGAGAGAAATCAGGAAAAGATACTCTCTAATCATAATGTATGTTCATATAACCCGTTTTCGGAAGAGTGGAAAGAATTAAAGGATCAGGAGCAGGATGTTTTAGAACGGCTTGTGGAAAGAGAAATGTTTCGTGACCTTATGAGTGTTCTGACAGAAAAGCAGAAAAAAGCTGTTACGTTGTACTATCTGGAAAACATGAAGCAGGAAGACGTTTGTGCGGAAATGGGCATCGCTCAGCAGAGCGTTTCTAATATGATCAAAAGAGCTGTATCTGCTATGAAAAAGCGTCTGGAAGAAACAGAAAATAAAAAAATTTGATATTCGATGCTGTAAAAAGGGCTGTTTTCCTTTCTATATGTGAAGGAGTTAAAAAAGCTTCTGTGCACCTTGAAAAGTGAACAGCCTGCCCAGAGTGATACCTGGCTTGAATGTGCATCCTGCGCGTCCTGCCAGAGAAAACGTCCCGGTCATACGGAAACCGGTACAGGAACGGATCTGGGGAAGAGAACAGGAAAACCTTAAATAAAAATCATTGTCTGATTTCATCATATTGATGACAGCAGAAACAGTGTGGCGGTATGGATTTCTGATTGAAATGAATACCGCCATATTTTTGTGCTGTTATCCCGGCCGGGAAGAAACGGCCGACTGTCCCAGACAGTACAAATGCTCAAGGAAAGGAGGATGCGGATGAAGAAAACATAAAAATTGACAGAAGAAACGAAATGCTTTACTCATAAACCAGATTTTAGAAAGGACGAAAAAGATGAGAAAGAAAAGAAAAGCAGCAAGGCTGATCTCCGGCTGTATGGCGCTGGTGTCGTTTTTATCAGCAGTTGTATCTCCGATGATGGTTTCTGCTGCAGAATCTCCGATTGAGAGAGTTCCCTATTATGAGGAAGTAAAGGATCAACTGGATATGGATGAAGTCGTGACTGCGCAGGATTATGAAGTTACAGTAGGGGCCTCGTTTGATATCAATTGTGACTTCTCCGGAATTGAGATTCCGGACAATAAGAAAGTAAAGGTCACTTTCCAGGAGGCGCTGAATGAGGACGGAGATTCTTTTGCGACAGATCATGAAGATACCTATCAGGCGGTCTATTATGTGGAACCGCAGACGACCAGTCATCCGATGTATCAGATCAGCAGGAACATTACGGTGAAGGAAGCGTCATCTTCTGAAGAAGTGAAGGATTCCGGAACAGAGGCTTCACCGGGTCAGGATAAGAAAGAGTCGGAGCCGGAAAACTCTGATGAGGAAGGAGAGTCGGAAACTCCGGCTGAGATGCATTCGGAAGAGGAATTTGACAAAGCACTGGAGAGGTCAGAAGATCAGAAGACAGTGGATGAAGACAGTGGACTGACGCTGGGCGAAGTCCTTTTGCAGGCGGCGGACCAGGGAGTGGATATCCAGAGCCTGGAAGTCGGGGAAAGCGTGACTTTTACAGCACAGGCTCCTCGGGCACGGGCAGCCAGAGCAACGCAGCCTGTGACCATTACCCAGGGAAGCTATTATTACTATGCAGATTACGGGCTTGGATCCTATGTGACTGCTCCATTTACGGTAAAATTTGGGAACGTGTCTGCAACGGCATACTGCATTCAGCCGTCAAAGCCCGGCCCGGGAAGCGGAACATACCAGATCACAAAACTGGAAGGCAAGCAGGAACTGGCCAAGACGATTTATTATGGAACAGAAGCTTCGGGGGCGGCGTATTTCTTTAATTGCCACCATAAGGACTTTTCCGCAGGAAAGCGGTTTATCGTAACACATCTGGCAGCTTCCTATGCGAATGGCAGCAGCGATGCATTTTACGGAACCAACAGTACAGGAGAAGCGCTGGCGATGGAGCTTTATCATTACGCGGTAAGCCAGCCGGAAATTCCCGATGTGGAAATGTCATTTTCCAATTCTAACGTGACGGCCTATGTGGACGGCAGCCAGCAGCGGACAGAAGATATTACGTTTAAGGCGTCAAGTCAGCAGACGATCACAATGGATCTGCCGGACGGCGTGAAGCTTCATAATATCAGCACAGGAAAGACCAGTGTTGCCGGGGCAAAGGTAACGATTTCCGGAGGTACAAAATTTTATCTGTCAGCACCGCTGACACAGACGAGAGACGTGGCAGGATCATGGTCCGCAAAAATGCAGGGAAGCATTACCAAGGATTACTCCGCTTATAAGATCACGACCGGAAGTTCTTATCAGGATATTGCCCTGGTATTCGGAGAAGGCGTAGAAGACGAAAAGTATGTGAGCTTTTCTGTGAAATGGCTGGAACTGGCCAAGGTAGAGATCATCAAGGTGGATTCCAGGCATGAGAATGCAAAGCTGTCAGGCGCGGTGTTTGGTATTTACAGTGATCCTGATTGCACAAAGCTGATCACAGAGATGCCGGCAACAGATGAAAATGGATCTTCCGTTGCGGAGATCGTAAAGACTCAGGATACGGTATATCTGAAAGAAATTCAGGCTCCGGAAGGATACCGGCTGAATACGGCAGGTTATAATGTAAAACTGATTGCAAATGATACGGCTTCTGTTACAGTACCGGATCAGGAGCAAATGGGAGAACTGACCATTTACAAAGAAGGCCAGGTTCTGACCGGTGCAGATGTGACAGAAGAAGGAGTGACGTTCCGTTACGAAGACCGCCGTCAGGAAGGCGCTGTTTATAACGTCTATGCCGGAGAAGATATTGTAACGGCCTATGGTGCAAAGATCTACAGTAAAGGCGATCTTGTGAAAGGGAACCTGACGACGGACGATAATGGTTCGGCGGTTCTTAAAAATCTGCACCTGGGGACTTATGTGATCCGTGAAGTGCAGGCCCCGGAGAACTTTTACAATGCCGGTGAAGAAAAAACCGTGACACTTTCCTATGCCGGACAGAACGTGGAGACGGTATTCAGCGAGAGTACCTTCCATAATGACAGGCAGAAAGCGGAAGTCTCTGTTTTGAAACAGGATAAAGATACCTTAAATTCCCTGGATGGCGGCGTGTTCGGACTGTATGCGGGAAGCGACATTACAAATGCGGATGGAAATATTGTGGTATCGAAGGGAGCGCTGATCGAAAAAGCGGTGACTGGAGAAGATGGGAAAGCGGTCTTTACAGCAGATCTTCCGATAGGATTTTCTTATGATGTGAAAGAAATCCAGGCTCCGGATGGGTATGTGAGGAATCAGGAGGATGTATATTCCTTTACTTTCTCTTATACCAATGACAGCGAAGCGAAAGTAACATTTACCCATACCTTTACCAATGAAAGGGTAAATGCCACGATCCGCCTGCAGAAAAAAGACACAGAGACGAGCCAGGCAATCCCCCAGGGAGACGCTTCACTGGAAAATGCAGTCTATGGTCTGTATGCCCGGAAAGATATTGTCCATCCGGACGGGGCAACCGGGGTGATCTACAAAGCCGGTGACAGGGTGGCTACGCTGACCACCGATGAAAACGGGAAAGCCTCCATAGAAAACCTGTATCTTGGGGAGTATTTTATCAAAGAGATCACGCCTCCGGTGGGGTATCTGGCAGATGA
>DWWI01000233.1 GCA_019119745.1 Candidatus Mediterraneibacter gallistercoris | reverse complement strand
TCCCTCACGGCGGGGAGAAGATCAGTGTGATCGGCCTCGGGATGGGATCTATCCATGAGGGGAGTGAAGCGGAAATCGAAGAGACGCTGAAGCTTGCTCTGGCGAGCGGTGTCAATTACTTTGACATGGCTGCTTCCGAGGCAAAGCCTTATCCGTGCTATGCGCGTGCTTTTGAGGGAAAACGGGAACAGGTTTATCTTCAGATGCACTTCGGCGCGGTGTACGACAGCGGAAAATACGGCTGGACGAGAGACTTAAAGAAGATCAGAAAGACATTCGAGAGCCAGCTTTCCATGCTGCACACGGACTACACGGATATGGGATTCGTACATTGCATCGATGAAGTGAGTGATTATGAGAAGATCATGTCTGGCGGAATCTGGGATTATATGAAGTCATTGAAGGAAAACGGAGTGATCCGTCATCTGGGACTGTCCTCCCATGACCCGGAGATCATCCGGCGGTTTCTGGATACCGGGCTGATCGATATGGTCATGTTCAGTATCAACCCGGCATACGACTATTCCACCGGCGATTACGGCATCGGCACAGCTTCTGACAGGGGAAAACTGTACCGGGAGTGCGAGAGAGAGGGCGTGGGAATCTCTGTCATGAAGCCTTTCGGCGGCGGACAGCTTCTGAATGCGAAGACGTCGCCTTTTAAACAGGCTCTCACGAAAACGCAGTGTATCCGGTACGCTCTTGATCGTCCGGCAGTTCTCACGGTACTTCCGGGTGTGAGAAATTCGCAGGATTTAAAGGATGTGTTGTCTTATCTGGACGCATCTGAGGAGGAACAGGACTACTCTGTGATCGGGCAGTTCACGCCTCAGAATGCGGACGGGATCTGTGTGTACTGCAATCACTGCCAGCCTTGTCCGAAAGGGCTTAACGTGGGCATGATCAATAAGTACTATGACCTTGCCCTTGCGGGGACGAGATGGCAAAGGGACATTATGATAAACTGGAAGTCAAAGCAGGTGAATGTATTCAGTGCGGTCACTGCGAATCACGCTGTCCGTTCCATGTAAAGCAGGAGGCAAGGATGCAGGAGATCAGCAGGTATTTCGGTGAGTAATTACAGCGTCAGCCGGAGAAACATCCAGCAGCGTCCGGGAGATTCCGGCTAT
Source organism: Candidatus Mediterraneibacter gallistercoris (assembly GCA_019119745.1). Next base: position 4,556 of record DWWI01000233.1, on the reverse strand, counting down.
GCGCAGATTTTAAGGACGCTGCTCTTTTTATCCATCCCCACAATCGTGGAAGAAGTACTTGCCACGCTGCTCCAGTACGTGGATACTGCAATGGTCGGACAGCTCGGCGAACAGGCGACGGCTTCGGTAAGCATCACTACGAATGTAACGTGGCTTGTGAACAGTGTATCCGGGGCTGTCGGTACGGCTATCCTTGTCCTGATATCCAAGGCGTCAGGAGCAGGGGATGATAAGCAGGTGAAGAAACTGTCCCAGCAGGCGCTGTTTCTGGCTCTTGTATCCGGGGTGCTGCTCGAGATCCTGTCACTCATCCTGTGCCCGTATATTCCGGTATGGATGGGAGCGGAGCCGGCGATCCGGGATCAGGCTTCCCGTTATTTCTTTATTATCAGTGTGCCGCTGGTGTTCCGCTATGTAAGCACGGTTCTTGGTGCGGCACTCCGGGCGGTGCAGGATACAAAGACGCCGATGCTTATCAGCCTTGCGGCCAACGGACTGAATATTGTGCTGAACTATTTCCTGATCTATCCTGCGGATCTGGGAGTGGACGGCGCTGCAATTGCCTCGGCTGTATCCTATGCGCTTTCCGGTATTCTGATGTTTGTATCCTGCAGGAAAAACAGCCAGCTTTGCTGGAAGGCCCGGGAGTTTTCGGTGGACAGAAAACTGCTGGCAGAGTGTGCGGATGTGGGAATGCCGGTACTTGGAACCAGCATGGTGAGCTGCTTCGGATATGTGGTATGTGCGTATCCTGTTTACGTTTCTCTGTGTGCGGTACTGGGGGCTGGGACTTCGCGCTGTATGGTACTGTATGATCGCGGACAATGTGTGCAAGGCAGTCCTTTTCACAGTTCCGTTTCTGACAAAACGCAGCCGGGTGAGACAATGGCTTGGCCGTTCCTGAATCTATGGTATAAAATCCGTGTTATAATAGATGGCGGATCTGTTTTGTATCAAGGCTGAAAGCAGAAGGAAGGACTGGAACATTATGAAGACAGAACAGAACATCATACTGGATTTTTCCCATATTTACCCGGAAGATATCGAGAAACAGGTAAAAGGGCTGAAACGTATCGATCTGACAGATATCAGCGGCACAGACATGTACTGTACGGAAGAGGCGGCGGCAGAGATCAGAAAGCGGCTGGCGCCTTACAGTCCCTGCGGGATCCATTTTCTGGACAGCGGGAATTATCATTACGCTACAAAGTTTTTTACAGAGAAGATCAGGGAACCTTTCGCACTTGTGCTGTATGATAATCACAGTGACATGCAGCCGCCGGAGTTTCCCGGGATGATAAGCTGCGGAGACTGGGCGGGCGATGTGATCCGCACCAATCCCTGCCTGGAACAGTTGATCCTGGCAGGTCCGGAGCAGAAAACAATCGATGAGATACCGGCAGAGTTCCATAAAAAGCTGATCTGTATCAGCAGAGAGGTGATAGAGGAGAAGAGAGTTCACGAAAAGATTCCGCAGATTGATATGGAGCTGCCTATCTATATCTCGATTGACAAAGATGTCCTTGACCGGAGCAGTGCCCGGACCAACTGGGATCAGGGAGAGATGCCTTTTCCTCTTCTGGAGAAACTGCTTCTGGAAGTCTTTGAGCATCAGCAGGTGATCGGCGCAGATATCTGTGGTGAGTGCAGTCTGCTGGAACCTTTTCGTGAGCTTATGGCAGATGAAGAAATTAATAAAATCACGAATGACCGGCTGTATCACTTCCTGAATGACTGCTTGAGGACCTCAAGAAATTTTTCCACAGGTTTTGAAAAGACTTGATATTTTTTCCATATGATATTCATTTTATTCTCCAGTCTGGGATTCAGAGGACGAAAGCACAGATCGCTGTCGCCGGTCGTGTTAATGATCTTGTCAAGCCCGATCGCGTATCCAAGTCCTTCATCAACGAGAAGGGATGCGTTGAAGATCAGGTTGTAGGTGGCGGCGATGTTGAGCTGGTCCGGTTCCCTTCCGAGCCACTGGGTAAGGGTACCGCCCTGAGATTCCTGCTGGGAGAGGATCAGAGGGACATCGTACAGATCGCCGGGGGCGATGGATCCCTTCTCTGCAAGAGGAGAATCCTTACGCATGAGGACACCCCAGATATCATGGTAGGGCATTTCGAGGACATTGTATTTTGTCAGGTCTACATCCCCGAAAACGATTCCGAAGTCGATAAGCCCTTTATCCAGATATTCAGATACAAGAGATGAATTGCCGCTGGAGAGATGATAGCTGATGCCAGGATAGCGGTTCTGAAGTTTTTTCGCCGCTTTTGCGATCAGACGGATGCCGTCTGTCTCTCCGGTGCCGATATAGACGTCTCCTATGATAACGTCATCGCTCGTTTTTATTTCGTTTTCTGCTTTTTTTACAAGATCGAGTATCTCCTCGGCGCGTTTGCGCAGGATCATCCCTTCTTCGGTCAGCGTGACTTTCCGGGTGCCTTTGGTCCCACGGATGAAGAGCTGTTTTCCCAATTCCTGTTCGAGATTCTTGATCTGTGTGGAGAGGGTTGGCTGGGAGAGGTGAAGAGACTCCGCGGCATGTACGATACTCTGTTCTCTTGCGATTGCGAGAAAATAATTAAGGACACGTAATTCCATGATAAGTACCTCCGGTTTCTATTACATACATTGATTTTAATTAACTATAGCATGAATATAAATAGGTTTCAACTATGGAAATACATTACAACAAAGTATTTGCTATTCAAAATATCCGGTGCTAGACTGTATAAGGAAAGATAAGATGACAGCCGAAGCAGGCTTAAAACATTTGCCTTATATGTGAAAGGACGGACTGATATGAAACCGGATTCCAGAGAGAATCTCATCCAAAATCTGAAAGATGCAGGCTGCTGTGAAGAAATGATACATGATTTTATGGAGCATTTTGATGAAAAAGACATTGACCGCCAGATTGCCATGCTTGAGCTTCACAGAGATGAACTGCTGGACAATGTACACAGCGAAGAGAGAAAGATATCCTGTCTGGACTATCTGCTCTATCAGATTAAAAAGGATTATATAGCATAAATGAAAGGAAGAGATCATAATGAATGAGAAGAAAGAAATCAGACAACAGTATTTAACAGGGGAACGCCCGCTGTTTATGGGAAAAGATCTTAAAATATATGATACGGTCTTTGATGACGGGGAGTCACCCCTCAAGGAGAGCCGGAATATTGAACTGTATGACAGTATGTTCAAGTGGAAATATCCGCTCTGGTACAGCAGAAACATACTTGCCGAGAACTGTACATGGTTTGAGATGGCGCGGGCAGGCGTATGGTACACGGATAATATTACGGTGAGAAACGCCATGATCGAGGCGCCTAAGAATTTCAGACGATGCCGCGGCGTTGTGCTGGAAAACGTAGATTTCCCGAATGCACAGGAGACGCTCTGGAGCTGTGAACAGGTGAAAATGGACTGGGTTACTGCAAAGGGTGATTATTTTGCCATGAACTGCACGGATATGGTGCTCAATGACTTTAAGCTGGACGGCAATTATTCCTTCGACGGAGCAAAGAATGTAGAGATACACAATGCAAAACTGCTCTCTAAGGACGCGTTCTGGAACAGTGAAAACGTAACGGTTTACGATTCCTTTATCTCAGGAGAATATCTTGGCTGGAATGCGAAGAACCTGACTCTTGTCAACTGTACGATCGAAAGTCTGCAGGGCATGTGTTATGTCGACAATCTCGTGATGAAGAACTGCAAGCTGATCAATACGACACTTGCTTTCGAATATTCTACAGTGGACGCGGATGTTCACGGAAAGATCGACAGTGTGTTAAACCCGTCAGGAGGTACGATCCGCGCAGAGCATATCGGTGATCTTATTATTGAAAAGGATAAGATCGACCCGTCAAAGACAAGGATCATCTGTAGTGATATCGACCATGAGAAGCAGTGTGCCTGTGCTTGAGAAAGGATAATGCAGCATGAAATATAATTTTGATGAAATGATCGACCGCAAAAATACCGGCTCGCTGAAATGGGATGTGCCGGACGGGGAGCTTCCCATGTGGGTAGCGGATATGGATTTCCGCACGGCTCCGGCCGTGACAGAAGCCATTGCCGGGCGCGCGTCCCATGGAATATTCGGTTATACAGTGGTGCCGGACGAGTGGTATGAGGCATATCAGACATGGTGGGGCAGCCGGCATCACTTTGAGATAGAAAAAGACTGGCTTATCTTCTGTACAGGAGTCGTGCCTGCAATTTCCAGTATCGTCAGGAAGATGACCACTGTGGCGGAGAAAGTTGTTGTCATGACGCCGGTATACAATATATTCTTCAACTCGATCTTGAACAATGGAAGAAATGTGCTTGAGAGCAGGCTGAAACTGGAAAACGGCGTCTATGAAATCGACTTTGGAGATCTGGAGAAAAAACTTTCGGATCCTCAGGCGTCATTGCTCCTTTTGTGCAATCCGCAGAATCCGGCGGGAAGAATCTGGGATAGGGAGACGCTGGAGCGGATCGGCGATCTGTGCGTAAAGTATCACGTGCTTGTCCTCTCCGATGAGATCCACTGTGAT
>DWWI01000232.1 GCA_019119745.1 Candidatus Mediterraneibacter gallistercoris | reverse complement strand
TCTTCCCGTGTATGATGTTCGGTATCCCGGGTGCTGCTCTGGCAATGGTACATACAGCAAAGAGCAACAAGAAGAAAGTTGCTATCGGTCTTCTGAGCTCCGCGGCTATCGCAGCATTTGTCTGCGGTGTTACTGAGCCGTTCGAGTTTGGTTTCATGTTCCTTGCACCGGTTCTGTACCTGATCTACGCACTGCTCTACGCAATCTTCACAGTGATCACAGTAGTAGTAGGATTCCGTGCAGGATTCAGTTTCTCCGCCGGTCTGACTGACCTCGTATTCTCTGCTTCCCTTCCGGCAGCTCAGAATACATGGATGATCATTCCGCTCGGTATCGCAGCGTTTATCGTATTCTACGTTGTATTCCGTTTTGCGATCGTGAAATTCGATCTGAAGACACCGGGACGTGAGGATGATGACGACACAGATGCAGAGATGAAAGCAGTTCTTGCAAACGACAACTTTACGGATGTGGCAAGAATTATTCTGGAAGGTGTCGGCGGCAAGGAGAACGTAACATCTATCGATAACTGTATTACAAGACTTCGCCTTGAAATCAAGGATTACACAAAGGTTGATGAGAAGAAGATCAAATCTGCGGGAGTTGCAGGTGTGATCCGTCCGGGCAAGAATTCCGTACAGGTTATTGTTGGAACGAAAGTACAGTTCGTTGCAGACGAATTCAAAAAACTCTGCAAATAAATGAAAAATAATAAATAATCCCTTTTGAGTGCGGTTGGGGACGTAGTAAAATCCGATTTTACTACGTCCCCAATCGTGTTTTGCCCTGTCCCTAAATACTGTTTTGTGAGAAATGACGCTTGACAAACCATTTTAGATACGCTAATATCACCATATGATTTATCATGAAAGAGACAGTGAAGAGAAGAAGTAGCAGGTATCGGTGAAAACAGAAAGCAGCCGGCGGATGAGAGGCGCGTGATACTGTATCTGTGAATACATCTCGGAGTCCCGTACCGAAATCCTGCGCCGGATGGAAATGCCGGAAACGGAAGAGAAAGTAGGCTGCGGCGGAGCGGCGCACGTTATCGCGTCTGAATGAGGCCGGGAGACGATTGCTTCCGGTGAATTAAGGTGGTACCACGGTTTATATTCGTCCTTATTGCGAGAGCAGTAAGGTCTTTTTTATTTTGCAGAAAAGTCTTCCGGACTTTTGATATTACAGTTAAAGGAGAGAAAAGATGGGAATTTATGAAGAACTTCAGGCCCGCGGCCTGATCGCCCAGGTGACGGACGAGGAGGAAATCAGAGATCTTGTAAACAATGGGAAAGCGGTATTCTATATCGGATTTGATCCGACAGCAGACAGCCTTCATGTAGGACACTTTATGGCTCTGTGTCTTATGAAACGTCTTCAGGAGGCGGGAAATAAACCGATCGCCCTGATCGGAGGCGGCACAGGATATATCGGTGATCCGTCGGGAAGAACGGACATGAGAAGCATGATGACACCGGAGCAGATCCAGCACAACTGTGACTGCTTTAAAAAGCAGATGAGCAAGTTTATTGATTTTTCTGAGGGAAAGGCTCTCATGGTAAACAATGCGGACTGGCTGCTTGATCTGAATTATATCGAGCTGCTCCGCGAAGTCGGTCCCCATTTTTCCGTCAACCGTATGCTGACGGCAGAGTGCTACAAGCAGAGAATGGAGAGAGGACTGAGTTTCCTCGAGTTCAACTACATGATCATGCAGGCGTATGATTTCTATGCACTGTTCCAGAAATACGGCTGTAACCTTCAGTTCGGCGGTGATGATCAGTGGAGCAATATGTTGGCGGGAACAGAACTGATCCGCCGCAAGCTCGGCAAGGATGCGGGCGCTATGACGATCACGCTCCTTCTGAATTCGGAAGGAAAGAAGATGGGTAAGACCCAGTCGGGCGCGGTATGGCTTGATCCGGAGAAGACGTCTCCGTTTGAGTTCTATCAGTACTGGAGGAATGTGGCCGACGCAGATGTGCTCAGATGCATTCGTATGCTGACATTCCTGCCGCTGGAAGAAATCGATAAGATGGATTCATGGGAAGGCGCTCAGCTCAACACAGCAAAAGAGATTCTTGCTTACGAGCTGACCAAGCTGGTACACGGCGAGGAAGAGGCAAAGAAAGCACAGGAAAGTGCACGCGCGCTTTTCAGCAAGGGAAACGCGGCGGAGATGCCGACGACAGAACTGACCGAGAATGATTTTGTCGACGGCAGCATCGATATCCTGACGATGCTTGTGAGAGCGGGACTCGTTCCTTCAAAATCCGAAGCGAGACGTGCGGTACAGCAGGGCGGGACTTCTGTTGACGGAGAGAAGGTAACAGATATCAAAGCACTGTTTGCAAAAGATTCATTTACAGGAGAAGGTCTGATCCTGAAAAAAGGAAAGAAAAACTTCCACAGACTGATTGTAAAATAAGGGAATATATGAAATAAAGGAATACGTGATACAGCAACGGGGCGTATCTGCTTATTTAAGCAGCGCCCCGTTTTGCGCGATACGCCCGGAGGGCGACCGCCGTGCTTGCACGAGCGGGCATCCGACGGGCAACGTACATCGAACAGCTTTGCTGTGAGATGGACGCATCGCGTCATCGGATGGGGAAAGGAACCTTCCCCTTCCGATTCAAAGGAGGTAAAAAGAATGAGCATGAATAATACACCAATGTCAGAGAGAGTGCACATCGGATTTTTCGGAAAGCGCAACGCGGGAAAATCAAGCGTGATGAATGCGGTCACTGGTCAGGATCTTGCTGTAGTGTCGGACGTAAAAGGAACGACTACCGATCCCGTATATAAGTCTATGGAGCTGCTGCCCCTTGGCCCGGTCGTTATGATGGACACGCCGGGGATCGATGACGAGGGCGAGCTGGGGAGCCTGCGTGTAAAGAAGAGTTATCAGGTACTGAATAAGACGGATGCTGCCGTGCTGGTGATCGACGGAACAGAAGGCGTATCACCCGAAGACAAAGCTCTTACGGAACGGATTCGCAAAAAGGAAATTCCTTTTGTGATCGCGGTCAATAAAATAGAACTGTCAGATCCGGCAGCAGAGGAAACAGTGAAGAAGGAGCTGGCGCTTAAGGAAGATCAGGTCGCGGCGGTCAGCGCGGCTACGGGAGAGGGAATATTTGAGTTGAAAGAAAGAATCGCTGCCATTGCACAGATGGAGGAACCGGAGAAATATCTCGTGCGCGATCTGCTCGATCCGTCAGATATCGCCGTGCTTGTAGTTCCCATTGATTCCGCTGCCCCGAAAGGCAGGCTGATCCTGCCTCAGCAGCAGACAATCCGGGATATTCTGGAAGCGGGCGCCATCTCGGTTGTGGTAAAGGAGACGGAACTGAAAGACGCACTGGAAAAGCTCGGCACAAAACCGAAGATGGTGATCACGGACAGCCAGGCATTCGGCCAGGTGTCTGCAGACACGCCGGAAGATATCCTGCTGACTTCTTTTTCTATATTAATGGCAAGGTATAAGGGAAATCTGGAGCAGGCGGTGGCAGGCGTGACCGCCCTGGACGGATTAGAGGACGGCGATATCGTGCTGATCAGCGAGGGCTGCACCCACCATAGACAGTGCGATGACATCGGTACGGTGAAGATCCCGCGCTGGATTCGGGAATATACGGGAAAGGAAATCAGGGTAGAGACAACATCGGGCACGGAGTTCCCGGACGATCTGACAAAGTATAAACTGATCATCCACTGCGGCGGCTGTATGTTAAATGAGCGGGAGATGAAATACCGCTTGAGCTGCGCGGCAGATCAGGGAGTGCCCATGACGAATTACGGGATCATGATCGCGTATGTGAAGGGAATATTGAAGCGGAGCGTAGAGGTATTTCCGGAGATACATAAGTTGCTGTAAGATTTTGTATAAGTGACAAAATCTTAAGTTTCAGCAGCCTTTTTGTTATATCATAAAGCAGAAATCTATGAGGAAAGTGAGTCGCAGCTGACAGTGCAAGCAGTGGTGCTTAGTAAAAGCTGGGAATCATTTCAAAGGTCTCTGGACGCTCTGGCTGAAGCGCGTCATCGGGATATGTCAGATTCTTTTGTGCTCAGCGGAACAAGTGCAAAATTCAGCATTACTTTTGATTTGTCCTGGAAGGTGATGAAAGATTTACTGATTCAGCATTATGCAATAACCGATTTCGTGGCGGAGTCACCCATAGAAGTGCTGGGGAAAGCGTATAATGCAGACTTGATCTCGGATGATATCTGGATGGAAATGTTAAAGATACGCAATCAGCTTGCCCACGATTATGACGGAGTTATCGTAAAAGAATATTGCCAGAAAATTATCGGTGAATATATAGACCATCTGTATGCTTTTAAAGAGCATGTAGTCACGCTGCTGGGTGGACGGTGTGTAGAAAATCAAGAGACGTAATATAGAGGTATCCGTTTGTACGTGAACGGATACCTCATTTGATATTACTTGCCGTGTTCACTTTTACAAGGATGCGGTTCAGTTTATCCATATATCTGCCGTAAATAGCGTCATAATACCGGCGGCTTAAAGGGGCTTCCATACCGGAACCAAAGCAGACCCGGTCGTTTAATACTTCTTTGACATGGTTGTAATTCGCGATAAATCCCTGATGGATTTGCATAAAGATGTCGTGATCCAACTGCTTATATATATTCTTCAGCGTATCATAGCAGATCTGCTCCCCGTCTGTAAGGTGGAAAATACACTGATTCCGCCTCTTTTCGATATAAACGACCTTCTCAAGGTCGATGATAACGGATTGGCGTCCATGCCTGACTTCCAGATACCGTTTCTGCGCCTCCTCGTTTTTTTTTGCGATACCAATACTGCATTTCCGCTTTCTCCATCATTTTCTTAAGATTGAGATACTGAATCGGCTTTACAACATAGCCGATGGCGTCGATCTGATAGGCATTGAGCGCATATTCGTTGAAGCTGGTCACAAAGCACAGAGCCATATTTTTCCCCATGCGGCGCAGCTCCTCGCCAGCTTCCATGCCTGATAGCTCCGGCATCTCAATATCAAGAAAGATAATGTCATAGTCCTTATCCCCACCCTTTACTGCGTCAAGCAGGGCGACGCCGCTCTCCCATGTATCCAGAATGAGTTTTTGTCCGGTTTCATTTCCATAGACAGTGATCATTTTTGATAATTCATCACGGTAAAATTCTTCGTCATCGCAGACTGCGATTCTCATTTCAGGCATTTTGATTCTCCTTCTTTAGCAGCGTAAGCCGCTGTACTGCAAAAATACTATCATGTTTTCAGAGAGCTGTAAACAATATGTGGCGTTTAGTATGAAAACAGTGGTGTTCTGAATTGAATCTGTTATGGTAATGTGATAAAGTAAAAAAATGCTTTTCTACAAGAAGAAAATTCTGTTTTGTAAAATAAAATGACAGGAGAAAGACGAGGGGAAGACTTTTTTAAAATACAGCAGTTATTATAGGCGGATTCCTGCTTTTCTTATATGATGCAAGAGATTTTATTTTATCAAATATCCTTGTTGAACGACCAAATAGCACATATATATTGAAAGAGATTATATAAAATGCTAGGGTAAGAGTAAGCTCAGTAGAGCAAAATACAAGACTGGTAAAATAAGTCCGCGGTTAAAATATTACTTTTTTACTTTCTTGTAAAATCAGATGACAAGGAGAAAAATGATGGAAATGAGTTTAAACAAAAATTTTGAGGAAATGTCTCAGAATGAAATTATGGATGTTGATGGTGGTATTGGAGTTCTGGCTGCGGCGGCTGCAGTAGCTGGTGTTTGTGCAGCAGGATATGGCTGTTACCAGATTGGTGTCGCAGTAGGTAAATTTGTTAAGAATGTTAGAGGATAGGAGTAAAATATTATGGATGGAAATTTTATGGAAATGACAGCAACCGAGATTCAAGAAGTTGACGGCGGTATTGCATGGGCCTTAGTGGGGTTGGAAATTTTTTGTGGAGCATGTTTTGGAATGGGTGTATACAATGGATACAAAGGCAATTCTTAAAGTTATTGAAAAAGCTGTAGTAATATATAATACGTATCCATTGATTCGATACACTGTATGGATAATTATTGTTAGTGCTGCGTTGCTGTTTTCGTATAAATTGGGCGTTGGCGTGGGGAAATTTATATGGAATATAAAACATTAACCGTGCTTCAACGAATATACCGATTCCTGGCAGAATACTGAAGGTGTTGTTTTATTTATAATTGGGCAATACTATACCGATATGAAACGTACTCCCCGTATAGTTAATGTCAATTTGTCCGCGTAGGTCGCTTACGGCCTTGCGGACATTTTTTATGCCGATTCCGTGGATATTTGGCTTGCCCGTTTTTGTACTGGTAAAGACGCCGTCTTTTTCCCGGATCTCTTCTGCATGGCTGTTATCGATCGTAATGGTAAGCAGGGAATCCTGCTGCTGGAGATTCGCCCTGATCCATCCGTCAGCACATTTGGAAGCCGCCGTAATTGCGTTATCAAGCAGATTCCCCAGAATTGTGATCATGGTAAAATCATCGACTTTTAGATCTAGAAAGTCGCATGTGATTTCACATGAAATATTCTTCTGCTGTGCCAGGGCAGACTTTTCATTCAGGATAGCGGAAACTGCTGTGGATGACGTCTGGATTGGTGCCGTGTCTTTAAAACGATCCCCGATCCTGCTGATATATTCGTGTATCTTTTCAAACTTTTTCTGCGCTGCATACCCATCGATTATAATGAGATGATTCTTGATGTCATGGCGGACAGAGCGGAGGATTTTCAGGTTCTCGTCTATCTGCAGGGCATAATCCGTCTGCAGACGGTTGATCTCAGCCTGCATTTTGTAATTGG
>DWWI01000231.1 GCA_019119745.1 Candidatus Mediterraneibacter gallistercoris | reverse complement strand
TACTTATTCGCTCAAACCGGAAGAATGTTTCTTCATTGATGATCTTGAGCGAAACATTGAAGCCGGAAAATCTCTCGGTATGGATGGCATCATATTTACCGGTGATATAAAAGAAGTAAAAAAAGCTGTTGAATTCTAACTATAAAACATACACTTGATCTAACACAGTTACAGCGCCGGTATCCCCGGCGCTGCCTGTTTATCTTTCTTGCATCTGTTCTTCGATATCTTCTGTTCTCTGTATTTTCTCTTTTTTCTTGTTTGAAGGGGAAAACACTGAACACAACGACAAGATCACAGCTCCCGCCGCTATAAAGAAATCTCCCAGATTATATGTGATCTCTGCAATTTTAGGATCCTTCACCTTAAACCCGACATAGTCGACCACGCATCCCCGGGCAAAACGGTCGAACGTGTTGCTCCATGCACCCGCCGACATCAGGGCAAGGCCCTGTTTTTTCCAGAATCCTTTTCTGCCAAACGACGCAACCGCCTGACATACTGTCACTATTCCTGCCGCAGCCAGAGATAAATACCGTACCACTGTCTGCTTTTCTGACAAAATTCCCAGACACATTCCTTTATTGTGCACCCTTCTGAGCACAACCGATCCTGCAAGTTTCCGTTCTTCTTTTTTGTCAAGATTCTGCTCCGCATATGTCTTAAGCAGCTGATCCGCCGCAAATAATCCTGCTGTTTCAATCAGAAACCATTTCCTATTCATTTAATTTACCTGAAACTTTCTCTGCGGCATCATTGATCTTTTCCGCTGCTTTCTCTGCCATCTCGCCGGTCTTTTCTGCGGCCTTCCCGGCTATATCACCGGTCTTTTCCGCGGCCTTTTCCGCTATATCGCTGACCTTTTTTGCCGCCTCGTCTGCTTTGTCCGCAGCTTTTTCCGCGGCGCCCGCCATTTTCTCTTTTACCTGTCCCACATAATCATCTGCCGCCTCATCTACGGTATCATTGTTTCCTGCTTCTTCACCCTCAGCCTCATCTGCTGCAGCAACTTTTTCACCGCAGTACGGACAGTATGCCATATCTTTTCCTACCATTTTTCCACAGTTGGAACATTTGGAAGCGCCTTTGATTTTGGAAATTTTTCTCTCGTAATCACCGATCGTTGTCTCTCTGTCTTTAATCGCATCGCAGAGAGCCTGCGCGCTCTCCTCAACTTCCTCGCCTGCTTTATAACGGTCATAGATTGACTTTCCGAGCTCCATCAGGTCCACCGCATTTCCCCTTGCGAGAGTGCGGATCTGGCTTTTCAGGCGTTGGATTTCAATAGCCTCTCCGGCCATATTTGTCATTGTCTCCGCAGTCTCGCCGATGCGTTTCCCTAAATCTTCAAAAAAATCTTTCATAGTAGTAACTCCTTTCTTCTTTCGTCCGCCGCGGACAAATCACGTCCAAAACCGACATCCGCTTTTGACGTCCAAACATATAATTATTATACCCTATTATCTGTCAACTTCAAGAAAACACCCCAGAATTTATACTTTTTTAACCAACAGTTCAGCCATCTGTCAGCAGGCGACGGATTTATGCTTGCATAAAGATCCGGCGACTGCCTGGCTGATGGGGTGAGCGCCTTCTTATGAGCAAAGATGCGGCATCGCCGCGATAAGCACGGCAGTGCGGCTTTGCGAATGGCGCGGGCTGGTCTGCATACCCGCAGCTTCTCCTGCATAGGATGATTCAGGCGGGCGCTGCTTTGTTTATCTACCTGCCTGCTTATATAAAATAATCAAGGAGATACATAGTATGCCATCAGATCTTGAAACATGCAGACAACAGATTCTGTCCGAAGACTACCGTGATTTTATCGGCAATCACGTCCGGACTTCTTTTTTTGACAGCATTATGCAGGCGGATCACTGCGAGCAGGATGCCGGATTCGGATATAAATGCATTTATCTCCCCGCATCGGCGGCCGATCCTATCACGCTCCCCAAATATTCCTATAATTCCATCCCCAAGTGTTATGCTCCTATCAGCATGGAGACGCTGAATCAGACCGGGATACTTCCCGTCCAGAATTACCCCACCCTGCAGTTGAAGGGAAACGGGATCCTGATCGGCTTCATGGACAGCGGCATTGATTATACGAACAAGGTCTTTCGGAATCTTGACGGCTCTACGCGGATTGCCGCCATCTGGGACCAGACGGTGCAGAGCGGCACTCCGCCCCGGGATTTTTCTTATGGCAGTGAATACACACAGGAACAGATCAACAGTGCTCTTCAGTCTGAAGAACCGCTCGAACTGGTTCCATCCACAGACGAAAGCGGACACGGCACTTATGCCGCAAGCCTTGCGGCGGGCGGAGCCGACGCCGGAGAACAGTTTCTCGGGGCAGCTCCGGAAGCCGCCATTGCCATGGTCAAGCTGAAACAGGCGAAACAGTACCTGAGAGATTACTATTTTATTCCCGGCAACGCAGTCTGCTATCAGGAAACGGATCTGATGCTGGGGCTCAAATATCTGAATGATCTTGCCGACAGTCTGGGAATGCCGCTGGTCATATGCATTACGTGCGGCTCCAGCATGGGAGGGCATATCGGCACACTGCCTCTCTCTTTTCTGATCGAAGGCTACAGCACAAGGGCGAACCATATCACTGTGATCGGCACCGGAAACGAGGCTGACAAACGGCACCATTATTTTAATACACTGGAAAATACAGAGGATACTAAGACAGTGGAATTAAGAGTCGGCGAAAATGTAACCGGCTTCTCTCTGGAGCTTTGGACTGAAGTACCAAATATCCTCTCCATATCCATCATCTCGCCTTCGGGGGAAAATACTTCCCGTATTCCTTTCCGGGTGGGCGCCAGCGCCGAGATCGACTTTCTCTTCGAGCGCACGAAAGTCTCAGTGGATTACCGGCTCCTTGTGGAAAAAAGCAGTTCCGAGCTGGTATTCTTCCGCTTTAACGCACCTGCCCCCGGCATCTGGAAGATCATTGTGGAACCGCTCACTGTCGCGGACGGACATTTCCACATGTGGCTTCCGCTGACGGAATTTCTCACCGGTGAAGTCTTCTTCCTGGAATCTGATCCGTACTACACCCTCACAAATCCCGCCAATACTGACAGTCCCGTTGTCGTATCCTACTATAACGGAACTACGGGCGCGGTTTCCCAGTCATCGGGGAGAGGCTACACACGGACCGGACGGCTCAAGCCTGACATCACGGCTCCGGGCGTTAACGTGACAGGCGCTCTTCCCGGAGACAGATTCTCTTCCCGCACCGGCTCCTGCATCTCAGCCGCTATCACATCCGGAGCTGTGGCGCTGATGCTGGAATGGATCCTTGATATCCAGAAAGTCTCCGGCATCGACTCTTTCCAGATCAAAAGCCTTCTGATCCTCGGTGCGGTACGCCCAAAGACCATGGAGTATCCGAACCGGGAGTGGGGGTACGGTCAGCTCAATCTGTATAACACGTTTGAAACAATGCGGCAGCTCTGACATAAGAAGACAGCGCATCACACAGAAACAATTTGTGTGATGCGCTGTCTGTATTTATACATTTTTAATTCTGTTCAAGCTGCGGCACTTCCTGCCCTCTCAACCGTATAATCGGTCCGCCGGTCCCCTCGATATATTCTCTCGTGATAACGACCTCGCCGATGCTGTCATCCTTCGGAATCTCGTACATAATATCCAGCATGAATTCCTCGATAATGGCACGCAGAGCCCGGGCTCCGGTATCCTTCTCCATAGCCTTCTCTGCAATTGCTTCGAGAGCGCCCTGATCGAAGTCCAGCTTCACCTCGTCAAGGGCAAGCAGCTTCTGGTACTGTTTTAAGATCGCATTTCTCGGCTCTTTTAATATCTTGACCATCATATCTTTGTCGAGCGGCTTCAGTGTAAAGATAATCGGAAGACGTCCGAGAAACTCCGGTATCATACCAAACTTTCTCAAATCTTCAACCGTAACCTTTGAAAGAAGATCCTTGTCATTTTCATACTTGTCTTTGAGCTCTGAATTAAATCCCATGGAAGTCTTCTTCTGGAGACGTTCTTTGATAATCTCCTCCAGATCCGGGAAAGCTCCTCCACAGATGAAAAGGATATTCTTTGTGTTGACCGTGGTCAGCGGCACCATGGCATTCTTACTGTTGGCGCCCACCGGCACTTCCACATCGCTGCCCTCGAGGAGTTTCAGCATTCCCTGCTGTACGGACTCACCGCTCACATCTCTCTGATTGGAGTTGCGTTTCTTGGCGATCTTATCAATCTCATCGATAAAGATGATACCCTGTTCCGCTTTCTCCACATCATTGTCCGCGGCTGCCAGCAGCTTAGATACTACACTCTCGATATCGTCGCCTATGTATCCGGCCTCTGTAAGTGATGTGGCGTCCGTGATCGCAAGCGGCACGTCAAGGAGTCTCGCAAGCGTTTTGACAAGATAAGTCTTTCCGCTTCCTGTCGGCCCGATCATAAGCATATTGGACTTCTCGATCTCGATGTCGTCCATTGTATCCGTGGCTACTCTCTTGTAATGATTGTACACAGCGACGGACATTGCTTTCTTCGCATACTCCTGCCCCACCACATATTCATCCAGCTTTGCCTTGATCTTGTGGGGCGCCGGAATGTTCTTGATATCCAGTTTATGGAATTCTTTCGGTTTTTCCTTTTTCTTCTTAATCTTCTGCGGTTTCGGCTGCATATTCTCCAGATCCGACATATTGAAGAACTGTACGCCCGGCATATTCATCAGACGGTTCAAATCCACCGAGCCGTTGGTCATGGCGTCAAAGCTTCTCTGCATACAGTCCGGACACACTGTAATATTATTGGGAAGATCAATCATCTTCCCCGTCACGCTCTCCGGACGGTGACAGATAAAACAGATCTTCTCATATCCGTCGTCATCTTTCTTATCCGAACCGCCGTCTTTTTTATCGGAGGAAACAACTTCCTGTTTCTTCTCCTCTCCGGACGGGCTGCCCTGTCCGTTATTCTCTTTTTCTTTATCTTCCTCATCTACTATGATGAAATCCTGATCCGACATATTAATTCCCTTCTGCAATCAATTAATCTCCGTCAGCCCGCAGCATTTTTTCTGTAAAATGCGCACACATCCGGTTTTTTTATTATAGTACAGTTACACAGCTTATACAAATGAACTTTTTCTAAAGCAGCGGCCTGTTACTGGATTTCCTGCAGCCTCAGCCCGGCGGTGTCCGTCACCGGGAGAGAGAATACGACAGAGCGGGCTTTGCTCTCAAGCCCCGCATGATCCATAATGGATTTCATGATCGCATTTTTCGACTCTGACTTTGTGACGATCAGGATGAGTTCTTTTTCATCCGCGATGGATACTCCGAGGAACTTCTCTGCTCTCTCAAGCCCTGTTCCCTTTGCGTGGATCACGGTACCGCCTCCTGCGCCCTTCGCTCTCGCGGCGTCCATCACTTCCTCGCTGTGCCCGTGATTTGCGACTACGATGATCAGTTCATAATTTGTATTCTTCATGACACTCTCCTCTACTTTTTCAACCTTCTGTCCGTCGATCAGAAACTGCAGCACCTTCTTGCCGCCCACACTGGACAGCGGCATCAGAAACGCGATGCCCGTGCCGGGGACGTCAATCTGTAACCTGTCCTCAAGTTCCCGTTTTACCTGTTTCCATGTATCGTCCGATACTACGGTCAGGGTTACCATCTTCTCTGTGACTTCAAGGCCAAAGTAGTCCAGTATCTCGCTGGTTGCCGTCCCCTGCGCCAGCGTACACAGAGTGGAAGAAAGACCGAT
>DWWI01000025.1 GCA_019119745.1 Candidatus Mediterraneibacter gallistercoris | reverse complement strand
GTTAAGGCGCGTCAGGGAGACGGCGAGTATATGAGCCGCTACTTCTTCTATGCGGATCCGTCTATCCCGCAGGAATACGAGAAGACTGTGCCGCAGGTGTTCCCGACGACGGCGCCGGGAAATTTCACTTACCTGCCGGAGATGGGCCACTATGTAATGACGACATTCTATCCGTACCAGTGGGATCTGAATTACCGTAATCCGCGTGTGTTCAATGAGATGATGTACAACTTCCTCTATCTGGCAAACCAGGGTATGGATATCATCCGTATCGACGCGGTGCCGTATATCTGGAAAGAACTAGGCACCAACTGCCGGAATCTTCCGCAGGTGCACACGATCGTCCGCATGATGCGCATGATCGGCGAGATCGTGTGTCCGGGGATCGTCCTTCTGGGCGAGGTCGTCATGGAGCCGGACAAGGTCGCTCCGTATTTCGGAACGGTGGAGAAGCCGGAGTGCCACATGCTCTACAATGTGACGACCATGGCGACTACATGGAATACAGTGGCAACGCGGGATATCCGCCTTCTGAGAAAACAGATGGATATTGTATGCGCGCTCCCGAGAGAGTACACGTTCCTCAATTATCTGAGATGCCACGACGATATCGGCTGGGGACTGGATTATGCTACTCTGAAAACATGGGGCATGGAGGAAGTGCCGCATAAGAAATATCTGAACGATTATTTCCAGGGCAAGACAGAGGGAAGCGTCAGCCGGGGCGAGCTGTATAATGAGGACCTTGTGACAGGAGACGCCAGATTCTGCGCGACGACAGCGTCCATGTGCGGCGTCGAGAGCGCGGGATTCGAGCAGAATGAGGAGAAGATGGACTGGGCGATCACGAAGGACGTGATGCTTCACGCATATATGTTCACCCAGTCGGGGATCCCGATGCTCTACAGCGGCGACGAGATCGGCCAGGTTAATGATTACACATACAAAGATGATCCGGATAAGGCACCGGATTCACGCTACATCCACAGAGGAAAGTTCAACTGGGATCTCGTGAAGAACATCGAGGATAAGACGAGCGTGCAGGGACGTATCTTCAACGCACTCAGAAAGCTCGAGGAGATCCGCAGAAACGAGCCGGTGTTCAATGCCGATGCCGAGGTTTGGACGAAAGACTACAGCGACCAGTCGATCCTCTGGATCGTCCGCAGGGCGGAAGGAGAAGAACTCCACGCAGTGTTTAACTTCAGCGATTATCCGAAGACTGTATGGATGCCGGAGAAAGCGGAGTATACGAACCTTTTAAGCGGCGGCACGGATGAGATCGTGACCGTGGATATGCCGGGATGGGGATTCTTCTGGATGAAGAGAAAACTGTAAAAAGGCGGCAGCAGTACTTAAGAATGGATTGACATTTGCGGAAGCAGTCTATATAATGAATGACGAAACAAGGGCGTTTTCTTTTGGTGGAGAACGCCCTTTTGTCTTTTGAGATTTGAGATGAAAAGGAGGTTTCATTTTATGCATAATTACACAAGAGAGGATATCCTGCGGCTTGTGGAAGAAGAGGATGTTGCTTTCATCCGTCTTCAGTTCACGGATATCTTCGGAACCATGAAGAATATGGCTGTGACCGTCAGCCAGCTTGAAAAAGCATTGGATAACCGCTGTATGTTCGATGTGTCCTCGCTTGACGGGCTTTCCGGAGAGGAAGACTCAGATATGTATCTTTATCCGGATCTGAGTACGTTTGAAATTTTCCCCTGGCGTCCACAGCAGGGAAAAGTGGCGCGTCTGATCTGTGATGTGTACCGCACGGACGGAACTCCGTACGAAGTGGATCCGAGATATGTACTGAAAAAAGCAATCGCACATGCCGCTGAACTGGGATACACTCTCAATGCCGGACCGGAGTGCGAATTTTTCCTGTTCCATACGGACGAGGACGGTCTCCCGACGACTCTTACGCATGAGAGAGGAGGATATTTCGATATCGGACCGGTTGATTTCGGGGAGAACGCAAGACGTGATATGGTGCTGACTCTGGAGGAGATGGGATTTGAGATCACATCGTCTCATCATGAGATTGCGCCGGCGCAGCATGAAATCGATTTCCGATATGACGAGGCTCTGGTGACAGCGGACAATCTTATGACTTTCAAGATGGTGGTAAAGACGATCGCGAAGCGGCACGGTCTTCATGCTACGTTTATGCCGAAACCGAAGATCGAGACTTATGGGTCGGGGATGCACATCAATCTGTCCTTAAGCCGTGACGGAGTAAATGCGTTCCAAAGCGAGACAGATCCGAACGGGCTGAGCAGGGAAGGGTACTATTTTATCGGCGGTCTGATGAAACATATGAAAGCGATCACCTGCATTACCAATCCGACGGTAAATTCCTACAAGCGGTTTGTACCCGGGTATGAGGCACCAGTTTATATGGGATGGTCTTCAAAGACAAGGGGACCGCTGATCCGCGTGCCGTCAGGACGAGGAGAGAACACAAGAATTGAACTGAGAAGCCCGGATGCAACAGCCAATCCCTATCTTGCGCTGGCAGTGCTTCTCATGGCCGGTCTGGACGGTATTGAAAATCAGATCATGCCCCCGGAGTGTATTGATGAAAATATCCAGAAAATGACACCGGAGCGCCGGGCAGAGCTTGGCGTACAGGAACTGCCCAGATCGATCAAAGAGGCAGTAGAAGAACTGGAAAAAGATGAATTGATACAGGAAGTACTCGGAAAAGATCTGGCGCATAAGATTATTAAGGCACAGAAAAAAGAGTACAAAGCATATTGCATGCAGGTAACAGACTGGGAAATCGAAAACTATTTGTATAAAATGTGATACCAATCTGCTCATGCGCCTGAATTGTCTTCTGCCACCGTGCAAGCTGGCTTGCAAAAGGCGGCAGAAGACAATTCAGGCATATGGCGGACGCCATACAGTGAGATGGAGCCGTGTAAGGCGGAATCGAACTGAGAGCATG
>DWWI01000230.1 GCA_019119745.1 Candidatus Mediterraneibacter gallistercoris | reverse complement strand
AACGACTACCGTATCACCATGCCGGATATCCGATGCGTTGACAAGCACTTCCTGATCGTCTTTCTTCAGCCATACTTTCTTTACATTGAGTGACATGCTTCTTGCAAGATCACCCACGGATTTCTTATGTGTCCACTCCTCCAGCAGTTCTCCCACGCCGAGCAGGAACATGACGGACCCCGCCGTGTCAAAGTCTCCCCGGATTACGGACACACCGATGGCTGCCGCGTCAAGAACCGGCACCTCGATTTTCCGCCTTGCGAGGCACTTAAGACCTTTCCATATATAACGCAGCGCCTTAAACGTCAGCCATACCTTTCGGACCGGATACGGAATGATAAGCTTACTGCCGTAATGCAGAAGCACCCTTGTGATCAGCTGCTCCCGAAATGATGAATTCAGCTCTCTTCCTGAACTGGACAGTACATTTTCGGGGACATTCGTATTCTCATAACTGAATCCTTTGAGCACTGCGATCACCTCTTCACGGCTTCCCGTGTAACAGATCACGGCATCTGCGGTGCGCTCATATACCTTTGCATCTGTCACATATTCCTGTTTACCGAGAAACCAGCAAAGAGTATCCGCCTGCGCACACGTCATTCTCCCTTGAACGGCATGTATACGCAGACGGCCTTTTATCTCATGCTTTATGATAAATTTCATAGCCTGCTATACAGTCTTTGCACTGCTGTCTTCCGCACCATTATCCTCTGCGCCGCTCTCATCAGCCTGAACAGCCGCAGCTTCTTCCGCAGCTCTCTTCTCATTGATCCGCTGAGCTTCCGCAAGGATATCCTCTGCATTCTCCTGTACTGTCGTCGCTGTCTTCATCACGCAGTCTTTCGCGCGCAGTGCAGCTGCTGTGCAGTTCGTATATACCTTCTTCGCATCCTTGCTTGAGAGCACTTTCACTCCCGCTGTTCCGAACAGGACGCCCCCTGCGAATAAACCGATCTTTTTTAATGTAGATACACTTACCATGTTAAAATACCTCCCGTCATATATGTAATATTTGCTGTACCCGTTCATGTCTGCTCTGTCTTCCGTGACAGCTTCGGATATTATTTGTGCTTATATCCGGTGTAAAAGACCATCACAAAACAAAAGACTGCAGCCCACGCCCAGAATCTGTGCTGCTTCACAGTTCACCACTCCCTTGTTAATAATATGTAAACCTTCTGGGTTCTGCTACAGCATAACAGCCATATTCTTAGGTAGTCAAATCTAACACCTTCTATTGATAAATCTTATCGATACATGGGAAATCCGAAAAATGCTGAAAACAAAACAGATACTTTTTCCAATGACGATCCGGTAATCCCGGAGAAATCTTCAAAAGTATCTGTTAATTCTCAACTTTTATTTTTGCTATTTTCTGGTTCTTCAGATATCCGCACCGCCGCATTCCTTCACGCACCACTTTATTCCAGTTACCGGGGGAAAGACGGCAGATCGTATTGTCATCCAGTATGATCTCACAGCCTCCCTGTACCCCGCAGTTATCGGAACATTCCACCTTATACATATTCTTCCGGCTGATTGCCCCGATATCCTCAAGGGCATTGATCATACGATAGACTGTCGCGACACCGATCCTGTGGTCTGCCCTTGATGCTTTGTAAAAAATCTCCTTACAGCTTGAACAGTCATTTTCCAGAATAATGTCTATGAGCATAAGGCGCTGTTTTGTAATGCGGCATCCGTTTTCTTTCAGCTTTTCGATTATCTGATCTTTCTTGTTCACCGCAGCCTCCTGACATCAACCTCTTTCTTCTCCGCACACGTTCCGGTGTCCGTGTTTACGAAATACTGACGACCTCATACCCTGCTTTTTCCACTGCCTGTTTCAATTCAATCTCATCAACCGTGCGGTCATAGGAAACCTCCGCACAGTTATGGCGCAAATTTACTTTTGCCACTACTCCGTCAATGGCGTTAAGCGCACGCGTCACGCTGTTGGCACAGTTCTGGCAGTGCATGCCGGATATTTTGATCGTGCGTCTCCCGATCACCGGGCCGTCAAGTGTCTTTGCCTTCGGCTTCCTGTCGGGAACAGAACCGCCTCCGCAGCATGCGCCTTCGCCCTTAAAATGTTTGATCGATCCTTTCAGTGCAAATATCAGCAATACTACTACGATAAGTATAATAACCGCATCAACCATAGCCATCCCTCTTTACGTTTATTCTTCCAAAATCTTCTGTCAGTCTTCTTCAAATTTCCTGCGGTCTTTTCTTTTTTTGATCCACAGGTAAATCTGATAGATTGTGGCTCCTATAATATATATGAGCAGAAAAGCTCCAAATGCATAGAACATAGATCCTGTTGAATCTCCCATGTCACGCCCGCCTTTCATTTCTTATCCGGCGTGGGATCCGGATGCGCCGGGCATCCGCCGCACGACCCGCAGTTCCCGCTGCATCCTGCACAGCCCACAGGTTTTCCTGCTTTTTTGTTTTTATATCCTTTATAAATGAGGAAGATACAATACCCCAGAATCAGGGCCAGTATCACAATATCAGCGATCATGCCCGCACCTTCTTTCTGTTTATCTGATAAATATATTATTACTTATACTATTTTACGGAAAAGCCGGACACCTGTAAAGTATCCGGCTGTATCCTCTTTCATCAAGCGGTATTTCTGTTCCGCCGGAAATATTTCAATTCAAAAATCTGCAGCATTATGCGTTCTGTACAGAACGTTTGGAGTATACTTTCTGGTTCTTATACGGATCAGGTCTGAACAGCAGTACGAGCAGAATGATCGCAAAGATAAATCCGACCGCCGTACCGGCTGTAAATCCTCCGCCCAGTATGAATGTACCGATCTGGTATACTGTAAGAGATATCACGTATGCAAACACGTTCTGGAACACGATTGCAAACCAGAACCACTTTCTGGACTGCATCTGCTGTGCCATCGTAGCGATCGCCGCCAGACACGGAGAGTCGAGCAGATTAAACAGCAGGAATGAGAATGCCGCCATCGCACTCGGGAACCATGCTACAACGCCACCGGCTACATTTACCGCATCTTCCGTATCTCCTGCTACGTTTGCAAGGACGCCCATGGTAGAAACGATCGCTTCTTTCGCAGTAAATCCTGAAAGGGATGCAGCAACCGGCTGCCACTCGCCAAATCCGAGAGGAATGAAGATCGGTGCAATGATTCCTCCGATCGTCGCCAGAAGACTGTCTGCGCTGTCCTCTACCAATCCAAAGCCGCCGTCGGTAAATCCGAAGCCGCCGAGGAACCACATTACTACGCACGCAAGGAACAGAATCGTTCCGGCTTTGATGATAAAGCCTTTCAGTCTTTCCCATACATGGAGAAGAACTGTTCTGACCTGCGGAACGTGATACTGAGGAAGCTCCATAACAAACGGCGCCGGCTTTCCTGAGAACGGCTTTGTTTTCTTTAAGATGATCGCCGCAACAAGAACCGCGATGATACCGATGAAATACATCAACGGAGCGATAAATGAGCTTTCTGTGTATCCGGCTGCCTCACCTGCGATCACACCGCCCATCAGGGCAATAACCGGGAGCTTAGCGCCGCACGGGATAAAAGTTGCCGTCATGATCGTCAGACGTCTGTCATTATCCTGCTCGATCGTCTTGGACGCCATAATTCCCGGGATACCGCATCCGGAAGAAATCAAAAGCGGGATAAAGCTCTTGCCCGAAAGTCCGAAATGACGGAATACACGGTCCATGACAAATGCAATACGCACCATATAACCGCAGTCTTCAAGTATGGACAGGAACAGGAACAATACCGCCATCTGCGGGACAAATCCAAGCACTGCCCCGAGGCCGCCAATGATACCATCCACTACAAGTCCCGTCACCAGATCTCCCGCGCCGATGCTTCCTAAGAATCCGCCTACGGCATCCTGAATTGCCACAACGAATACATCGTTGGTCCAGTCTGTCACCCACGTACCTACCGTCGTGACAGACACATAATATACAGCCCACATAATAACGATAAAGATCGGGATTCCGAGAATACGGTTTGTAACGATACGGTCGATCTTATCCGATGTGGTAAGCTTTTCTTTTCCTTTCTGAACCGTTGTCTTTACAATCTGCTGTATGTATCTGTAGCGTTCATCCGTCACGATACTTTCCATATCATCGTCATGCTTTTTCTCGATCTTTCCTCTGAGATCAGCTACCGCTGACGCTGCCGACGCAGGAAGTTTTACGCTTTCGACTACCTTACTGTCATTCTCAAGGAACTTGACGGCATACCATCTTTTCTTATCATCGGTGATCGTTTCCGGAAGGAGCCCCTTCACTTCCGAAACCGCGCCTTCCATCTCCTTGGAGAAGATCTCTCCCGGAAGACTGATTTCTTTTTTCTTCGCCACTTTCACCGCCTCGTCGATCAGTTCCGTAAGCCCCGTCTGTTTCAGGGCAGACGTCTCAATGATCGGGCATCCCAGCAGCATGGAAAGACGCTTTGTATCAATCTTCATGCCTCTCTTGTCAATCAGGTCAGCCATGTTAAGCGCGATGACCACCGGCACTCCCGTCTCGATAAGCTGTGTTGTCAGATACAGGTTACGCTCGATATTTGTAGCATCCACCAGATCGATGATCACATCCGGGTTCTCATTCAGCACATAGTCGCGGCTGACAACCTCCTCCAGCGTATACGGGGAAAGGGAATAGATTCCCGGCAGGTCGGTTACTATGACTTCTTCCCCTTTTGCTTTCCTGCTCTTCACCTTACCTTCTTTCTTCTCAACCGTAACTCCCGGCCAGTTTCCGACATACTGGTTCGCGCCGGTCAGCGCGTTGAACATCGTCGTCTTACCACAGTTCGGGTTTCCGGCGAGTGCAATTCTTATTGCCATTCCTTTATACCTCCTTTAACCTTGCCTCTGTCTGGGTTGCGTGCCAGTCTATTTCACCTGAACGCATTGTGCGTCGTTTTTCCTTACGGATAACTCGTATCCCCGGACTGTGATCTCAACCGGATCGCCGAGCGGCGCTACTTTTCTGATGTAGAGTTCACTGCCTTTTGTAATCCCCATATCCATGATACGGCGCTTATAGGCGCTGTCACCTTCTATCTTTGTTACAACAACAGTGCTTCCCACCTTTGCATCACCTAATGTCATAACCGATATCTCCTTTCCTTAGCTTACTATGTATAAATATACAGCGGACATAATGCATCAGATCATTATATGCCGCGCCATATCAGCATTAATGGCGACACGTGAATCTTTAATATTTACGATCACATTGCCGCCGATTGCAGATAACACGGTGACTTCCGTCCCCGCAACAAACCCGAGATTTTCAAGGAATCTTTTCGTCTCATCGTTTCCTCCGACTCTCCGGATGGTATTAATTTCGCCTATCGCTGCCATTGTAAGTGGCATAAGAAAACCCTCTTTCCAATCATATTAAAAATCTCCTTATTGAGATTGATAATATTTTTCATTTATCTTCTTTCCATTAGTTAGTATATGCTAACTATTATTAGTTGTCAAGAACTCTTTTGCATTTTTTTCAATTTTTTCCAACGCAAATCAGCGTTTGCCGTAACTAGTCGAATATGGTATACTTAATGGAAAGTATTTTGAAAGAGCGAGGTGAAAACTATGCATGGAAATGAATCTGCTGAAAATTATCTGGAAACAATTCTGGTCTTAAGCCAGCGCCTCCCTGTCGTACGTTCCGTAGACGTGGCAACAGAACTGAACTTCAAGAAATCCAGCGTAAGTGTTGCCATGAAGAAATTAAGAGAAAGCGGACATATCGTAGTCTCACCGGAGGGATATATCACTCTTACCGAAGCCGGAAAAGAGATTGCCGACTGTATCTATGAACGCCACACGCTTCTGTCCTCCTGGCTCACACGCCTCGGAGTAGATCCGAAAGTTGCCGCAGAAGACGCCTGCCGTATTGAGCATGTGATCAGCGCTGAGAGCTTTGAAGCAATAAAAAGACATATCAAATAAAAATACAGGTATATTAATTAAGCGGTATCAGCCATTCACTGATACCGCTTATCTTTGATCCTTTTTACTCTTTAATCTGTGCAAGCACTGCTTTCAGCTCTTCTGCGGATTTCTTAAGCTGCTCCTTCTCCTCGTCGCTCAGATTGATCTCCAGCACCTGCTCCGCACCTTTGTTTCCTATGATCGTCGGAATACTCAGACACAGTCCGTCCAGTCCGTATTCTCCGTTAAGTGAAACAGATATCGGTACTACTGCGTGACTGTCCCTGACGATTGCCTCCGCTATTCTGGACGCCGCCATTCCAATCCCATAATACGTAGCACCTTTTCTCTCAATAATCTCATATGCACTGTCGCGCACTGCATGGTAAATCTCGTCCATCTCGTCAGAGAAATCACTAAATCCCCGCATTTTGGCAAAATCTCTGATGCCAATACCATAGACATTTGCACAGCTCCATACCGCAAGCTCACTGTC
>DWWI01000229.1 GCA_019119745.1 Candidatus Mediterraneibacter gallistercoris | reverse complement strand
GCCGGCAATGAGGCATATCGGAATCTGCCGGATGCTGTCAGAGAAGCGGCTGCTCCGTATGTTACGAAAAGACAGGGAGAATATACGGTAGACGATTACAGGAAGCTGCCGGAAGATGTCCGGGCTGAGCTGATCGACGGCGTACTTATTTTTCTCGAAGCTCCTACATTTACCCATCAGGAGCTGGTGACAGAACTGCTGTTTGAGATCAAGCTGTTTATCCGCGCAAAAAAGGGCCCTTGCCGTGTGCTCCCGTCGCCTCTGGATGTGCAGATTGACTGCGACGACAGAACCATCGTGCAGCCGGATATCGCTCTGATCTGCAAAGAGGAAAAGATCACGCGGAAAGGAATCTACGGAGCGCCGGACTTCTGCATTGAGATCGTCTCGGATTCCAGCAGGAAGAGGGACTACGGGATTAAGGTACAGAAGTATATGAATGCCGGTGTGCGGGAATACTGGATCGTGGACCGGAAGAGGGAAAAGATTGTATGCTATTGGTTTGAGGGCGAAGATGCGCCGGAAATCTCGATGTATACGTTCCGTGAGAAAGTGCCTGTGAGGATCTATGATGGGCAGCTTGAGATCGACTTCCCGGAAATCATGCGGCGGTTGTGGAAAGAAGAGTAAAAGAACGGCTGATATTGGCAAAAGAAATATGAAAGAAAAGGGGCTGCAAAGCCCCTTTTTAAAGTGATATTATCCGAGTATCTCTTTCAGATCCTGCTCCGGTGTTGTGGTCGGGCGGATACCGTAATTTTTCACAAGGAAATCCAGCACTCCGGGTGACAGGAACGCCGGAAGTGTAGGTCCGAGGTAAATATTCCGGATACCCAGATGAAGGAGTGTCAGCAGGATACATACAGCTTTCTGTTCATACCATGACAGCACGAGAGTCAGCGGAAGGTCATTGACGCCGCAGCCAAACGCGTCAGCCAGTGCAAGGGCAGCCCGGAGCGCGCTGTAAGCGTCGTTGCACTGTCCCATATCCATGATCCGTGGAAGTCCGCCGATGTTGCCCAGATCAAGGTCGTTGAACCGGTATTTTCCGCAGGCGAGAGTGAGTACTGCCGTATCAGACGGCGTCTGCTTTACAAAATCCGTATAATAGCTGCGGCCTTTTCTTGCCCCGTCGCATCCTCCGACAAGGAAGATGTGCCTTAAGGCACCGCCCTTTACCGCATCTACGATCGTACCTGCGGCGGATAATACGGTATTGCGCGCAAATCCCGTGGTGACCGCATTTCCGCCGTTGATTCCGGTGAATTCCTGATCTTCTGGATATCCGCCCAGTTCCAGCGCTTTTTCAATGACCGGTGTGAAGTCTTTATCCTCTCCGATATGGATGACTCCCGGATAAGAGACAACTTCCGTTGTGAATACACGATCCGCATAGCTGGCTTTCGGAGACATCAGGCAGTTGGTCGTAAACAGGACCGGAGCCGGAATGTCAGCGAATTCTTTCTGCTGATTGTGCCATGCGGTACCGAAATTTCCTTTCAGATGAGGATAAGCTTTCAGTTTCGGATATGCGTGTGCCGGAAGCATCTCACCGTTGGTATAGATATTGATTCCTTTTCCTTCTGTCTGTTCCAGAAGAAGCTGCAGGTCTTTCAGGTCGTGCCCGCTGATCACGATAAACGGTCCTTTTTCTACTGTGAGGGGAACAGTGACAGGAACCGGATCACCGTAGGTCTCTGTGTTTGCCTGATCCAGAAGCGCCATGCATTTCAGGTTGACCTCGCCCACTTTCATTACAAGGGGGAGGAGCTGCTCCATGTTCAGATCTTCGCCGATGGCAAACATTCCTTCATAGAAGAAAGTGTTGACTTCTTCGTCGGAATATCCCAGTACCATAGCGTGGTACGCATATGCCGCCATTCCTCTGAGTCCGAACAGAATCAGAGATTTCAGGGAACGGATATCTTCATCTGCATTCCAGAGAAGCTCCATATTATAATCTTCCGTCCTGCCGCAGGACTGCGGGCAGGATCCGCACCCGGGGGTAAGGGCGTTTTTCTCTCTTGTTACATTTTCAATCTGCTGACGGATTGTATCTTCGTTAAAGTTTACGTTGGTAACGGTTGTGAACAGTCCCTCGATCATTGCTCTGTGAGTGGACGGAGAGGGCGTATTTCCGCTGGCTGCCCGGGCAAGGCCGACCAGGGCGCCTGTAAGTTTATCCTGAAGTCCGGCCACGTCCGCAGTTTTCCCGCATACGCCGGCATTCCCTGTGCATCCGGTACATCCTGCAGTCTGTTCACATTGAAAACAAAACATTTTATCTGACATTTTCATAACCTCCTGTCAATGCCGGGATTTTTTTATGGGTACCGGCACTGTGCTTGTTGTTTTTTATTGCATTGCTTGACTTTACAAGGGGAGTATAATACGATGTTTAAAACAAGACGGTTGGAAATGCAACAGAAAGGGAATTATGAAAAAATATCTGTCATTATTAAAAAATTCAAAGCTGTTTCAGGGGATCAGCGAGGACGAACTTACCTCCATGCTGGACTGTCTGTCAGCTGTTACACGGGATTATCATAAAGGAGAATATGTATTCAGCAGGGGAGAGCGCATTGACAGTGTGGCGCTGCTTCTGGAGGGCTGCATCCATATCCAGAAAGAAGATTACTGGGGGAATCTGAGTATTCTCAGCGAGATTACAGAAGGAGAAATATTCGGTGAAGTGTACGCCTGCCTCGGGAGTGATGAGCTGCTGAACAATGCAGTTGCCGTAAAGCCGAGCAAAGTGCTTTTTCTGGATGTGAAGCGGATCCTTACCATGTGCCCGTCGGCCTGCCAGTTCCACGGGCGGCTGATCCGCAATCTGCTTACCGTGCTTGCGCAGAAGAATAAAATGCTTACCCGGAAACTGGAGCACATGTCCAGAAGAACGACGAGGGAAAAGCTGCTGTCTTATCTGTCAGAACAGTCCCAGAGAGCCGGGAGTCCGGTATTTGATATCCCCTTTAACCGGCAGCAGCTCGCGGACTTTCTCTCCGTGGACCGGAGCGCCATGTCCGCAGAGCTGTGCAGGATGAGAGATGAGGGAATCCTGTCTTTTGACAGAAATCATTTTATATTGAACTGAAGATCAGCAGACCGTTTTGTCAGTCTGCTCTTTCTTCTGAATATATTTTTACAAGTTCCAGCGCAACTTCACACGCTGCGTCCATGCCTTCGACTGTGATATGCTCGTAAGGTCCGTGATATCCGTGGCCGCCGGTTCCCAGATTGGGACAGGGCAGTCCTTTGAAGCTTAGC
The DNA here is from genome assembly GCA_019119745.1 of Candidatus Mediterraneibacter gallistercoris. Next base: position 9,137 of record DWWI01000229.1, on the reverse strand, counting down.
TGGGCGCCGTCTGTGCCGCCCCGGATGGGGAGAATCAGCGGTGTGACGCCCGCATTTTTGCAGGCTTTCTTTGCGTTTTCAATCAGGTGCATACAGCCGGCAATGATTTCCGCCATGTTGCGGTACTGGTCGGTTATAGTGAGAGAAGCAGTGCCGCGGCCCCATTTCTGATTGATCTTTTTCTCTATATTCCGAAGTGTCTCTTTGCGCTCTTCAAATTTTGCTGCATCATGGTCGCGGATGATATAGCGTAGTACCGCATGCCCCACATCACCTTTCATATCGATAAGGTGGTAAAATCCCTCATATCCGTCTGTATCCCGGGGCGTCTCTCCCTCAGGCAGCATGGAGTTGATCTCCATGGCAACGAGAGAAGCATTTACCATAATGTCTTTGGAAGAGCCCGGATGGACATTCACGCCGCTGATTTCAAATTCCGCTTTGGCAGCGTTGAAGTTCTCATACTGGATCTCGCCTTCCGTATCGCCGTCCAGTGTGTAGGCGAAATCGGCGCCGAATTCTTCCACATCAAAATGAGCGGCGCCCATTCCTATTTCCTCGTCCGGAGTAAAGGCAATGGAAATAGGACCGTGAGGAATATTTTCATCAAGGATCCGCTCTGCCATGGTCATGATCTCGGCGATTCCCGCTTTGTCATCTGCACCGAGGATCGTAGTTCCGTCGCTTGTGATCAGGGTGCGGCCCTTCAGGTCTTTTAAGTGTGGAAACATATCCGGCGACAGGACGCGGTCGCTTGTGCCAAGGGGAAGTTCCCGGCCGTTGTAATCCTCATGGATTTCGGGGATGATCCGGTGGTCACAGAAGTCGGACACTGTATCCAGATGTGCGATGAATCCAAGCTTCGGCCGGTCTTCATAGCCCGGCGTGGCGGGAATGTGAGCGTACAGATAGCATTGTGTATCCACTTTCACGTCCGTGATCCCCATTGTAAAAAGCTCCCGGTACAGATGCTGTGCCAGCTCAAACTGGCAGGCGGAGGAGGGGACGGTGTCGCTCTCTTCGTCGCTGGGAGTTCTGATTGCTGTGTATTTTAATAATTTCTCGAATGCTTTCATTTTAATTGTCTGATCCTTTCCTGATAATTGTCTAATATATCCTGAAGCGTAATGCTTTCCATCTCTTTTTCCGCTTTTTGCTGTATCTGGTCAAAATAGTCCTGAAGCGCCAGCTGTATATTGACGCCTACTCCGCATTCCGGATTCGTATGGGTATCCAGATGGAGCAGAGGTTTTTCGCCTTCCACAGCCTTGTATACGTCCAGAAGTGTAATCGCAGACGGCTCTCTGGTCAGTGCAGGTCTGGGGTGGCCCTTTACGCTGGAGAGGAGCCCTGATTTCCTAAGAGCGGACATCATCTGTCGTACGTAGCCGGGATTCGTCCGGATGCTCTCCGCGATTTTCCCGCTGGGCAGAGGACAGCCGCCGCTCAGGGCAATGTAGGCCATGATGTGGACGGCGTCACTTACCTTCGTAGAATACTTCATCTTGTTTCCTCCTTGAGAATGAGAGTTCAGCCCGCGCCATTCGCAAAGCCGCACAGGCATGCTTACTGCGGCTGGGCCGCTTCTTTGCTCATATGCTGGCGCTCAGCTCATCCCGGCGAGCAGGCTGATTTTTATGCAAGCATAAATCAGCCCTTCCATCCGGGATGGCTGAACTGTTAGTGTTAAAAATATTATAACAGCACATTGACAGAGATACAAGGCGATGATAAACTGACAGTGATGTTATAATATAAATAACAACAAGCGGAGGGGATATTTATATTCCTGCTGAGATACGGGAAAAGTCATACGGGCTGGACGGCGATCTGAGAGAGATGCTGAGAAAGCTGTGTAGTTGACGGTTTGTCTCAGAGGTGTTATTCTAAAACTTACAATATCTGATCTGCTTTGATATTATTGAGAACGGCATAAAGATCAGACATGACAGATTACAGACAGGAGGAGATCAGGATGGAAAAACATAAGAAAATCGGACTGGTGGTAGAAGGAGGCGGAATGAAATGCGCTTACAATGCTGGAATTCTGGATGCCTTTCTTGACCATAAGATCACCTTTGACTACTGTATCGGTGTATCGGGCGGATCGGGAAATGTAGCGTCTTATATAGCAGGGCAGAGAGGAAGGAATCTCCGGTTTTTTACAGACCATATTCATTCGCCGAAGTATTTCGGACTGAAAAGCCTGCTAAGGACGGGAAATCTGTTCGGGCTTGACTACATTTATTCCGAACTGACTAATTCCACGGGGGAGGATCCGTTGGATTTTGCGGCGATCATGAAGAATCCTACGGAATATGAAGTTGTGGCGACGAATGCCCTGACCGGAGAGGCAAAGTATTTCGGAAAAGAAGATATGAAACAGGATGATTACAAGCCGATCATGGCGTCCAGTGCGATTCCTGCGGCCTGCCGTCCGGTTGAGATTGACGGTATACCTTATTATGACGGCGGCATCGCTGACGCCATTCCGGTGCGCCATGCGTTAGAAAAGGGGTGTGACCGTCTGGTGGTAATCTTGTCCAAACGGCGGGATTATGTAAGAAAGCCTCAGGGAATGCGGTTCCTGTATTCCACAATCTGCCGGAAGTATCCGAAGATCATAGAGACGATCGACCAGAGACACATTACATATACCAAAAATCAGAAAGAAGTATTCGATCTGGAAAAGGAAGGAAAGGCATTTGTCTTTGCGCCCAGTGAGCCGATTAAAGTGGGAACTTATTCTATGGATGAAGAGACAGAGCGAAAACTGTATGATCTGGGAATGAAAGATTTTGCAGATCAGCAGGATGCGCTGCAACAGTTTATGAGCTGACCTTGCTCCCTTTGCACAGAGTGTGTTAAAAGGAGAATTGCTCCAGCCAAATGTACCTGGCTGAAAGATGACTCGGCGTGTGTAGCTGTATGTCCGGACAGCATGCGGGCTGAGATTTTCTGATAGAAGTGAGTGATTGATTATAAAATATTATTGACATAAATATTACTATATAGTATTATCTTATATAGAACAAATGTGCTTGAAAGGGAAATTGCAAAAGCGCAGAAAAATTAATTTATGGAAAGGGCGGGCAGCTATGATATATGTCATGGCTGCCCATTATAGCGATTTATGAGTAGACAAGCCGGTTTTTTGATTTCGAGAATTAAACATATAGGTGGAAGATTGTTTGAGCACATTCTTTCCGAGAAGAATATCGATGCCTTTAACGGGGCGCAGGGGAGTCTTTTATATATTTTGTGGCAGGAGGACGGTATTCCGATCAGAGAACTTTCCAGACGGTCAGGTCTGGCAGTGACTTCGCTGACCGGAATGCTGGACCGGATGGAAGCAGCAGGATTGATTTACAGAGACCGCGGGGATAAAGACAGGAGAAAGATTCTGATCTTCCTGACAGATAACGCCAGATCTCTGGAAAAGGATTATAACGAAGTGACCGAAGAAATAGAAAACATATATTATAAGGGCTTCAGCGAAGAAGAAATCGATCAGTGTGAAAAATATCTGCAACGAATTTTTCATAATGTTGAAGAGCAATTATAGTGTAATGGAGTGAATCAATATGGCTGTTTGTATTAAAGACCAGATTCAGAATATGAATCTTGTGATCGGCTGTACCATTGGATGCAGTTACTGTTATGCCAGAAATAATGTCCGTCGGTTTCATATGACGGAGGATTTTTCCAGACCGGAATATTTTCCCGGCAAACTGAAATTGATGGATAGAAAACGTCCACGGAATCTGCTGCTTACAGGGATGAGTGATTTTTCAGACTGGGACCCGGAATGGAGAGAAGAAGTGTTTGCCAGAATAGGACAGAATCCTCAGCACCAGTATATTTTTCTTACTAAACGGCCGGAGAAAGTGCGGTTTTCCACAGAGCTTGATAATGTCTGGTTCGGAGTGACGGTGACGTCTGAGAAGGAGAAGGGGAGAATCAAGGCGATGCGTGAGCATATCAGGGCAAAACACTATCAGGTCAGCTTTGAACCTATGTTTGACAACATCGGAGAAGTGGACTTTACCGGGGTTGAGTGGATCGTGGTCGGTACGGAAACCGGACGCCGGAAGGGAAAATCGGAGTCAAAGCAGGAATGGGTTTGGAATCTGACGAATCAGGCGCATAGCCGAGGTATACCAGTATTTATGAAAGAAGATCTTCTTTCTGTTATGGGAGAAGCGCAGATGATCCAAGAACTGCCGCAGGTATTTTATGATGTTTTGGAGGAGCAGAAAGCATGGAAGAGCAGGTAAATGAAAGCAGTATTCTGATCCGGGAAGTGGAGACAAAGAATATTATGACAAAATCTACCCTGCCGGTAGGAGGATATTCCGTAAATCCGTATGTGGGATGTACTCATGGCTGTAAATACTGCTATGCCTCATTTATGAAGCGATTTACAGGTCATACTGAGCGGTGGGGTACCTTTCTCGACGTGAAACGCTGGCCGGAGATCAAAAATCCATGGAAATACAAAGGTCAGAGAGTGGTTATCGGTTCAGTAACCGACGGATACAATCCACAGGAAGAGCAGTTCGGGAATACCCGTCGGATTCTGGAACAGCTGAAAGAAAGCGGCGCAGAGATCCTTATCTGCACCAAATCGGATCTGGTCGTCCGGGATCTGGAACTGCTGAAAACAATGGGAAAAGTTACAGTATCCTGGTCTATAAATACGCTGGATGAGCAGTTCCGGGCGGATATGGATCAGGCAGTCAGCATAGAACGACGGCTCGCGGCGATGAAAAAGGTCTATGATGCCGGAATACGAACCGTCTGTTTCATTTCTCCTGTATTTCCCGGCATCACAGATTTTGAAGCAATCTTTGAGAGAGTCAGGAATCAGTGTGATCTGGTGTGGCTGGAAAATCTGAACCTGCGGGGCGGGTTTAAAAAAGATATTATGGATTACATTCAAGAAAAATATCCGGATCTTGTACCCCTTTATGATGCCATCTATAACAAAAAAGACCGCAGCTATTTCCAGATGCTTGAAAAGAAAGCAAAACGGCTGGCAAGAAACAATAATTGTCCGTTTGTAGACAATGAACTGCCTTACGGACGCACGGAACAGGGGCGTCCGGTAATTGTCGACTATTTCTATCATGAAGAGGTCAGAGGATCGGAGAATACCGGGAAACGGCAAAAGGAACTGTAATATTGCTGGTTCTGTTAAAATCATCTCAGGCACAATAGCTGTTTTAGCTATTTGCCTGAGAGAAAGTATATCTTTTCCTGTTTCGGAAAATCACGTAGATTGATACTGCGGTCTTCATATACTTTGTGTCTCCCTTTTAGTATCGTGTTTCCTGAGTCTTTCGTAGCCGCCGGACATGAACCTGAACAGTATGGAATGAATGTTGTACCAGACGGAGTTGCTGTTCCAGTTTAGCGCTTTGTTGACATTATATGTTCCTGTGATCACAAAAAGGGTAAGCATTTCTGCCTCTTTTTTTGAAAGACCGCAGGCATCCATATAGACCGGAATCAGTTTCTGCTTCTGACTCTGGAAGATTCGGTTTACCACATAATTAGAGATTGTTTCATCGTGAAAGATTACCTGATACTTTGGAAGCTGCGCAACTCTATGGCAGACGGGAAGCAGGGATTCATTTTCCTTTAAATGTTCCGGCTGTACACCGGCAAGGAGATTCAGAATCTGCAGCGCGTCTGCAATTGGATCCTGACAGCTATCCTCAGCCATCTGGAGGCTTAATGAACTGCGTGGAGCGGACTATGATGACGAGCGGTGGGATGATCTGCTGGACGAGCTTACCATAGATGATATGACTAATATGATCGCCCTGTCCGGATACCAGACCCCGGCCATGGAATCTGTCGGGAAGGTAGCAACAGTAGACGCGGACGGTCCGGCAGCAATCAACAACAACTTCACCGGCGCGGGTTCCATCGGATTCCCGGTAGAAGTGATGATCGCCTGCACATGGAACCAGGATCTTGCACAGCAGTACGGAGAGATGATGGGAAAGATGTGCCGCGAGATGAATATTGCCGGATGGTATGCGCCGGGGATGAATACCCATCGTACTCCATTCGGGGCAAGAAACTATGAGTATTTCTCAGAGGATGGGACGCTGGCCGGTTACATTTCCTCAGCAACAGTAAAGGGTGCAGCAAGTCAGGGTGTATACGCATACATCAAGCATTTTGCAATGTATGAGATGAACGCTAAGATGGTATGCGTATGGTCCGACGAGCAGGCAATGCGTGAGATCTATCTGAAACCATTTGAGATATCCGTGAAAGACGGTGATGCACACGCAGTCATGGTATCATGGAGTTTTATCGGTATTAAGTGGTCCGGTGAGAATAGTAATCTTCTCAACAACGTGCTCCGCGGCGAGTGGGGATTTGAAGGATTCTGTCTGACTGACTTCTTCAGAAATAACGGACACGGATTTATGAACGCAGATGCAGCCCTTGCAAACGGCGTGGACGCAATGCTCTCCACGTATGCCGGCGACCCGAATGTAGTGCAGAATCCGGATGCGGCTTCTTCGGTTAAATATATGAGACAGGCGTGCAAGAATGTTATGTACACAGTGGTGAACAGCTGGATGTATGAGGAAGACGGTGTGGATACCGGACTTCCTGTATGGCAGAAAGCAGTGATCGGTGCAGATGTGGCAGTGGGTGTGATCCTGATCGGCCTTGGAGCTCTTGTGTGGAGAAGATATAGAAAGAGCAGGGCCGAAGAAGTATAAAATAGTATTGAGGTAAAACAGAAATTGAATGTGCAACAGGCTTCCAGAATAAATAGTGCTGGAAGCCTGTTTTCATAAATTTATTATACAGAAAGATCCCTGCGTTTTGCCGCATATCGTATTGAAACACCGGTAGTAAGCATGATCATACACAGACCAGAAATGAAGAACCAGACATTTACACCTGCTTTTTCTGCTATTGGACTGCTGAAAAGTAAGCCGATTGGCATTGTAACAGATGAAATCAGCGTGAGAACCGAAAATGCACGTCCCATCTTGTCCGGAGATATGGTTTCCTGCATATATGCGGTCAGCGGAATTGTATGGACATTTCCGGAAGCCCCTAAACAGATACAGCATCCTGCAAAGAAAAACCAGCCAACATAAGCAGGCGGTATAATACCGCAGATCAGCGACATAACTCCCATTGCAAACAAACCGATAAAAGAAACTCGGATTTTCCGGTTTATCTTTAGAACACTGGAAAATAAAAGGGAGGAGACCATCATGCCGATTGCAAAAGATAACTCCACAGCACTGCCATACATTGCCGATAACTTAAAATAATCGCTCGTCATCAGTGGATAAAAGGAGGATAATGGCGCATAAAAAAACATACAGAGCGCCTCTGCAATCACGATGTAAAATAATTTTTTATCTTCTTTGAATACTTGCAATCCTTCTTTTATTTCTGTTATGAAATGCTGTTCTTTCCGTTCTGCTTTTTCAAGTTTTGGGATTTTAACGACTGCTAACGCAATACTTGCTAAAATTGCCCCGGCCACATCACTCATTAAAATGATTGACATCGGGAAAATCGCATACAAAGACGCACCGATCACCGGTCCCAGCAAAAATGAGCCTGAATTCAGAAGCTGCATCCACCCATTTGTTTTTACTAACTGGTCTTTTGGTACAAGCTGCGGAATAATTGACTGTATTGCCGGCTGCTGGAATGTACTTCCGATCCCCCGGACACACAGCATGACAAATACTGTCCACACAGGCAGGTCAAAAAAGAATAGTAATACTGCGTAAATCAGCGCAACCGTCCCCATTGTCATATCCGAAAAAATAGAGATAAATTTTCGGTTATAACGGTCAGCTGAAATTCCTGCCAGCGGACTGAATAAGGTTATTGGAAGATAGGCAACAATCCCCGATATTCCCAGCATTAACGGCGAAGATGTTTTTTCAGCAAGCCACCAGATAAGAGAAAACTGAACACCGTGACTTCCTAACATTGAAACTGCCTGTCCCAATGCAACGATCGTAAACTGCGATTTCCATTTTTGTGTTTTTTCCATATCAAATTGTCCTCTCATTCTCAAAATAGTTTTTCAAACAGGGGACAATATCGAATGTGATCATCCCCTTATTGTACTGCTGCCGACATCAAGCCACCTCCCTTCATAAGATTTTGTTTTTATAACATGGCTTTCAGATATTTTTTTAATCCGTCACGATATTTTTTTGTGAGCCTCAGATATTGATGCTGTTCCTCCTCCGTCCATTCGTCCCAGATTTTATTTTCAATCTCGTGCAGAGGCAGTATTTTTTCTGATGAAAATTTCTTTCCCTTTTCAGTCAGGCAGAGAATTGTATTTCTGCCTTTCCCTTGTTTCAGATATACGATTCCTTCTTTTTCCAATTTGCGAATGGCAGAATTAATTGTCTGGCGGCTGATTCCTGTAAGTTTGCTTATTTCGCTTTGCAGACATTGCCCATCTTTCTCACAAAGTACATACAGAATATTTTGAACACTGTCCGAAATACCCGTTTTTACAGCCGCTTCGTGGTATAAAGCATTGATTTCTCCTGCTAAAAAGGTATATTGTCCGGTTTCTAAATAGTGCAAATATATCTCTCCCTCCAAAATATCCGATTTCGTACATATCTTATTATATCCGATTTCGTACATAAGTCAATGGTTTATGTCAGCGCTTTCTCCATCCAGATATGCGGACAGTCCTCATCAAAATCCGGTTCCCCAAAAGCAGAATAACCCTGTTTTTCATAAAATGGTCTTGCCTGCTGCTGGGCGTGCAGGCGGACTGTGCTTCCGCCGGAGTTTCTGATCTCGGATTCAGCGGCGGAAAGGATCCGGGAACCGAGATGTTTCCCGCGGAATTCTTTCTCAACGGCGATCCGCCCGACGATATATTCTCCCTGTGTCTGTCCGGGGAAAAACCGGCATGTGGCGGCGGGAATCTGGTCTATGTACAGGACAAGATGAACAGCGTTCTCGTCTGTTTCGTCGAATTCATCGTGAAATCCCTGTTCTTCCATAAACACTTCTTTTCTGATCTTAACGGCATCCTTGTATAATGTATGATAAACTTTAATATCCATTATGCTGCTCCTTAGTTGTGACCAATGTTAGTATTC
>DWWI01000228.1 GCA_019119745.1 Candidatus Mediterraneibacter gallistercoris | reverse complement strand
ATCTGTGCGACGAACTGGGCCTGGTTGTCTGGCAGGATTTCATGTTTGCCTGCTCCGTCTATGAACTGACGGAAGAATTCGAGGCGAATATCCGGCAGGAATTTATCGATAATATTACAAGGCTCCGCCATCACGCCAGCCTCGGCCTGTGGTGCGGAAACAATGAGATGGAAATGTTTGTGGACGAGCGGTGCTGGGTGACAAAACCGAGTGAGGTCAGAGACTATTTGTTCATGTATGAGAGGATCATCCCTGAAGTCCTCAGAAAATATGACCCGGAGACATTCTACTGGCCTGCAAGCCCCTCCTCCGGCGGATCTTTTGACAACCCCAATGATCCTGACCGGGGCGACGTCCACTACTGGAAAGTGTGGCACGGCAGCCGCCCGTTCTCTGAGTACAGAAAGCATTACTTCCGGTATATTTCGGAATTCGGTTTTCAGGCGTTCCCGTCGAAGAAGACGATCGAATCCTTCACAGACGATCCGGCAGACTGGAATATTTTCTCCTATATTATGGAGAAGCACCAGCGCAATTACGGCGCCAATGGCAAGATTATGAGCTATATGCAGCAGGCATACCGGTATCCGACGGATTTCGGCACGCTGATCTATGCCTCCCAGCTGCTGCAGGCGGACGGCATCCGTTACGGTGTGGAGCATTTCCGCAGAAACCGCGGCAGATGCATGGGCGCTGTCTACTGGCAGCTGAATGACTGCTGGCCTGTAATCTCATGGTCATCCATCGATTATCACGGGAGATGGAAAGCGCTGCACTATTATGCGAAACGCTTCTTTGCCCCGGTGCTCGTATCCTGCGAGGAGGAGAGCTGGATGACTCAGGAAGCGAATATGAACCGTCAGCATTTCCGGTTTGAAAAATCCGTGCGGTTCAATGCCTCCAACGAGACGAGACAGGACCGGCAGATCCTCCTGCGCTGGCAGGTGAGAAACGCACAGGCGGAAGTGCTCCGAAGCGAGGAGATGAAGATCACGGTTCCGGCGCTTTCGGCGCAGTGGACCGGGAAAGTGCTGCTTCCGGATATCGATGTGTTCACAGAGTATGTAAGCTTTCAGGCGTACGACCTGACCGGTGTGTCCGCAGACAGTGTGACGGATGCCGGGGACAGCGTGACAGCGGGCGGAGAGAGCATACTTCCGGGAGAAGACGGCGTCCTGCGGGAGGCGCAGATCGCAGACAACACGGTCATCTTCTCATATCCGAAATATTTCCGCTATGAGGATCCACATCTGCAGGCAGAGACAGACGGCGAGTGGATCACCGTCCGTGTGGACGCCTATGCCAAGAGCGTGGAGATCCTGAATGAGGAGGAAGATCTGATCCTGAGCGATAATTACTTCGATATGAACGCAGGGGTAAAGAAAGTGCGCATCCTGCGGGGAAAACCGGACGGACTTCGGGTAAGAAGTGTGTTTGACATTCATTAATATTGACAGGAAGAAAGAAACGGAGAGCTCCGGATGCGGGCTCTCCGTTTCTAGTATGCATTTGTTCCAGCAGCAGGCTCTGTTGAGATGGGCCGGCCGCTGTTTATTTCTTATGGATTGCTTCGCTTATGCCGAGCACCGCGCCGAACAGGACTGAATTTCTATAAAAACTTTCCAGTTATACTTTCAGGAGACTTCTTGATTTCCTCCGGCGTTCCTGCCGCTACGATCCGTCCGCCTGCCTCTCCGCCTCCCGGCCCCATGTCAATGATATAATCTGCATTGCGGATTACGTCAAGGTCGTGTTCAATAACGATGACGGTTGCTCCGTTTTCGATGAGCGTCTGGAAGACTTCCAGCAGAGTGCGTACGTCAAGAGGATGGAGTCCGATGGTAGGCTCATCAAATACGAAAACGGAATCTGACTGAGCTTTTCCCATCTCGCTTGCCAGCTTCAGGCGCTGCGCTTCTCCGCCGGAGAGACTGGGCGTTTCTTCCCCCAGTGTGAGATATCCGAGACCCAGATCTTCCAGTACCTGCAGCTTCTGCCGGACGGATTTCAGATTCGCGCAGGCTTTCAACGCTGTGCTTACATTCATTTCCATCAGTTCCGGAAGAGAGAAGGAATGTCCATTTTTATCTTTCTTATTCGTGTATTTTATTTTCTCCGCACTTTTTGAATATCTTGATCCACGGCATTTTGGACAGGTAATCTTTACATCCGGAAGGAACTGTACATCCAGACTGATCACCCCTGTTCCGTCACAGACCGGACAGCGGAGTTTCCCCGTATTGTAGGAAAAGTCTCCGGCCCTATAGCCAAGTTCCTTTGCGTCCGAAGTACGGGCAAATGTCTTGCGCAGCTCGTCGTGGACATTGGCGTAGGTGGCTACGGTGGAGCGGACATTGATGCCGATGGGCGTGGCGTCGATCAGTTTTACATGTGCAATCCCGTCTGCGTTGACGGCACGTACATGATCCGGCAACGGTTTCCCGTCAATCCATGCCTCCAGACCGGGGATCAGACTCTCAAGGATGAGTGTCGTTTTGCCGGAGCCGGACACGCCTGTGACTACGGTCAGCCGGCCCTTCGGAATGTCCACTTCCAGCGGCTTGACGGTATGGATGGCTGAAGTGGAGAGACAAATCTTCCCTTCAGAAAACATCTCAGAAGCGGCAGTCTGTTTTCTTACCGGAGTCTGAGGTTTGCCGGTGAGGAAAGGCCCGATCAGGGAAGCAGAATTTCCGGCAAGTTCCGGTACGGTTCCCTGAGCGATCACTTCACCGCCGTCGATGCCGGCTCCAGGGCCCATCTCGATGATCCAGTCTGCATCTGAAAGGATCTGTGAGTCATGGTCGACCAGAAGAATGGAATTGCCGTCCGCGATCAGGTCGTGCATCACACCTGTCAGTCCGACGATATTGGAGGGATGAAGACCGATGGACGGCTCGTCCAGAACATAGAGGACTCCCGTAGTCCGGTTGCGCACCGCGCGGGCGAGCTGCATCCTCTGCCTCTCCCCGGTGGACAGTGTAGAGGATGCGCGGTCCAGAGTCAGATATCCCAGACCAAGATCCAGCAGCCGTTTTGCAACAGTCTGAAAAGACTCGCAGATGCTCTTTGCCATAGGACGCATTTCCTCCGGCAGGGAGCCGGGGACTTCCGATACCCATTCCGTTAGATCAGACAGAGTCATGCGGCAGGCTTCGGCCAGAGAGATCCCCTTCAGCTTCGGTGCTCTTGCGGCTTCAGACAGACGAGTGCCGCCGCAGTCCGGGCAGGTCTCCAGTTTCAAAAATTTCTCAACCCGCTTCATTCCTTTCTCATCTTTGACTTTGGAGAGGGCGTTTTCTACTGTGTAGACAGCATTGTAATAGGTAAAGTCCAGTTCCCCTGCCTGATTGGTCTTTTTAGAATGGTAGAGGATATGTTTCTTTTCGGCGGGACCGTTGTAGACAATATCTTTTTCTCTGTCTGTCAGGTCGCGGAAAGGAATATCCGTGCGCACTCCCATTTCCCGGCAGACGTCGGTCATAAGAGACCACATGAGAGAATTCCATGGCGCAACCGCACCTTCATCGATAGTGAGGGATTCATCAGGAACAAGGGTGGATCGGTCTACTGTGCGTACCGTACCGGTTCCGTCACAGGTGCGGCATGCTCCCTGACTGTTAAATGCCAGTTCCTCTGCGGCGGGAGCGTAGAAACGGGCGCCGCATTCCGGACAAACAAGCTCCTGTCCGGCGGCAACAGCAAGAGAAGGAGCAAGATAATGCCCGTTGGGACATCTGTGATTCGCCAGTCTCGAATACATCAGACGCAGGCTGTTCAAAAGCTCTGTCCCCGTACCGAACGTACTGCGGATGCCGAGAACTCCGGGGCGCTGGTGGAGCGCAAGGGCAGCAGGAACATAGAGCACCTCATCCACGTCTGCTTTTGCAGCCTGCGTCATGCGCCGTCTCGTGTAGGTGGACAGGGCGTCCAGATAGCGTCTTGATCCTTCTGCGTAGAGGACGCCGAGGGCGAGGGAAGACTTGCCCGAGCCGGATACGCCGGCGATGCCCACGATCTTTCCAAGAGGCACATCAACGTCAATATTTTTCAGATTGTGGACCCGTGCTCCGCGGATCAATATTTTATCTTTCACAAGCGATCGTCCTTTCTGCATAAAGTATGGTAATTATACTCTCTTTCGTTAAAAACATCAATTTCCCGGTAATGCTCCTCATATCTTAAATATGATTATAGAAAAAGCGGCTGCTCTCCAATGGAGTTAACCATTCGATGAAATTCATAGAGTGGCTGTGAATGCAGAACATTCTTTGTGTGCCGGCGCTGGTCTGTGTATATGATCTGTGGTATGATATTCTATAAAAGTTCAACCATCTGAATGTCAGCAGACGGATTTATGCTTGCATAGGAATCTGGCGACTGACATTCAGATGAGGTGAGCGCCTGTTAATGAGTAAAACAGTGGCAACAGCCACGATAAGCACGAAGTGCGGTTTTACGAATGGCGCGGGTTGAACTCTTATAATATTGGAATTCAGAAGGATTAATCATAAGACACAGGGAGGAAGATTATGTCTAATGCAGTTGTTACTTTAAGAAAAGGCGCGGGACGCACACTCAAGCAGGGCGGGCCATGGATTTACGACAATGAGATAGAAAGTATTATGGGAAGCTTTGAGGACGGAGATATCGTGCTCGTCCATGATTTCGACGGTTATCCGCTAGGGCGTGGATTTATCAACCGAAATTCAAAACTGACGGTGCGCATGATGACGAGAAACCGTGACACGGAAATTAATGAGGAGTTTATCCGCATGCGCGTACAGAATGCATGGGAGTACCGGAAAAAAGTGATGGATGATATTTCCAGCTGCCGGGTGATCTTCGGAGAAGCAGATTTCCTGCCGGGTATCGTGGTGGACAAGTTCGCGGATGTGCTGGTGGTGGAATCTCTCGCTCTGGGAATCGACCGCTTTAAACTGATGATCGTGGATATTTTAAAAGAACTGATGGAGAAAGACGGCGTCCACATCCGAGGCGTCTATGAGCGCAGTGACGCGAAAGTACGCGAGCAGGAAGGGATGGAGCGCCGTAAGGGATTTATCAGCGAGCCTTTTGATACAAAGGTGGAGATCGTGGAGAACGGCGTGCGCTATTATGTGGACGTAAAGGACGGACAGAAGACCGGCTTCTTCCTTGATCAGAAATACAACAGACGGGCAGTGGCAAAGCTCTGCAAAGGAGCCCGGGTGCTGGACTGCTTTACCCATACCGGTTCCTTTGCCCTGAATGCAGGAATTGCAGGGGCGGAGCACGTGACCGGAGTGGATGCTTCTGAGCTGGGTGTTGCTCAAGCGAGAGAAAATGCCGCTTTGAACGGACTGGAAGACCGGGTGGAGTTTATATGCGAAGACGTCTTTGACCTGCTTCCTCGTCTGGAGAAGCAGGGAGAGAAATATGACGTGGTCATCCTTGATCCGCCGGCATTTACGAAATCGAGAAGCTCAATCAAAAAAGCGGTGAAGGGTTACCGGGAGATCAATCTGCGGGGGATGAAACTAGTGAAGGACGGCGGATATCTGGCGACATGTTCCTGCTCACATTTCATGGATCAGGAGCTCTTCACAAAGACGATCGGGCAGGCGGCGCAGAATGTGCATAAGAGACTGCGGCAGGTGGAGTTCAGGACGCAGGCGCC
>DWWI01000227.1 GCA_019119745.1 Candidatus Mediterraneibacter gallistercoris | reverse complement strand
GCCCTGACGGATGCGGGGATTCTGGAAGATGCCATGTTGTTTTCCACGCTGGACACAACGACGCGGTCGCTGACGCTGGATAATACTCAGGAGATCCTGCTCACGGATACGGTAGGCTTTATACGGAAACTTCCCCACCATCTGGTGGAGGCGTTTAAAAGTACGCTGGAGGAAGCAAAGTATGCGGATATCATTATTCATGTGGTAGACGCGTCGAATCCCCAGATGGATGAACAGATGTACGTTGTCTATGATACACTGCGCCAGCTTGGTGTAGAGGACCGTCCGGTGGTAACGCTCTTCAATAAACAGGACAGACTGGAGCATCCGGGAAGACAGCGTGATTTTCAGGCGGATTATTCCATACCTACATCGGCAAAGACCGGACAGGGCCTGGAAGAGCTTAAGAAAGCTCTTCTGGAAATTCTGCGGAGAGACCAGATTTATATCGAACGCCTGTATGACTTCTCGGAGGCGGGGAAGATTCAGATGATCCGAAACCGCGGTCAGCTTATCTCAGAGGAATATGTTCCGGAGGGAATCGAAGTAAAGGCATATGTTCCCAAAGATGTATATGGAAGACTGTAAATCACGGAAACTGCGGGAGTGGAGCTTGTGAGAGACGCAGAAAAACAGTGAAACAGGAAGGACATTCAGAAAGGACGGGAGATTATGATCACAATAGATAAAGAGAAGTGTATCGGATGCGGGATGTGTGTAAAAGACTGCCCCGCAGGGAAACTGAAACTGGAGGAGAAAAAAGCGGTATATACCCCGGAGTGTATCGAGTGCGGACACTGCGTTGCAGTCTGTCCCCGTGCGGCAGTGGCGATTCCGGAGTATGATATGGCGGATATCGAAGAGTACGATAAGGATGAATTTTCAATAGATCCGGAGCATTTTCTGCATGCCGTGAAATTCAGGCGAAGTATCCGTTCTTATAAAGAACAGCCGCTTGAGAAGGAAAAAATGGAGAAAATACTTCAGGCGGGCAGATATACCCCTACTGCAAAGAACAGTCAGTCCTGCCGATTTATTGTACTGCGGGATGAACTGGAGGAGTTTAAGGAGCTGCTGTGGGAAGAAATTCCGGAACTTGCCGAGAGGATGAAGGACGAGATGCCCCAGTACGCGATGCTGTTTAAGTTTATGTACCGACGCAGGAAGAAAGATCATGCCGCTGATCAGCTGTTTTTCAACGCGCCATCCTGTATCATGGTTGTTTCTGATAATCCGCTGGACGGCGGACTGGCTGCCGCCAATATGGAAACCATGGCGGTGGCGGAAGGCGCGGGAATACTCTACAGCGGATATCTGCAGAGAATCATAGAGGCATCCCCGAAATTGAAAGAATGGCTGGGAATTCCGGACAGGCATCTTACATCCTGTATGCTTATCGGATATCCTGCGGTTACATATAAAAGGACAGCTCCGAGAAAAAAGGCAGATATCGTCTGGAGATAACTGCCTGATTCCATTCTTTGTATATTGGGCTGTGACGTTATATCATTCCTCCGTCCAGCCCGATGATCTGTCCGGTCAGATAAGCAGGTGCTTCCGAGAGCATGAGTACGGCTTGTGCAGCTTCTTCGGAAGTGCCGTATCTTCCGGCCGGTATCTCGTTTTCCAGCGCGGTCCGCTCTTCCGGTTCAAGTCTTGCGTTCATATCTGTATCGATCACGCCGCAGGCAAGTGCGTTTACCTGTATATTGCTTGGCGCCAGTTCCTTTGCCAGTGCTTTTGTCAGACCATGCAGCCCTGATTTGGCGGCGGAATAGGCGGCTTCACAGGACGCTCCGGAAGTGCCCCACATGGAAGAAATATTGATGATCTTTCCGGTTTTGCGGGAAACCATATAAGGGATTGCCGCCCTGCAGCAATAGAAAGCGGAGGAAAGATCCGTGTCGATGAGTGTACGCCACTCGTTATCAGTCATATCGCTCATCAGGCCGAACCAGGCACACCCGGCATTGTTGACAAGAACATCCAGCCCGCCGCACTGTGCAGAGATCTTATCAAACATTGCGCGTACTTCGTCAGGATTGCTTACATCGCCGGGAAGCATGGTGCATGTGCCGCCGGATGCGATAATGCTGTCTTCGGTTTCTTTCAGCCGGTCAAGAGAATTTCTGCAATTGATAAATACATGATAACCGTTTTCGGCAAAGGTGAGGGCGCATGCGCGGCCGATGCCTCTGGAAGAGCCGGTTACCAGAACGTTTTTCCTTTTCATCAGCTAACCTCCCATCCAAAACAGTATAACATAGAGAGAAATTCATCGGTACTGTAAAAGTGAAATAAGTCCGAGACTTTCCATTGTACTTGCTGACTCCTTGTGTTAAAATTTATTTGACAACTGACATACTGGAATAAAATCATCTCCGCGGCGGTCTGGTCTGCGGGATGAGCAAGTCTATGCGGAGGGGAAGACATGATAGATGACGCGATGGAGTTTGCGACGAAGGCACACGAAGGACAGTTTCGAAAGGGGACAAGGCGCCCCTATATCGTCCATCCTATCGAGGTGGCGGATATCGTGTCGACGATGACAAAGGACGAGGAGGTAATCTGTGCGGCGGTGCTGCATGATACGATCGAGGACTGCAGCGGGATTACCTGGGATGTACTGAAGCTCCGATTTGGCGGAAGGGTTGCAGATATGGTCGCGCAGGAAAGCGAGGACAAGTCATTGAGCTGGGAGGAACGAAAAGGCGCGACTATCAGGCGCCTGAAGGATGCGCCCATCGAGGTGCAGATGATCGGTCTGGCGGATAAGCTTTCCAATATGCGGGACATAGACCGGGATTATCCGGTGGTTGGAGACGCTCTCTGGAGCAGGTTCCGTATGCAGAGTAAATCTGCGCTGGCATGGTATTATAAGGGAATCCGCGACGCGCTGGAGGAAAACTTTAAAGGTGTGGAGGCGTATGAAGAGTACTGCCGCCTGATTGATAAGAATTTCGGACCGGGTCCGGCCCATACGGAATGGAGAAAGGTAAACGGATGAAATTCCCGTAATGACGGTCTGAATGAATAAACAGACGGAAAAGAGGACACTGTTTTATATAAACAGCGTCTTTTTTTGTACTTTTATTTGAATCAAAATTGTGCAAAATAAACCAAAATAAATCACGAAATATGTGAATTATTTTGATTGAAATTGACTGAGTATGAATGTATAATGGAATTACAAAAAGGAAATGGAGGGAACAAAATGATCTATACAGTTACATTTAACCCGTCACTGGATTATATCGTCTCTGTTGATGATTTTAAGCTGGGACTTACGAACCGCACAAGTTCGGAACTGCTCCTTCCGGGAGGAAAAGGAATTAATGTTTCGACGATCCTTACCAATCTCGGAATCGAGAGCACGGCCCTCGGGTTTGTCGCCGGTTTTACGGGAGATGAAATTATCCGTAAGGTGGAGGAAATCGGAGTGCGGTCGGACTTTATACGGATCGAAGACGGAATCTCGCGGATCAATGTGAAACTGAAAAGCATTGACGGCACTGAGATCAACGGGATGGGACCGGATATCAGCCCGGAAAAGACGGAGGAGCTGATGAAGAAGCTGGATGTTCTGGTTCCGGGAGACGTGCTTGTCCTTGCGGGAAGTATCCCGGTCTCGATGCCTGATGATATATACAGCCGGATACTGGAGCGGCTTGAAGGGAAGGGCGTTACATTTGTCGTGGACGCGACGGGAGAACTTCTGCTGAATGTATTAAAATATCATCCGTTTCTCATTAAGCCGAACAACCATGAACTGGGCGATATATTCGGTGTGAAATTAAAGACGAGAGAAGAGGTCGTTCCGTACGGCAGGAAATTCCAGGAAATGGGGGCGAAAAATGTACTGATTTCCATGGCGGGCGAGGGCGCGGTACTCGTGGCGGAAGACGGCAGTGTATATGAAACTCCGGCGCCGAAAGGAGTTCTCGTAAACGCAGTGGGCTCAGGGGATTCCATGGTGGCAGGATTTACTGCCGGATGGATGGAGAAAAAAGATTACAGACATGCGTTCTATATGGGGGTCGCGTCGGGAAGCGCCAGTGCGTTCTCGGAGTATCTTGCAACAAAGGATGAGATCATGGAACTGTATAAAAGGATCATATAAGGAATTAGCGAAAGGAAGGTTACAAGGATGAGAATCACAGATTTGCTTGACAGGCGGAGTATATCTCTTACGGGAACTCCGAAGACTAAGAGCGAGGCGCTTGACCAGATCATCGACCTGATGGTCAAAAGCGGCAAAATCAATGACAGAGAGGCGTACAGGGCTCAGGTATATGAGCGTGAAGAAGAAAGTACTACCGGAATCGGGGAAGGCATTGCAATTCCACACGGGAAATGCGACGCAGTGTCAAAGCCGGGACTGGCAGCCATGGTCATAAAGGACGGCGTGGAGTTTAATTCCCTGGATGGTCAGCCGGTCACGCTGATGTTCCTGATCGCGGCGCCGAATACAAAGGACAATGTACATCTGGACGTCCTTAGTAAGCTGTCGGTACTGCTGATGGATGAGAACTTTGCGGACAATCTCAGAAACGCAAATAGTGTGGATGAGTTCCTGGAGATTGTCGATCAGGCAGATGAGGAACAGAGTGATATTGATGAACGGCTTGCTGATACAAATGTGGATGCAGCGGGCGGCTTTAAGATTCTTGCCGTCACATCATGTCCCACCGGAATAGCGCATACCTATATGGCTGCGGAGGGAATCGAGAAAGCGGCCAAAGCGAAGAACTGTTTCATAAAAGTAGAGACAAGGGGATCCGGCGGCGCCAAGAATGTGCTGACAGATGAAGAAATCCGTGAGGCGGACTGTATTATCGTGGCGGCAGACGCACAGGTGCCCATGGAACGTTTTGACGGAAAGAAAGTGATCGAGTGTCAGGTTTCTGACGGAATCAGCAAGGCAGATAAACTGGTGGAACAGGCGATGTCAGGAAATGTTCCGGTCTGGCACGGGACAGGAGAAGAGGCGTCATCATCTTCCGGAAGCACAAAATCAGGAGGCGTCGGTCACAAGATTTATACACAGCTTATGAACGGTGTGTCCCATATGCTTCCGTTCGTAGTAGGCGGCGGCATCCTTATTGCCATTGCATTCCTGATCGACGGACTTTCGGTTGACCTGAATGCCCTGCCCGCTGATCAGAGAGCAGATTTCGGAACGATCACACCTCTGGCAGCGCTGTTTAAAGGAATCGGAGATACGGCGTTTGGCTTCATGCTTCCTGTGCTGGCGGGATTTATCGCGATGGCGATCGGCGACCGGCCGGCTCTGGCAGTAGGTTTTGTGGGCGGTATGATCGCATCCGGCGGAAAGTCAGGATTTTTAGGCGCGCTCGTAGCCGGATTCGCGGCAGGATATATTATCCTGGGGCTGCGCAAGATCTGTGAAAAACTGCCTCAGGCAATCGAGAAGATCGCGCCGGTTCTGCTTTATCCTGTATTCGGTATTCTGATCATGGGACTTTTAATGAATTTTATTGTGGAACCGATTATGGGCGGCATCAACACCGCGTTGAATACGGGACTCTCGAACATGGGAGAGACAAGTAAAGTGCTCGTGGGCCTTATTCTTGGCGGCATGATGGCGATTGATATGGGAGGTCCGTTCAATAAAGCGGCTTATGTATTCGGTACGGCATCCATCGCGGCAGGAAACTATGACATTATGGCAGCAGTTATGATCGGCGGAATGACACCTCCGTGTGCGATCGCACTTGCGACCCTTCTTTTTAAACATAAATTTACAAAAGAACAGAGGGAGACAGGGCCTACAAACTTTATCATGGGACTGGCGTTTATCACTGAAGGAGCTATTCCGTTCGCAGCTTCCGATCCGCTTCACGTGCTTCCGGCATGTATCGCCGGGTCAGCTGTAGCGGGAGCTCTGTCAATGGTGTTTAACTGTACGCTTATGGCTCCTCACGGCGGAATCTTCGTATTCCCGGTAGTGGGGAACGCCCTCATGTATCTTGTAGCTCTGGTAGTCGGTACTGTAATATCTGCGCTGCTGCTGGGACTGCTGAAGAAGAAGGTGGATTAATACTGAAAATTGGCGTACAATAAAGGAAATACAAATATAAAGAGGTTGTTATGTTATCAGAACAGAGATATGAAAAGATACTGGCTCTTCTGGAAGAAAAGAAGAGTGTCACTGTGGCGGAGATCACAGAGCTCCTCGGTATTTCCGAATCTACCGCACGCCGTGATATTACGGCTCTTGACAGAGCCGGAAGACTGACGAAAGTATTCGGAGGAGCCGTAACAAGTGACGGCTCCTTTGTCACGCAGGAGCCTACGGTCGCCCAGAAGGTGGAAGTGCAGAAGGCAGAAAAAATACAGATTGCACGCTGCGCCGCGGCTATGATCGAAGACAGGGATTTTGTCTATCTGGATGCAGGGACGACTACCGGATATATGATCGAGTTCCTTGCCCGGACGAAAGCCGCGTTTGTGACAAATGCGGTGGCTCATGCACAGAAACTGGCCGCGCAGGGCAATCGCGTATTTCTTGTCGGGGGAGAATTAAAGAGTTCCACCGAGGCGGTGATCGGTGCCCAGGCCATGGAGACGCTGGAAAGATATCATTTTACGAAAGGATTTTTCGGGACAAACGGTATCAGCAGAAATGAGGGCTTTACCACGCCGGATGCCGGCGAAGCACAGGTGAAAAGGACTGCCATGCGCCAGTGCCGGATCAGTTATGTACTTGCAGACAGCACTAAGTTCGGAAACATCAGTGCTGTCACATTTGCATCTTTTGACGCAGGAATTATCCTTACCGAGAAGATCGTGGAAGGATATCAGGCGGGAGAAAAACTGATCCTCTGCGAATAGATAACAGATCAGTCGATCCGGTAGCATGACATTTCGTAAGGAATGAAATATCCCTGCTCGTGGCGGCATACAGGACATACCGGCGGCGCCTGATTTCCCTCGTGGATATAACCGCAGTTGGTGCACATCCATCTGGAAGGGCTCTTTGGATGATACCATGCGTCGGTTTCCAGCATTTTTGCCAGCTTTGCAAACCGCTGTTCGTGGATATGCTCGATCTGGGCAATCTGATGGAAAGCGGATGCTGCTTCGGGGAAGCCCTCTTCCCGGGCGATATTTCCGAATGCCTGATAGACATCGGCAAATTCTTCGTGTTCATTGTGCTCTGCGGCGCGCAGAAGTTCAGGCAGGGTCTCCTGCTGGTCGACAGGGTAACTTCCGTCTATATAGATCGTCTGTCCGGAGAGCTCTTTGAGCAGTTCGTAAAAGCGTTCCGCATGGGCACGTTCCTGATCGGCGGTATAGCGGAAGATTTCAGCAATGGTGAGCATTCCGTCGTTTTCCGCGCGTTCTGCCGCAATTGTATACCGGTTGCGGGCCTGACTCTCCCCTGCGAAGGCTCTCATGAGATTTTCTTTTGTTATACTTTCAGAAAAATTAACAGCCATGATATATACTCCTTTTTTTATTTTAAGGAAAGTATATGTCATGGCTGTCATTTTTATACATTTAGTTGAATCCGATCAGACGCCTTGCCACGCTGTAGGCAAGGGAAGAAACCTTTCTGCCCGGACGCCCCGGCAGGTTCATAGTCTGTCCGAGGATACCGTAGCGGATCTTGATATAAGTCTTATAATCTTTCCGTTTCAGATAATCCCAGAGTTCCTTCTTCTTGACCAGATTTTCCTGCTTTTTAGAGCGGATGCACAGGATTGATGAGACTGTCATCATGATCGCCAGATAATTGATCATATATTTCCGGAGCTTTTTGCTCGTAATCATGCGAAGTTCGTACATTGCGATCATAGTCTTTGTGACAAAGAGCTGCTTGTCGATCCTGCTGATCATTACTTTCTCGTTGACGGACTGGTCTTCACGTCCGATGAAATACCGGTAGAAGTCTACATTCAGGTAATACAGTGTGCGTACGTGCGGCAGCGGATAATATACATAGATATTGTCTACATAGAAGGTATGCTTCGGCAATTCAAGCTGACAGAGCTTGAGCATCTCCGTGCGGTAGATAACGGAGTGCATCAGGATGTACTGATCCAGACGGAAACGTCCGATATCGTCCCAGCGGAAAATCTGGTTTTCCGGGAGCACGTTGTCATAGCGGATTACTTTTTTATGCTCCATGCCGACTTTTTCATATACATAGTTTGCGATGACCATATCGACCTCAGAGTCCGCGTCAACAAAGCCTTTGACTGCATCGAGAATCTTAAGAAGTGAATCCTCATCCACCCAGTCATCGCTGTCCACTACTTTAAAATATTTTCCTGTGGCGTGCTGCAGCCCGCAGTTGACAGCGTCGCCGTGTCCGCCGTTTTCCTTTTCGATAGCTTTTACTATCGTGGGATATTTTTCCTGATAGCGCTCGGCTATTTTCTGTGTGCCGTCTTTGGAGCCGTCGTTGACTACGAGGATCTCTACATCTTCCCCGCCGACTAGGATGGAATTGATGGCTTTTTCCATATAGGCCTCCGAATTATAGCACGGTATGGCAAATGATATATATTTCATACTTTTCCTCCCTGAAGTAAGATAATCGTTGATCAATGTATAGTTTACCGCAAATCTATTTTTTTCACAACTCTGAAAATGTGAAAGACAGATTCTTACGCAGGCGCAGATCAGGCTCTTTATGTTCCGGCGGCTGAACTGTTGCAAACTGTAATATTGTAAAATTTATTTTTTTCGGATATAGTAGAGATGTCGGCTTTGATCGGTACAAGAAGTATAAGGAGGAAACAAATGAAGAAAAACGTGATCGTAGGGCAGTCAGGAGGCCCCACTGCTGTAATAAACGCAAGTCTGTATGGTGTTGTAAGTGAGGCGCTGAACCGGAAGGATGCATGCGGGACCGTATACGGTATGATCAACGGGATAGAGGGGTTTTTAAATGATCAGTTTATGGATATGGAGCCGCTGAAGAAGTCAGGCGAACTGGAACTGATCCGCACAACTCCGGGTTCCTATCTGGGATCATGCAGATATAAGCTGCCGGAGGATCTTGACGACGCAGTATATCCGAAGCTGTTTGAGAAGTTTGACAAGTACGGGATCGGATATTTCTTCTATATAGGAGGAAATGACTCTATGGATACAGTGAGCAAGCTTTCCCGCTATGCAGAAAAAGCAGGAAGCAGTATCCGTTTTGTGGGGATTCCGAAGACGATCGACAATGATCTGGTCTGTACGGACCATACGCCGGGATTTGGAAGCGCAGCCAAATACGTGGCATCCACTGTGCGTGAGATCGCGGCGGACGCGTCTGTCTACGATAATAAAAAGTCAGTCACGATTGTGGAGATCATGGGACGCCATGCCGGATGGCTGACGGCGGCAGGTGTTCTTGCACGAAAGTTCGAGGGTGATAATCCGGTACTCATATATTTGCCGGAGACTGCATTTGACACAGAGAAATTTATTTCCGATGTGAAAGGAGCCCTTGAGAAAGTCCCGAATCTGGTTGTATGTCTCTCAGAGGGAATCCATGACGGAAACGGAACATTTATCTGTGAGCTTGCGAGTGATGTGGGCGTAGATAATTTCGGACACAAGATGCTTACCGGTTCCGGCAAATATCTGGAAAATCTGGTGAAAGAGAAAGTCGGGGTAAAGGTGAGATCCATCGAACTCAATGTATGCCAGAGATGTTCTTCCGCTATGCTTTCAGGTACGGATCAGAATGAGGCTGTCGCCTCCGGAGCATATGGCGTGAGATGTGCCATAGAGGGCATGACAGGAAAGATGATCGGATTCTCCCGCCAGCCGGGTAAAGAGTACAAGATTGATTATGTGGCAGAAGATGTGAACCTGATCTGCAATCGGGAAAAGACCGTTCCCCTTGAGTGGATCACGGGGAACGGCTCGGATATCGGACAGGAGTTTATCGATTATGCGCTGCCGTTGATTCAGGGTGAGGTAAAAGTGCCGATGAAAGACGGACTTCCGCTCTTTGCATACCGGAAGTAATTGCTCCGCCGGAAGAGCGCAGACTGGTCTGAGGACTGTGCCGCAGGTCTGTGGCAGTGCCGGATCAGCACAGCTGTGTAGCGCACTTTTTCCCGGCTGCCATCTCAACTAGTCCGCGCACGCCGCAGTGTACCATGCTTTTTACAGCGCTGTCTGTATAGAAAGCCATGTGCTGGGTGTGGATAACATTTTTAAATTGTCTTAAATAAGCCATATCACGGTTGGAGAGGATATCGGTACGCAGATCTCTGTGGACGATATCCTCTTCGTATTCTATGCAGTCGAGTCCCAGCGCTCCGATCTGCTCGGATTCGATGCCGGAGA
Organism: Candidatus Mediterraneibacter gallistercoris; assembly: GCA_019119745.1. Next base: position 831 of record DWWI01000227.1, on the reverse strand, counting down.
TCAGCGCCTTGATGTCTGTGAGCGCACCTCTTGCGCAGTTGATCAGCACAACGCCCTTCTTCATTCGGGAGAGGGCCTCGGCATTGATCATATGGTATGTCTCCGGGGTGAGCGGAAGGTGCAGGGAGATTACGTCGGCTTCCCGGTAAATGGTTTCAAGAGAGACGTATTCGGCAAGACCTGATACGGCAGGATTTTTGTGCCGGTTACAGGCGAGGATGCGGCAGCCAAAACCCGACAGCTCTTTTATGACCGTGCTTCCGATCTGCCCGGTGCCTATGATTCCTACGGTGAGGTCTTTCAGTTCCCTGCCCATCAGTCCGGTGAGGGAGAAATCATTGACCTGTGTACGCCAGAGCGCCTGTTTGTAATTGCGCAGGCAGAGCAGGATCATCATAATTGTGTAATCTGCAACGCCATGTGGATCGTAACACGCATTGCACACATGCAGACCGATCCGCCGTGCGTAATCGATATCAATATGGTTGTACCCGATAGTTCTAGTGGACAGACCGATCACGCCCTGATTTTTCATCATATCAAGCTCAGGCCTGCGGTAATTATACATTCCGAGGACAGTAACTCCGCAGCCGGGTTCCAGTTCCGAAATCGAGGTTCGCGTCAGCCCTTCCGGGTGCAGTTCCAGTTCAATTTCCGGGATTTCGGACAACTCCTCAAAATATTCCCTTTCATCATCTCTTACTTCAAATGCATATATTTTCATGGGTGCCCTCCTGATCTGATTATTATTGGCTGCAGACCAGTATAAAAAACAGGGAAAAACCTGTCAATCCAACGCTTTGACGCGGGAAACCGCTGCGGTGTGAAGCG
>DWWI01000226.1 GCA_019119745.1 Candidatus Mediterraneibacter gallistercoris | reverse complement strand
GGAAACAGGAGAGAATCAATCCGGAAATGGAGGCTACAGAAGCATGAAAGAAAGAATTGTAAATAAGATGATCGATTTTTACAGGGGAAACCGTTCGGACGTGCGGCATTTCCTGAAAGTATATGCCTATGCGCAGACGATCGGACGTCTGGAAGGACTGGACGAGAAGACGCAGGATACGCTGGAGATCGCGGCGATCGTCCATGACATTGCCTGTCCGCTCTGCAGGGAGAAGTATGGTAATACAAATGGAAATCATCAGGAGGCGGAGAGTGAGCCGCTGCTTCGGATCTTCCTTTCAGAGTTTAATATTCCGGAGGAGATGGAAGAGCGCATCATCTATCTGGTGACACATCATCATACATATACAAATGTAGAGGGCAGGGATTACCAGATACTTCTGGAAGCAGATTATCTGGTTAATGCGGACGAATCCCAGTACAGCCATGAGGCAATCTGTAAGTTCAGGGAGCGTGTGTTTAAGACAGAAAGCGGCACGCATATGCTGGATTCCATTTATTCATTAACAGAAGAGTAACAGTTCAGCTCATACCTGTACTGTTGCGCATAGAGATTTATGTTACGCAGAGAGCTGCAGCGGGAGGTGCCGGAATGCAGATTACAGATCTTCGGATACGCAATTTCAAATCAATTAAAGAAATGCATATCAGTGATATTGAAAATGCACTTATACTGGTAGGAAAGAATGATACCGGAAAGACTGCTGTTCTTGACGCTGTGCGCGCTGTGGGCGGAGATTATCTTGTCAGGGAAGAAGACTTTCGGGAGAATTTCCCGAATGTGGAGATCAGCGCAGAGTTGCGTATTACGGAGGATGATCTGAAGAGGTTTCACAGATTCGGAGTAGTCAGCGCTTACCGGAGACCTGAAGCATGGTATCGTGAATTCTGCAGAAAGCTTCCTTCCTTTTTGCCTGACGGTGGAACAGAAGCAGACAGTGGAAAAGGAACAGACAGTGACAGAACTTTTTCCGGAGGCACACTGAAATTTGAGTTCTCTGTCAATCGGGAGGGACGCACACGGTACAGTGACGGAAAGCAGAAGGACAACAGATACATTCCGAAGATTTTTCCGCATATCTATTTTATGGATACCCAGCGTGACCTGAAGAAATTTCAGGATGATCTGCTCTTAATGCAGGAGGACGATCTCCTGAAACGGATGCGTTCCGGATGCTGTATGTTTGATGTGGCGAAGGAATGTAATCACTGCTTTTCGTGTATCGGGCTGATCCACAAGAAGACAACTGAGGAGCTGAATGCATTTGAGACGTCGAAGCTCCTGGAATATAAGCTGTACAATCTGAATCTGGATTCATTTTCCAGGAGAGTAAACGAGATTTTCCGCAGGAACGGCGGCAGGGATGAGATTGCCTACTCCATGGATCTGGATATAGAACGGACGCTTTCGGTTACGGCTTCCGTGCGTCAGGCAGGATATCAGAAAAACCGTCCTACTGAGAGTATGGGGAAGGGTATGCGCAGCATCTATATGCTTTCTCTTCTGGAGGCGTATGAAGAGGAAGGCATGAAGAATGCGGACATTATTATGGTGGAAGATCCGGAGATCTTTCTCCATCCGAAGCTTCAGAAGGTATCGGGGGATATTCTGTACAGGCTGTCGAAAAAGAATCAGGTCATGTTCTCTACCCATTCTCCGAATCTGCTGTCGAATTTCAGCAGCAGACAGATCAGACAGGTATTTCTGGATAAGGACGGATTCTCTGAAGTGCGGGAGAAGACAGATATCAGCGCCGTTCTGGACGATCTGGGCTATTCGGCAAACGATCTGATGAACGTGAATTTTGTTTTTATCGTAGAGGGCAAGCAGGATAAGAGCAGGCTTCCGCTTCTGATACGGAAATATTATTCAGAGACATACGACAGCGAGGGAAATCTTTCCCGCATTGCGATCATTACGACCAACAGCTGTACAAATATCAAGACCTATGCAAATCTGAAATATATGAATCAGATTTATATAAAAGATAATTTTCTTATGATCCGGGACGGGGACGGCAAGGACAGTGAAGAACTGAAATCACAGCTCTGTAATTATTACGCCCGGAGAAATGAGGAGGATATAGACCGGCTGCCGAGGGTCACAGAGAAGAACGTACTGATTCTGAAGTACTATTCTTTTGAAAACTATTTCCTTGATCCGAAGGTAATGGCACAAATCGGGATCATTGAATCAGAAGAGCAGTTTTATGAAATATTTATAGAAAAATGGCGTGAGTACCTGTACCGGCTCAGAAGCGGCCGGAAGCTGGCTGAGGTCATCGGACATGACCTCACGTCCGTGGATGATGTAAAGCAGCATATGGAAGAAATCCGGATCCATATGCGGGGCCATAACCTGTATGACATCTACTACGGACGTTACAGGGAGAATGAACAGGAAATCCTGAGCCGCTATATCGACGCGGCGCCGAGAGAGGATTTTGCGGATATTCTGGATTCTATTGACCGGTTTATTTATTTTGAGAGCAGAAAGAAAAAGGAAGAAAATCTGCAGAGCGGAGTGAAAAGATGAAAGCAGCAGTATTAGTGGACAATATCGGAAACGACGGTCTCCCGGGTGAGTGGGGCTTAAGCTTCTATATAGAGTATAAGGATCAGAAGATCCTGCTGGATGCCGGGCAGACCGGTCTGTTTGCGGAGAATGCCAGAAAACTGGGGATACATCTGGCTGATGTGGATTATGCGGTTCTGTCCCATGCGCATTATGACCATGCGGACGGGATGCCTGTGTTTTTTGCTCAGAATGATAAAGCAAAACTTTATCTGAAAGAGTCCTGCAGTGAGAACTGTTATGACCGAAAAGAAGGAAAAATGAAATATATCGGTATAAAGAGAGGAATGCTCGAAAAGTACAGAGACAGGATCATCCGTGTGCCGGGAGATCTGGAGATCAGTGCCGGCGTCCGGCTGATTTCCCACAGTAAGGAAAGTATGAAAAAGGCCGGAGAGCGGGAGCATATGTATCTGAAAGAAGGAAATGACTGGGTGCCGGACTGCTTTACCCATGAGCAGAGTCTTGTATTTGAGACGGAATCAGGAAGTGTAATCTTCAACAGCTGTTCCCACGGAGGCGCAGACAATATTATAAATGAGGTGTCGGCCGTATTTCCGGGAAGACAGATCCATGCCATGATCGGTGGATTCCATCTGTATAATAAATCAGAAGAATATGTGCGCAGCTTTGCGGAAAAAGTGCGCGCTACCGGAGTGGAGAAGATCTATACCGGACACTGTACAGGAGAGGAGGGGTACCGCATTCTGCGCGAGGTACTGGGAGACCGGGTGCATCAGCTTGAGGCGGGACTTGAGATCGTGCTATGATAATGTCACTTGCAGCCTGCGTGGCAGGCTTTTTTCTTGATTTTATATTTGGAGATCCGGAGTGGCTCTACCATCCGGTCCGGCTGATCGGAAAAGGAATCTCTTTTGGCGAGCGGCAGCTCAGGAAGCTTTGCAGCAGTAATAAAAGCGGGCGAGAGCTTGTTGCTGCAGGCGCAGTCCTGTGGGTGTGTATTGCAGGAATTTCCTTTCTGCTTCCGCTGGGGCTGCTCATTCTGGCACAGAAAATACATCCGGTGCTGAGATTCGTACTGGAGACATTCTGGTGCTATCAGATTATTGCGGCGAGATGCCTGTGTAAAGAGAGTGTAAAAGTCTATGACAGATTGAAAGCAGATGATCTCCCGGGCGCGCGAAGGGCGGTATCCATGATCGTCGGGAGAGACACGGAAAACCTAAGTGCAGAAGGTGTGACGAAAGCGGCGGTGGAGACCGTGGCGGAGAATACATCGGACGGAGTGACAGCGCCGCTCATCTATATGCTGATCGGCGGGGCGCCTCTGGGATTTCTGTACAAGGCAGTAAATACAATGGACTCCATGCTTGGATATAAGAATGACAAGTACCTGTATTTCGGGCGTATTCCGGCTAAGATGGACGATGTCTTTAATTATATTCCTTCCCGTGTCACAGCCCTGTTTATGATAGTGGCAGCATTTTTCTGCGGCATGGACGGGAAAAATGCGTGGCGTATCTACAGAAGAGACCGCCGGAAACATGCAAGCCCGAATGCCGCACAGACAGAAGCAGTCTGCGCGGGGGCACTCAGGGTAAGGCTGGCGGGAGATGCAGTCTATTTCGGAAAGCTTTATAAGAAGGAGTTTATCGGAGATAACCTGCGGCCGATTGAACCGGAAGACATCAAAAGAACAGGGCGGCTTATGTACGTAACAGCTGTTTTGATGCTGATTGTTTTTGGTGCAGTGAAATACATTGTGATCATGCTGTAAATTAATATATCTGACGGGACAATACTTGGATTTAGGAGGAATACGATGGTCTACGGGCATGGCGGAGATATATATACTTATGAAAATATGCTGGATTTTTCTGTGAATCTTAATCCGCTCGGCCCGCCGCAAAGCGTGACAGATGCGGCGAAACGCGGAGTGGAACTTGCGTCAGTATATCCTGACAGTCAGTGCAGAAGACTGAGAAGAAAGCTGGCACAGAAACAGAATATTCCGGAGAAAGAATATATATTCGGAAATGGTGCGGCAGAGCTTATTTATACACTGGTACTTGCAGAAAAACCGCGGCGTGCACTTGTGCCGGTTCCCGCATTCTCCGAATATGAACAGGCGCTCGACACAGTTGAGTGCGAAATTAAATACTATAAAACAAAAGAAAATAATTGCTTTTGTATAACGGAAGATTTCATATCAGAGCTTGATGAAAGCATAGATATTGTCTTCCTCTGCTCTCCCGTAAACCCTTCAGGGCATGTGATCGACAGAGAGGTTTTGCTGCGGGTTACACAGCGCTGTGAAGAACTGAGAATCCGTCTTGTACTGGATGAGTGTTTTATAGAATTCCTTCCGGTTCCGGAGAGGTATTCCATGCTCAGGGAGACAGAAAGATATCACAGGCTTTTTATCCTGCGCGCCTTTACCAAGATTTATGCTATGCCGGGACTGAGGCTGGGATACGGGCTCTCATCAGATGACGAATTGCTGGAGAAGATGCAGCATATGCGGCAGCCCTGGAGTGTTTCAGTCCCTGCGCAGGAGGCCGGGATCGCGGCGCTGGATGAAGATGAGTATATAAGGAACGGGAGTAATCTTGTTGCTGAAGAGCGGACATATTTGGAGGATGAGTTGAAAAAAGTGAGAATGAAATTTATTTCTTCTAACACAAATTTCATTCTTATTTATACAAAAAAAGATCTATTCGGCGAGATGAAAAAACGCGGCATACTGATACGGAACTGTGAGAACTACCGAGGGCTCGGGAAAGGATGGTACCGCATAGCAGTGCGGACACATGAAGAGAATCTCCGTCTGGCAGAAGCGCTGAGAGATATTACGGACAAGGCCGGGAATGAAAATACGGATGATAGAAGGAACGAGGAAATAATATAGGAAACGGAGGTAGCCGGATGAGAGGCTCAATTATGATACAGGGAACGATGTCCAATGCAGGAAAAAGCGTATTGGCCGGCGGACTGTGCCGGGTGCTCAGGCAGGATGGTTACAGTGTGGCTCCCTTTAAATCACAGAATATGGCGCTCAACTCATTTATCACAAAGGAAGGGCTTGAGATGGGGCGCGCCCAGGTGATGCAGGCGGAAGCAGCGGGAATCGAACCGTCAGCGGCTATGAATCCTATTCTTCTCAAGCCCACGAACGACACGGGGTCTCAGGTGATAATTAACGGGAAACCTGTGGGAACCATGTCCGCTGTGGAGTATTACAGGCATAAACGGGACTATATTCCATATATTATGGAAGCATATGGGAAACTGAGGCAGAAATATGACGTGATCGTGATCGAGGGGGCTGGAAGTCCCGCGGAAATCAATCTGAAACAGGACGATATCGTAAACATGGGGCTGGCGGAGCTGGTGGACGCGCCGGTGCTTCTTGCCGGTGATATTGACAGAGGCGGTGTGTTCGCGCAGCTGATCGGAACCGTTATGCTGCTGGAGGAAAAGGAGCGTCAGAGAATCAAGGGAATGATCATCAATAAATTCCGCGGCGATGTGTCAATCCTGAAACCGGGGCTTACGATGCTCGAGGAACGGGCAAAGATACCGGTGCTTGGAGTTGTGCCGTATTTCTATCTGGACATTGATGAAGAGGACAGCCTGACAGAGCGTTTTCAGAAGAAAGAGAATGCAGGTCTTGTAGATATCGCGGTGATCCGTCTGCCGAGGATATCTAATTTTACAGATATCGCGCCGCTGGAGGCACATGAAGAAGCGGGAGTGCGGTATGTCAGTTCACCGGCAGAGTTCGGGGAACCGGATGCGGTAATCCTGCCGGGCAGCAAGAATACCATTCAGGATCTGCTCTGGATGCGCCAGAATGGGCTTGAGGCGAAGATCCTGCGGTTTGCGTCTAAAGGCGGGCTTGTGTTCGGTATCTGCGGCGGCTATCAGATGCTCGGGCAGGAAGTCTCCGATCCGTCAGGAGTAGAGCAGAAAGGAACGGTCAGGGGACTGGGGCTTCTTCCGACCCGTACTGTATTTGATAAAGAGAAGATAAGAACAAGAG
>DWWI01000225.1 GCA_019119745.1 Candidatus Mediterraneibacter gallistercoris | reverse complement strand
ATACATCTGTGTAGATAACGTCGGCATCTTTTGTTCCCTCTTTTACATCGGATGTCAGCGTGATCGTTGCACCTGATTCCTTTGCATACTCCTGACACTGTGCGACAAGCTCTGCATTCGGGAAATACTCTTCCGTTGTGCAGGCCACAAAGTCAAGTCCCAGCTTGGAGCAGGCAACCATAAGGGAATTCCCCATGTTGTAGCGGGCATCTCCCATGTAGACCAGTTTCAGTCCTTTCAGGGTGCCGAAATTCTCACGGATAGTCAGCATATCGGCAAGCATCTGAGTCGGATGATATTCATTCGTCAGGCCGTTCCACACCGGTACCCCTGCGTATTTTGCCAGTTCTTCCACAATCTCCTGTCCGAAACCACGGTATTCGATTCCGTCGAACATCCTGCCGAGCACGCGCGCTGTATCCTCGATGCTCTCCTTCTTTCCCATCTGCGAACCGGTCGGTCCAAGATATGTAGTGCCCATGCCCATGTCATGTGCCGCAACTTCAAACGCGCAGCGTGTCCTTGTGCTGTCCTTTTCAAAGATCAGCGCCACATTCTTTCCTTTATAATTGTCAACCGGCACTCCGTTTTTCTTCTTCTCCTTTACCTCGGCAGAAAGATCGATCAGGTAAGTGATCTCCTCCGGTGTGAAGTCCTTTAATGTAAGAAAATTACGTCCTTTTAAATTCATAATATGTCCCTCTCTATCTTATAAATTCATAACCGTTTAATTCACGCCATTCGTATAGTTTACTGACGTGCTGCGGCTGCCCCGCTATACAGTATTCTGTATGAAACATGACCTATTATACATACTTATGCATAAAAATGCAATACTTATGCATAAATTTACATCATTGCAGTTCCACTTTGCAGATGGTACGGCTGAACAGTCAGGATAATATAACAAAGCAGGATCTGCCCTTTCAGATCCTGCCTGTATACTGTTTAACCCTCATTAACCGGCATTTCAGCTCCTCCGCTGCCTGCTCACTTCAAACATAAGCACAGCTGCCGCAACTGCTGCATTCAATGACTCCGCCTTTCCCTGCATGGGGATAATCACGTAATGATCCGCGCATTCCGCCACTTCGTCTCTCAGTCCGTTTCCTTCATTTCCGATCAGGAAGGCGCAGCCTGTCCTGTAATCTTCCTGATCATATGCGTGCATACCTTTCAGATGAGCCGCATAAACTCTGATTCCTGTTCCTTTCAGTTCACTGATCGTTCCCGGCAGATCATCCACATACAGAAACGGCATACGGAGCACCGCTCCCATTGTAGAGCGGACTACCTTCGGATTATAAATATCCACACAGTCGCGGCTCAGGATAATTCCCGTCACCCCGGCAGCCTCGGCCGTACGGAAGATTGTTCCCAGATTTCCCGGATCCTGAAGATTATCAAGGACGAGTACATGGGCGTGCGCCGGATCTCTCCCGAGAATATCCGACATATTATATGTTCTTCTTCTCACAACGGCAAGTATGCCCTGAGGGGTCTTCGTGTCTGACACGTGAGCAAACACAGAATCTGAAAGTATTTCCACCGGCGCGGTCCTCTCAAGATCCTGATGTTCTCCCTTGTTTCTTCCGGAATAACTCTCAGAAAGATAGATTTTCTCAATCTCTGTGCACCAGCCCGGGTCAGAAGTCAGTTCCCCTGCCATACGCGGGCCCTCGACCAGGAACACCTGTGCCTCATCCCTCGCCCTGCTCTTCTTCATCAGTTTTACCAGCTCTTTTACCTGTGCATTTGCAGTACTTGTAATCATTATCTGCGTTCCTTCTTTGTATCAAATTTCTGCAGGACGTCATTCGAACCGATCATAATCAGGATTCCGTTTGCCGGAAGCGGTTCCATCGGATCAAAAGTGACATCCACCTGTTTGTTGATAATAATACCGACTACGTTAATTCCGAAACGTTCACGTACTTTCAGGTCAGCAAGACATTTCCCCTGCCATGCTTCCGGTACTACAGCTTCAACCATGCTGTAGTCATCCGACAGCTCGATCCAGTCAGAGAACTCTTTTGCCACCAGATTCTTTGCCACGCGTCCGCCCATCTCGATCTCAGGATATACGACCGAATCTGCGCCGACTTTTTTGAGGATCGTTCCCTGAAGCTTATCTTTTGCTTTTGCCAGCACCATCGGAATCCCCATCTCTTTACATAGCATCGTTGCCATAATGCTCGCCTCGAAATTCTCGGAGACCGCGATCACTGCCCCGTCAAGGTTTCTCCCGCCCAGAGTCTCCAGCGCTTCCGGATCGGACACATCCGCCTTAAGCGCATAGGATACCTGCTCAGAAATCTCCTGAATCTTCTCAAAAGATTCGTCGACTACAAGCACATCCGCGCCCATTTTCTCCAGTGTCAGAGCCACGCTCCATCCAAAGCTTCCCAGTCCCAGTACAGCGAATTGTTTACTCATTTTCTTACTCTCCTGTCTGAAATATTTTTATTACAGCATCCATTGAGCTTGAGGGTTATACCCCGGCTATGATGCCGCGGATCGTTCCGTTTATATTCTATAAGCGATAAATATTATCCAAGCATAATCTTCTTCTCAGGCAGTTCCCTGAATTTATCACTCTTATTTGACTTTCCTGCAAATACAAGCGCCATCGTAAGAGGGCCGATTCTTCCGATATACATTAAAAGCATCAGTACCACGTGGCTTGCACGTGTCAGATGAGGCGTCAGATCAGCTGAAAGTCCGACTGTTCCGATAGCAGAAGACGCCTCGTACATCAGATTCAGAAACTCTGTCTGCGGGTCAAAGATCGACATTGCGGCCACAGCCGCAAGCCAGCACGTAAATGTGATCACTGTGATCGTAAGAGCAGAGCGCACACTGTCCATATCGACTCTCCTGCCGAAACACTCTGTATCTTTATGACCTCTCAGAACAGAAATAATTGTCAGGATCAGCATGGCAAATGTCGTGGTTTTGATACCGCCCGCCGTACCTGCCGGAGAACCTCCAATGAACATCAGTATACATCCCAGAAGCCTTGAACTCTCCGTAAGTCCCGACTGCGATACCGATGCGAAGCCTGCGGTACGTGTTGTCACCGACTGGAACGCGGAAGCCAGTACCTTCTCCGGGATACTTAAATCTTTCATGGTCTCCGGATTGTTGAACTCCAGCAGGAAATATCCCACTGTGCCGAAAATGATCAGAAAAGCGGTTATCGTAAGCACGATCTTGCTCTGCAGTCCAAGCCTTGTAAAGATTCGCCTTCTCGCGCCTTTTTCCCCTGCGCCTTTCTTTGCCGTCACAAAGATATCGTGCCATACCGGGAATCCGAGACCGCCCATCACAATCAGGAACATTGTAGTCAGGCTCACCAGCGGCGAGTCTACATATCTCATAAAACTGCTGTCCCCTATAATATCAATTCCTGCGTTACAGAATCCCGAGATTGAATGGAAAACGCCGTACCATATTCCCTTTGCCAGTCCGAACTCCGGCACGAACTTAAAGGAAAAGAGCACTGCCCCGATTCCTTCTACAATAAATGTCCCGCGTACAATACGGATAATGAACTTTACCAGCCCGGACAGAGTATCGAGCCCGTATGCCTCCTGGATCAGAATCCTTCCTTTCATTGATATCTTTTTCCCAAGCAGAAGGAAAAACAGAGCCATACACGCGATCACTCCCAGACCTCCGATCTGGATAAGGATCATCACCACAACCTGCCCGAACAATGTGTACTGTTCCGCAGGAATAACAGTAACAAGTCCGGTCACGCAGACCGACGTCACAGATGTAAACAGCGCATCGATGAATTCGATGGGTTTCTGATTACAGATTGGCAGCCACAGGATTACGCCGCCCAAAAAAATCACTCCAAAAAAGCCCAGTGCTACAATCTGCATTGTATTCAGCCTGACTCTTCTGGAGCTTTTTTCTCTCCTGTCCATAATGTCCTCCTAAACATATGTCCCTGCATTCGGGCGGATATCTTTCCCCGCCCTCTGCGCACTGCTATCTTAACACAGACATATGGAAGATTCAATTTAAGGATGCTGTTTTGAACATTTCTTTGCGACTTCTTAACTGTGTAATATTTCTATCTCACCAAAAGCCTTTAGGAACTGTTTTCTGCCATATCCTTCAAACTCGGCCTCTATCATCATTTCATCTTCTGATACTAAGATGCCCTCGCCATATTTCCGGTGTCTCACCCGGACGACCTCCGGCTTTTGAGCGGCTTCCCGTTTCAGGCGGATCTGATCCTGCACCTGTCTTCGCAGCTGCTGGAGATCACTCTTTCTCCCTGCTCCGTCCGTGCCCGCTCCGGGCCTCACGCTCTCCTGTTTTCCTGTATTCCCATAATCCAGAAGCTGTTCCGGGATCATGCGCAGATACCGGCTCGGCTCTCCTATAACTCCACGTTCCCCGGGATTTGTATACCAGGAAAGTTCCAGATCATTCTCGGCCCGTGTGATTCCGACAAAGAACAGACGCCGTTCCTCTTCCTCCTGCTCGAAGTTCTTACATCTGAGAGGAATAAGCCCCTGATTAACCCCGATGATAAATACTGTATCAAATTCCAGACCTTTCGAAGCGTGAAGTGTCATCAGCTTCACTCTGCCCGTCGCTGCCGTCCGTTCTCCTCCGTCCGTGTCTGCCCCTGCCTCTTCATGCGCGGACATATTCCCGGGAGTCTTTTCGCCTGCATCTGTTTTCATCCCGTAAAGAGCCGAGCTGTTAACAAACTCACGGACTGCCCCGGTAAAGTTTCCGCCGCTGCTTTGTGCCTCCTTATTACAGGATGTGCACATTTTCTCCAGAAAATCCATTACAAGACGCTCGTCTTCCGCATATCCGGCGGACGATGGATGAAGCGCCTCCCTCAGTTCAAAGTATGTAAAAAGCTCTCCGGCGGTTACGGCCGGGCGTTTTCCGATGTCTTCCGTGAATCTCTCCATGCGGCAGGACAGGTTTTTCCCGCCGAACACCGGGTCTTTGAGAACTGCCGCTGCCATCTGTGTATCAGAGGGATTGACTGACACCCGCAGCACCTTTATCAGCCAGTTCAGCACCGGGATATCCTTTAATGTCTTTTTCACTGACAGCTCATACGGAATGCCATGTCTGGCAAATACCTTTTCCACTATCTCGGACTGGCTCTGCAGCCTGTAAAATACAGCGATCTCTCCATAGCTCTTTCCATTTCTATGGAGCGTCTGTATCCTCTCTGCAAGATATTCTGCCTCCTGAAACGGGTCATAATAATTCCGCACCACAATCCTGCGCTCTTCATTCCGCGTTCCCTGAATCCTGTTTCCGAACTGCAGAAAGCGGTTTGCCGCTGTAAGGATGGACGCATTGGACCGGTAGTTTACCGGAAGCGTCAGTTCTTTCGCCCCGAACCGGTGCTTGATCAGGAAGAACATATTGTCGCCCGTTCCCCGCCAGCTGTAGATGACCTGATTGGGATCTCCCACGGCGAAAATCTTCGCACTTTCTCCCCTCAGAGCTTCCAGAAATTCAAGCTGCAGCGCATCGCTGTCCTGCACTTCATCCACAAGGATCCATGCCGGATGGATTCTTCCGTTATTGTTCTCTTCGCAGGACTGCTCCTTCCTTATCTCCGTCCGCAGCAGGTCTGTGCTCACTCTCAGCAGATCGGCAAATGACATTTTATTCTGTTTCTTTTTCTCTTCTTCCAGAAGCGGATAGAGCCGGAACAGGTCGTCCCTGTACCGGCTCTCCTCTTTTCCTGACAGCCAGTTCTGATACTCCTGCTCCAACCGCTTTTTCAGTCGGTTCTTATACTTGACCTTAAGACCATGTTCTGCAATGAGTTCCAGCGCCAGATCTGTCTCCTCGTCCGGATCCATGACAGTAAATTCTTTCGTCCATCCGGCTTTTTCCACCGGAAGGCTGCTTTTGAGCATCCTGAGAGCCACACTGTGAAATGTCCCGAAGCCCTGCACCTGCTCCGACGTAATATCCGGCTTTATCTTCCGCAGCCGTTCCACGATCTCGTCCGCCGCCTTGTTTGTGAAAGTCAGCACGGCCATTTTCTCAAGTGGTATCTTTCTATCTAGATGCAGGTACATGATCTTCCCGATAAGCACGGTCGTCTTCCCGCTGCCCACATTGGCGTTCACCACGCAGGCCGGACTCTCATCGAGAACCGCTGCCTTCTGATATTCATTCAGATTCTGAAACTCCTCTGTCTGCTGAAACCCATTTAACTGTTCACTCATGAAAGTTTATCCTCATATCTGCGTCTTAATTTTCCTTTTATCTTGTCCGTTCTCTCCCGATTTTCCACGACCCGCACCTCGATCCGCATATCCGCCGGGCAGACCGCATGGTACCGGACTGTATTCTCAAGTTCCCGCATATTGTCAGGATCCATGAGCCATCCCTCATAGAATGAACTGCCCACGGTCAGGATCAGCCGATGCCCGTTCACTTCGACCTGCTCCACCGTCCGCAGGAATGCGCCTCCGCTTTCCCCGTTCTGCACAACACTGTCGCAAAACGCGCTCCACTCCAGCGGAAGTCTATAGAAAGAAAAACCTTTCTGAATAAACGGACGAGATTCCTCGATCTGTTTTCCTTCAAACTCCGGCGGCTCGCTTTCCTGTAGCAGATTCTTAAGCCCCCACAGCACCATCTTCTTGTCCAGATTATAATCTCCCACGCAGGCCGGGCAGCCGCTCTCACAGGAACAGCCCTCCACCATGCGGATGGCATTGTCAATGATCTGCGGCACCAGTTCATAAATCTTTTCCGAGTATCCCAGTCCGCCCTCATATTTGTCATAGATATAAAGGGACACTACCTGTTCCTCCCGCGCATCCGGTATGACCGCATTGTTTGAGATCACTGCATCGATATCATCCCGCTCGGTCATGGTCGTCATCATTGCCGCGTTTTTCACCGCATAACACAGCCCCTCAAAATGGTCGTTCAACACCAGCTCTCCCATATGGTTCGGCACGAGCAGGCTGCGGTAGACTTCCGTTACATTTTCCGGAATATCAATCCATGTGCTCTCCGTGTCATAAGATTTCTGAAGAGGCTGCGTCAACTCCACATATCCCAGATTCTGATGATTGTGGAACTGCAGCTTCTTGTACATGGAAGTCACTTCATTTACGTTAATATCTCCAAAATGAATCTGCGTCCGCCCCATATCCTCTTCCTGAAATGTCTGCAGGATCCGTGTCTCCTCTGTTCCGGACGGAACAGTATAATAATTTCCGTCAAACGGCACTGCCTCCGCCGTCCTGCTGACCAGATCCAACTTCAGCACTTCATACAGCACGCCCTCATGCATATACACTGCGCCCGGATGCAGTTCATGATACGCCTGGGATTCGTCCATCTCCGTCACTTCTCTGCCGGCCCCTTTCGCCTGTCTCCGCCCGTCCACAAACTCCACATTATCTTTCACGATCAGCTTGAACCGGGTCTTGTCCATATTTCTCAGGCTGTAGTCTCCTGCCGGAAATGCAGGTCCCGCCCACGCGAACCTCCCTGCAAGACTCTTCACTTCGTCCGCAGACATAAGCACGGGGATCACCTCGCCCAGATCCGGGAACAGCGCGGCGTCATCCAGGGACAGCGGCATCTCCGCTGCCGCCGCCCGGATGTGTGCCAGCTCGATCAGCAGATTGTCCGGATCTACAATGGCATTTTCACTTGACCGCGAGAACAGCCATTCCGGATCAATGGCAATATACTGGTCAAAAGGCTGATTCTCCAAAATCAGGAAGTTGACGCATTTCTTCGTCTCTTTGTCCCTGCTGTTTTCAATACAGTTTCCGGTGTGGTTTTCACTGCTGTCTCCCCTGTGTCCCCCGCTTCCTCTGCTCCTTCCGGCGCGCCCGCTCTGCTGCCAGAAGGAAGCTCTCGTCCCCGGATAGCCGACGATCACCGTGGAGTCCAGACTTCCGATATCGATTCCCAGCTCCAGCGCGTTCGTAGAGACAAGTCCCGAGAGTTCGCCATCCGTCATCTTCCGCTCGATCTCCCGCCTCTCCATCGGTGTGTATCCGCCGCGGTATCCTGCGATCTTCCCGCTGTCTCCCCCGCTTAAAAATCCCGCCGCATCCAGCTTGTCCCGGGACTCTTTTAAGATGACTTCCACATTTCTGCGGCTCCTGCCAAATGCAATGAAATGCCGGTCCTCTTCCACCAGTTCCGGGATCAGGTCCGCCGCGACCGATGACGCGGACCGCCTGCCGTAAATCTTGTCGTTCTTTCCCTTGATCTCCGGCGGCTGTATGATCCGGTACTCTTTCTCCGGAGCAGCTGATCCGTCCTTGTCGATTAGTACAAATTTCTCCCCGCAGATCCGCTCGGAGAGTTCCAGCGGGTTCGCAATCGTAGCCGAACTGCACAAAAACTGCGGTTTCGATCTGTAATACCCGCACACCCGTTTCATTCTGCGGAAGATATTCGCCAGATGGGCGCCAAAGGCTCCTCTGTAGCTGTGCAGCTCATCGATCACGACATATTTCAGATTAGTAAAAATAAAATCAAACCCGTATTTGCTGTGATTCGGCAGGAACGCCGAGTTCAGCATCTCCGGGTTGGTCAGAATAATATTCGCGCTCTTTCGGATCCGGCTGCGCTCCGCCTGCATCGTATCGCCGTCATAGACACCCGCCGAAATCCTTCCTTCTCCAAAGTACTCAAGAACCGGCTGAAGCGCCCTGTACTGATCCGCCGCAAGTGCTTTCGTCGGATAGACAAATATCGCTCTGGTGAGCGGATCGTCCAGAACCGCCTGCAGCACCGGAAGCAGAAAACTCAGCGTCTTCCCGCTGGCTGTTGAGGTAGTGATCACCACATTCTCACCAGTCTGCGCTTTCTCAAACATCTCTGCCTGATGGGTGTACAGACGGGGAATGTTATGAGATGTCAGATATGTACGGATATCCGGATGAAGTTCCGCCGGGAAGTCTGCAAAAGACGCCGGATGCGCCGGTATAGTCTTCGTATATATGGTCAGATCCCGGATGTCCTTCGCGTTATGTTCCTGATAATCCCTCATAGTAAACTCCTTTGTTGCATATGTCTTACCTGTGTTGTCAACCCTGTCTGTAGTCAGTAAATTTTTTCGATATTTTCCGTAATCCCGTACTGTTCACGAAAATCCTGAAGTTCAGACTCATTCCGGATCAGCATGACTTCCTCGAATTTCCCGTCAG
>DWWI01000224.1 GCA_019119745.1 Candidatus Mediterraneibacter gallistercoris | reverse complement strand
TCAATCATGTATCCACGCAGATGCAGTACGCGGCAGTTGTGGCCGCAGTCTGCCTTGTAGGATATGTGATCGCCGGAATAGTGCACATTTGGTGGGTCGTTCTCGGCATCAGCCTGCTCCTTCTCACAGGTGTGCTCCTGGTGATCCGTAAAATGACAGGGACAAAGCAGGCTGGCAGGAAATGAAGAAGATAGGAAAGAAAGTTATCATCCAGGCACCATATATCGATCAGAGCGTGCGTTATCCTACCGGATGCGAGAGTGTCTCCGCCGTGATGCTGCTTCAGTATCTTGGAATCGATATTACCGTGGATGGATTTATTGAAACATATCTTGAAAAACGGGATTTCGAAGAGAGAGACGGAGTCCTTTTCGGTCCGGACCCGCGAAAATATTTCTGCGGGAGCCCGTATGATGAAGATGCATTCGGCTGTTATGCCCCGGTGATCGTAAATGCCCTTGAAAAGGTGTTTTTAGATGTGGACTCAGGAAAGTGCAGTACAAAGCATGAGACAGCGGCATACCGGGCGGTTGATGAGACCGGCACGCCGCTGGAGGAACTTCTGATAAAGTATATCGATCACGGAATGCCGGTGATCTGCTGGGCATGCATTGATATGCGTGAACCGGTCACCGGTCCGCAGTGGCACTTTTTTGAGACTGCAGCAGGCCGGACTCCGGACGGGATCTTTACCTGGATATCCAATGAACACTGCATGCTGCTGGTGGGATATGATGAAGAGAATTATTATTTCAACGACCCGCATAACGGGAACGGGCTGACCGGATATCCGCGGGAAATTACAGAAAAACGCCACCGCGCGCAGTATATGCAGGCGGTGGGCGTTATAAAAGCAATATAGATAACAGTTCACACGCCAGGGATGGCGCGCTGAACTGTTTTTAATGTACAGTTTTCTTTGTAAGCAGTTCATGCATTACGATCATGAGAATGAGCAGCACCATCAGATAAACCGGAAAGAGGGTGATACTGATATGGTTGGCGATCAGCCCGAACAGAGGCGGCATGAGGCAGGTGCCGACATAAGCGCTTGCCATCTGCACGCCGATGACTGCCTGTGACCGATCCGCACCGAAATGATCCGGTGTAGAGTGGATGATACAGGGATACACAGGCGCGCATCCCAGTCCGATCATGATCAGGCCGGCAAGGGATACGATGTCCGGGCCGGGCAGAAGCATGACAACGATACCGGCCGCGATGATTCCCTGTCCCAGACGGATCATCTGCACATCGTTCAGCTTCATTGTGATAAAGCCGCTGATCGCCCGGCCTACAGTGATGCCGATAAAGAACATACCTGCAAAGCGAGCGGCGGTTTCCGCAGGAATCCCTTTAAAAAGATGGAGATAACTGCTGGCCCACAGGCTGGCAGTCTGTTCTATGGCACAGTAGCAGAAAAAGCAGAGCATGACCTCTTTCGCTCCGGGGATCCGTATGATCTCTGAGAGGGAGAGCGCCTTATTGTGTGTTCCTTCCGGTGCATTGTCCGATGCCTGTACTCCGGTCCTGTTTTTCTGTTTTGTCCATAGCGGCAGGCTGAAGATCAGGAATGCGGTCAGTACAATCTGAAGTATGCCGATATAGCGATAACCGGAATTCCATGTCTTTCCGCCGGAAAGAGCGAATCCCATGATGTAAGGTCCGAGTGTTGCGCCCACACCCCACATACAGTGGAGCCAGCTCATATGATGGCTCTTATAGTGCAGCGCTACATAGTTATTCAGTGCAGCGTCCACGCTGCCGGCGCCCAGCCCGTATGGGACAGCCCAGAGGCAGAGCATCCAGAAAGAGTGGGTAAAGGAGAAGCCCAGAAGGGCAACGGCGGTCATCGCCACGCTGATGGCTGTGACCCTCCCGGTACCCAGTTTCCGTGTGAGCCGGTCGCTCTGCAGGCTGGATATGATCGTGCCCAGCGAAATGATCATAGATATGATTCCTGCATAAGAGACGGGAACATTAAATTCCGTGTACATTGTAGGCCACGCGGAACCCAGCAGTGCGTCCGGCAGCCCGAGGCTGATAAACGCCAGATATATGATTGCGAGTAATAAGTGTGTCATGTCAATTCCTCTACAGCAGGTTAATGCCGTGGGCAAGTGCCTCTTCTGTCACATCGTCCGGCCAGAGTGAAGACTGAACCTCGCCGATGTGCGCTTTTCTGAGATAATACATACAGATACGGGACTGTCCGATACCGCCGCCTACTGTGTAGGGAAGCTCTTTGTTCAGCAGAGATTTCTGGAACGGCAGCTCCGCGCGCTCTTCGCAGCCTGCGATCTTAAGCTGGCTCTTAAGTGATTCCTCATCTACGCGGATGCCCATGGAAGAGAGCTCCAGCCCCATGTCGAGCACCGGATAATATACGATGATATCTCCGTTCAATTCCCAGTCGTCATAGTCCGGCGCACGGCCGTCATGTTTCTCGCCTGAAGCAAGGATTTTTCCGATCTGGGAAATAAATACAGCTCCTTTTTCTTTGGCGATTTTATTTTCTCTTTCTTTCGGAGTACAGTCCGGATACATATCTTCGAGTTCCTGTGAAGTGATGAAGAAGATATCGTCCGGAAGGAGGGGTTCGATATAGTTGTACCTTCTGGATATGTAATCCTCAGTATCCTTCAGGGCGCTGTAAACTTTGCGTACTGTGTACTCAAGCGTCTCCATATTGCGCTCTTCTTTGGAGATGATCTTTTCCCAATCCCACTGGTCCACATAGAGAGAGTGGATGTTGTCGGTGTCTTCGTCCCTGCGGATAGCGCTCATATCAGTATAGAGGCCTTCTCCTGAGTGAAAGCCGTATTTTTTCAGCGCATAGCGTTTCCACTTTGCGAGTGAGTGGACGATCTCGGCTTCTGCGTCGTTCTGTTCCTTAATGCCGAAAGAGACAGGACGCTCCACGCCGTTTAAGTTGTCGTTCATACCCGTCTCCGGACGGACAAACAGAGGAGCGGATACACGTGTCAGATGCAGGGATTTGGCAAGCGCCCGCTCGAAATGATCTTTGACTTCCTTGATGGCAACTTCTGTCTCACGGATCGTGAGAGGTGAAGAGTAGCCCTCAGGTATTTTCAAGTTTTCCATTGTTAAGACTCCTTATCGTAAATTCAGTGATTTTGACATTTCCATTCTATTTTAAATGTACCTTGTATAGAAGTCAATCGTATAATTAACTGATAATTTTGAAAAAATATAAAAAATATCGAAAAATAAGTTGACA
>DWWI01000223.1 GCA_019119745.1 Candidatus Mediterraneibacter gallistercoris | reverse complement strand
ATAACACACCCCCGTGACGTCAGCCACCGCATCCAGCGCGCCCACCTCATGGAAATGTACCTGTTCTACCGGGCAGCCATGGGCTTTCGCCTCAGCGCCCGCGATCGCATCGTAGACCTGTCCCGCATTGGAGCGCACCTCCTCCGGCAGATTCAGACCGGCGATCAGCTCCGCAATGTGCAGGGGATCCGCATGATGATGGCCGGGATGCGTTCCGCCATGTTCCTGGCCGTGATGATCGCCGTGCATTTCCCCATGTCCATGTCCGTGACAGCCATGGAGCGTTTCCCCGTGTTCATGACCGTGATGGTCTCCGTGCAGCCCGGCATGATCGTGTCCGTGATGGTCTCCGTGCAGCCCGGCATGATCGTCTCCCGGCTCATGTTCTTCCGCTCCATATACGGTTACCTCCATATGTGTGCCGGATATGCCGCATGTAACTGCCTCGCGGGGTGTGATGCTGACGCCGGGCAGCCCCAGGCCGTTCATACGTTTCAGGAACTCTTCTTTCTGCTTTTCATCCATCAGCTCATACAGGGCGGACATGAGCATATCGCCCGCCGCTCCCATATTGCATTCTATATAAAGTGTTCTCATGTATCTTAGTCCTCCTTTATTCCTTCCATCTGATTGATCATACTAGCCAGATATCCCGCTCCGAAGCCGTTATCTATATTCACTACACTACAGCCGGACGCGCAGGAGTTGAGCATGGACAGAAGAGCTGACAGCCCTCCGAAGCTTGCGCCGTATCCCACGCTTGTAGGCACCGCGATCACCGGACAGTCCGCCAGGCCGCCGATCACCGATGCCAGCGCGCCTTCCATCCCCGCCACTGCCACAACGCATCGGGCGCTCATGAGCGGATCCAGATTCGAGAGCAGACGGTGGAGCCCCGCCACCCCTACATCGTAGAGACGGGTGACTTTATTTCCCATGGTCTCCGCAGTCAGTGCAGCCTCTTCCGCAACCGGAATGTCGCTCGTGCCTCCGGTAGCCACTACAATACTGCCCCGGTGTTCCTGTTCCTCCGGATAGGCGACGGCAAGCTTGGGAAGAGGATAATACTCTGCCGGCACTGCCCTGCACAGAATGTCCGCGGCTTCCTGACCGATCCGCGTGACAAGTATGTTCCGGCACCCCCGTTCTCCCATGGCGGTGACGATTCCTTTAATCTGTTCCGGAGTCTTTCCGGCGCCGTAGATCACTTCGGACGCTCCCTGCCGGATGCTCCTGTGGTAATCGATCTTGGCATAATCCAGATCCTCAAAAGGTTCCTCTTTTAAGTTCAGGAGCGCGTCCTCCGGTGAAGTCGTCCCGTCTGCCACACTCCGCAGCAACTGTAGAATATCATGTTTATTATCCATACCGAATCTCCTTATCTATCCTCTGATATTGTCCGCATATAAGTCTTTCTGTGATTCTTTTCCACTGTTGGATCAGGGCGCTTAGTCCGACGGCTTTCTTTCATCCAGATCAAGCAGCACCGCCGGGAACAGGCCGCCCAGCTTGTCACAGATCTGTTTTCTCTTCTCCAGGGCAAGCTGCATCTGGTCTCCCGTAACCTGAATCCGCGCCCCGTCTCCGTACAGACGCACACGTAAATCCCGGAAGCCCAGTTCAGACATAGCGTTCTCCGCCTGCTCCACTCTTTCAAGATCTCTGGTCCTGATCCGAGTCCCGGTGGGAATACGCGTGGCAAGACATGCATACGCCGGCTTCTTCCATGTAAAAAGCCCTGCCTCTTCGGACCGTTTTCTCACCTCTGCTTTTGTAAGCCCGCACTCTCTCAGCGGGGAACGCACCTCCAGTTCGCGCAGCGCCCGCATGCCCGGCCGGTCTCCTGCGTCGTCCGATGCATTCGTCCCATCCAGAATGACAGAATACCCGCCGGCCTGCGCTGCTTTCCGCAGACGTGTAAAAATAGCCCGCTTACAGTAATAACAGCGCTCCGGTCCGTTTTCTTCCGCTTCGGGCACAGAAAGGATATCCATATCCACTACGGTCATGGGAATATCCAGTTCATCCGCCAGACGCCTTGCGTCTTCCAGTTCAAATTCAGGCTGAAAAGCGGTCTTCACATAATAGGCGTGAATGTCACAGCCATACTTCCTGGCCGCCCAGAGGACAAACGCCGAGTCCGTCCCTCCGGAAAACGCGGCCGCCGCTTTCGGCACCTGTTCAAAAAAATCTTTTAGCGTCATATCTTCACTCCTCTCGCCAAATGTCCGTTTGTACAGCGCACGCTGTTCGCTGTACCGCTCAGCTCGGAACCACGTTCCTCGCTGACCGTTGCCCGTCAAATGTCCGCATGGGTCTTCAGGCCAGCCTGACCACCCATGCGGCCGCTCTCCGGGCTTATCGCACAAAAAAGAAAGTACCCGCCCTCTTCCGAAAGCAGATACCTTCCTGATATCTCATATATATATCAATATAATGCCGGGGTAATACTCCCCTCTGTCATACACGCGGATTGTTTCACACCACCATTCCGCGCTGACGCTGATGCCCCTCAGACCGATCACAGCGGCTTCTGCCGTTTCCGCCGGCTTCCTGCCGTTACGGTTTTTAATGATTTTATCTGATCTCCTGAGTAAAGCGCGCCAGTGCTTCCACTGCATTCTGTACATTTTTTCCCATGGACGCGTCGGAAACGCCCACGACAATATTATCACAGAGATTCACGGGAATCAAGATTCTCTTCGCACTGCTCTGTCCTACCGCCACGGCCATACGCGGGGTAATCTCTCCCAGCATGGAGTCCGCGATCACGATTCCGACAGGCCCCATGATCACATCCGCTTTTTTCGAGGCAACGGCAACGGAATTTTCCCCGGTTGCCGCCTGATCCGCTCCTGCTCTGAGCATTGCATTGGTGGCGGCGCTGTTCGTTCCCACGGCCAGCACTTCAATGCCGGGATCATATTCTTTTACAGCTCCCACAAGCTGGCGTCCGAGACCGCCGCCCTGTCCGTCTATAATCAGGACTCTCATCCTATAAGCCCCCTTGTCTTCTGTCACTGCACGCCGCCGTCCGGCTGCGCCTTCTTTGTAATCTGTCTTGTATTCTTTTCCACCAGTTTTCTCGATACCATGATCTGATGGCCGCATCC
This sequence comes from Candidatus Mediterraneibacter gallistercoris, assembly GCA_019119745.1. The sequence continues at coordinate 9,197 of DWWI01000223.1, read as the reverse complement.
CATGCACTTCAGCCGGAAATCCGCGCCCGTCCGCAGGACTTCCCACTCGCTGCTCCCGCATGGATGAGGCTTTTTCATCCTGATGATATCCCCCACGTCAAATCTGTCCGCCATATTTATTTCCTTTCCGCTGTGCGCGATTCATATAGAATCACAATATAGAATAACCGCTAGTCAACCGCAGTGAGTACTCCCTGCAGCAGGAAACGCTCATCTCTCTGATCACCGGTACAGGTCGAGAGACTTAGGATCTGTGACTGCGCGTTTACATCCACATCTACCTGATAGTTAGAAGACTCACGGCAGAGCTCTATATACTGCTCAAACTCTTCATCAGAAGCGAATTCAATATCATAATTGTCCGCCGCCGCATTTACAACCCCCGCTGAAAATACTGTATAAGTTCTCACCTTTCCATCCGGTGTATAGATGTAAAAATCAGGATGTTCTTTACAGAATTCTTCATCCTCATACAGGTGCAGACGCGAGAACATATCCGGACTCACATTGAGGTGGTGTCCGTAGATAATTGTATTTCTGTCGGAAAAATCGCTGCTGTTCCTCATATCCATGAAAATCGCGCCCAGTTTATTGTCATTCTCCGCAAATGTCTTTGTGAGATATTCATTATTATCCGCACTCTTTACCACAGGATAATTGATAATGGACGGTTCATCGAACCTGATCCAAGCGATCGTATCCGGGTTGATCTCCAGGAGCGCGTCAAAATCTACAGAGAACCCGGTACCGTCACTGTCCGCCGAAATTGCCAGATCCTGAATTTCCTCATACTCCTTTCCGCCGGTATGATACGGAATCAGCATCATCACAAGCTGATAGAGCGAAAACACAAAAACACAGACCGCCACAATAAGGATCGTGCCGGAAATGATATCAAACGCCGCCCGTTTCTGTTTCTTCTTTTTCTTACTGCTCACAGCTGTACGGGCATCGGTTCTTCTCCCGTTCCGCCTGCTGTGCCTGCGGCGTTTCCGCCTGTCATCGGCAGATTTCTTTTCTCTGTCTGTTCCCATTGTACTATACCCTTTCCATCTCACTAAAAGCCGAGATTCTCATCTACAAGAATAATTTTAAAGCGTTTCGGTATCCTGCTGAATCTTGTGATCATGATCTGGCAGCAGATACAGTCCGGACTCTTACAGTCAAAGCAGCTTCCGTTCTTCACGCACGGCGTATCAATGCCGAACCTCTGCGTATTGACAGGCGCCGCCTCATTTCTCGCCCTGTGCATGGCGTCCTCTTCCGTCTTTACGATCTTGTTCATACCCACGATAAGAAGAACATTCTTCGGGCCGAACGCATAGGCTGCCACGCGGTTTGCATTTCCGTCGATATTTACAAACACACCGTCCTCGCTCATGGCATTTACACTTCCAAGGAACCAGTCGCAGGTAAATGCTTTCAGTGCGATCTCCTGTTTTTCCTCCGGTGTCGCAGCTTTATCCCTGTCGTAGAACACATAATTACCTGCATTGATGGCGTCGATCAGTCCCACCTCGCGGACAGACGCCGAACCGCCCATATTGATCGTGCTCCCTTCCGCGATCAGTTCAAGAGCCTTCTTAACTGCCGCTTCTTTGTCAGCCGCATAATAAGCCTCCATATTTCTCGACTCAAGTGCCTTTACAACACGTTTTCCGAGAGCTTCATTTCTCATCTGCCTTACATCCATCACAATGTCCTCACTTTCACAATACCAAACGCCAAAGTTTCGAATAGTATATACCACGTGCGCCGAAAAAGAAGCGGCGCCTTAGCGCAATCATTATATCATATCAGTTCAGCTTTGCAAACGGCGCAGGATGAACTGTTATCACCTCAGTGCATTATTGAACATATTTTCCGCTTCTTCCATCTGCCTTATCACATTCTCATGACGCTCTTCAAAGAGCAGCCCTTTATTATGCCGGTAATACAGATCATTCCCGTTCTCATTGATAAACCATATACTGTAATAATTCGCGTTAAGCTCAGTGACAAAGGCCACCATCTCCTGGCTCTCTCCGAACGCATCTTCCAGAAAACGGAACGCATTGTCAAGAGCGTCCGATGTCTCTTCCGTCATCCTGTCGAGCTCTTCTCTCTCCTGCCCGAACATCTCCCTGACTTCATCCAGCACTCCGTCGCCGATGAAGATCTCTCCTTTTACTTCAAGCGCGAACCTGCTCAATGTCCCGATCACGCGATTCAGGATCTGCTCCTGTTCGCGGGTGAGCTGCTCTGCCCTTTTCTGGTCTTCCAGATCTTTCTCCGCCATGGCGCGCACATCGTCCAACATCATGACCGCCTGATTATCCCGATAATAGATCAGATATTCATACAATTTCGCCACATACGCGTCCTGAAGAAAGCACTCCCGGAACAGACTTCCGAGCCTGCCGTTTAACAGACTGATGATGCTCAGATGCTCGTCAAAGGCCGCAGCCTGTATCTTCTGAAGGGTCACCGGATCCCACTTTCCATTCAAGATCTCTCCGACGTTATAATCTGTCTTGTATTTATAGTAGAGTTCCAGATAATTTGCGAAGTCCTTTGCTATCGTCCGGTGCTGGATATACTGGAAGATCACTTCCCTGTCCGCCGTCTTGCCCAGCATCTCATAGACCTGGATCAGCCGCGAAAGGTCTTCCCAGCCTCTGGCAGTGGCAAAACGTTTCCCGTCCACTGTATTTTCAATGCGGCAGAAATTCTCCCTGCGCACATCCAGATAAGAAATCACCGCCTGATGGATTCACTGACGGTAGGCATATTCTTTCCACACGGGGAAATCCGCCTCTACATCGATCTTCTTCAGACGGTCCAGCGTAACAACATCAAACTCACGCACAGATTTATTGTACTCCGGCGGATTGCCCGCCGCTACGATGATCCAGCCGTCCGGCAGTTTATGAGTGCCGAACGTCTTTCCCTGAAGAAACTGGAGCATAGCCGGCGCCAGCGTCTCAGAGACGCAGTTGATCTCGTCGAGGAACAGAATCCCCTCACTGTTTCCGGTCTGTTCCATCTTGTCATAGACAGACGCTATAATCTCACTCATCGTATATTCGGTCACAGAATATGTCCTGCCTCCGTACTCCTTTTCCCTGATAAACGGCAGTCCCACCGCGCTCTGTCTCGTGTGGTGGGTGATCGTGTAAGATACCAGTCCGATCCTCATCTCTTTCGCTATCTGCTCCATAACCTGCGTCTTTCCGATTCCCGGCGGTCCCATAAGAAGTATCGGTCTCTGCCTGATCGCGGGAATCTGATACTCCCCGAAAGCGTCCTTTAAAAGATATGCCTCCACGGCATCTTTAATCTCCTGTTTTGCACGTTTAATATCCAAAATGTTCCTCCTGTATTTTTCCGTCACGGCTGTAAACGGAAAGATCTTGTTCGTTTAAAATCAGTCTGATTGCCCACGGCGGCACATCCGCGTCCCGGTAATCCTCTTCCAGAAAAACAAACGCGGTCCGCCACGCCGGCATTCTCTCCGGATAGATCCCGTATCCGTCCGTAAAATAGATCATGCCTTTCAGATCCGTAAACTCTCTGTTCTGCCGCAGTTCTTCCACATATTCAAAGGCCGGCCGGAAGTCGGTGCCGCCCTCGCCGTACAGTTGAAAATGTTCCATGTAATCCTCAAGTTCTTCCTCAGAGGTTATCTTCACGTCCTGATGCACTTTCTCATCACACTGTATGATGTGGATATTCACCTTCTGGAAGAAACTTTCATTTTCCGTCAGGACACTGTATGTCTCTTCTAAAAACTTCCGGATCAGCTCGCCGGAACAGGACATGGAAGTGTCGATCACAACAGCGAATTCCTCGATCCGGTGTTCTTCCCGGGTCTCAAGCGGTTCGATCAGCGGCATATTCCCATACAGCGACATGCCGTAACTGTAAAAGCCGTAGTCAAATGTATCCGGATCAGCTTTCAACTCTTCCCGGAATACGGAAAATTTTCTCAAAAACTCCCTGTAATCATGGCGCTCTCTGTTCTCCACACGCAGCTCGCCCAGAAAATCTCCGTTTTTCTCCGATGCCTCTTTGGAAAATGTCTCCAGATCTGTCTCCATCTTTTCATCGATATCTTTCCATTTCTGCTGCATCTGCTGATCCGGCGGCCTTTTCCGGTCATCCTTTTCCCAATACCTGTGGTCGTCCACACGGAACTCTTCTTCCAGCATGTTGAATTCTTTCTCCGTCAGTTCCCACTCGGACAGCAGGCTGCATACTCTCTCGGCGTTGAGCACATGTCCGGATAGTTCCAGCTTCCGGTATGTCTCCCGCCGGAGCAGACTTCTGGAAAACCGCACCGGGCGCAGATCATACCCGTCGATAATATGTTCCGCCGCAATATCACAGCCCAGATTCCAGAGTCTCTTACCATCCTCCGCCCCGCCGCCTGCAGAGCCTCTGTTCCCGCCCGTCTTCCAGATATGGCGGAAGATGCAGTGCAGGACCATATGAAGGTAGCCTCTGTTTACAAGGATCCTGTTCTCCCGGTACAGTCCGCCCAGCTCCCGGGGATGAAAATACATATGATACCCGTCTGTCCCGAAAGGACTTACCCCCGCATCCATCGTATAGACAAAACTGCTCAGCGCCACGTCCAGAAACCGCATGGAAAAATACAGCTCGTCCCGGCAGATCCCAAGAATCTCCCTGCCGATCTGCTGCAGCCTCCGCGCCGCCTGTTCTGACGTTCTTTCTTCTATTTCATCTGTTGTCCCGCGCAATGTTCTTTCTGTCATTTTTTACTGCTGCCTTCCCCGCTGTCTCACAGTTCATATTTTTTCTTTTTCTCAGGGAACAGGCGATGCTTTTCATCCATAAGAAAAGTCAGAATCTCCCGTTTTCCGTGCGAAGCCGCATAATCCACCGCTCCGGCCAGAGTCTGCGCCGTCCAGAAGCTTCTTGCGGAAAATTCCTTCAGCGCCGCCATATCTTCCGTGTTTATCAGATACTCCGCCGCCTGCGCCGCATGTTCTCTGATATAATCCTCATATGCCTTCCGGGCCTCTTCGGTCAGTCCGGCCGGATACATCAGCCTCGAAAATACAAGATCCGTGATCACATCTGTTTTATCCTGTGCCCGCGCCGAATAAAACAGACTGTCATACTTTCGGAAATCTATCTCTTTGTTGTAAAAACACTGCCTGTAATTATTTCCGGACCCGTGATGCTGTGTAAAAAGTATACGCGCCGGCGTGTTTTCCACGGCTTCCTCATAGTGTTCGGGAAATACAAGCCTGGCTGATATTTTATCCTGTTCCCTGTCTTCGCCGGCTCCATATTTGCCGTCTCCACATTTGGCGCCCCCATAAAAAGTCACGTCGATCCGCTGCCACAGATCTCCAAGAATCTCCGGCACGCAGGAACGGTTTCCATCCAGAAGCCGGACAGACAGATCGGACAGATTACGGCAGCCGGTAAACGCGCCGCTCCCGATATTTTTCAACCGGTCCGAGAACCCGAGTTTCCTCAGGTTCCGACAGCCATAAAAAATATAACGTCCAAGCTCTTCCATCGTATCCGGCAGATTTACGCTCTCCACCAGCTCACCGGCCAGAAGCTGTTCCGTGTCACGGAACATACGGTCTTCCTCTGTCGAAAAGACAAGGACGTCCTCATCCTCATGATCCTTTCTCGCGGAAAAAGCGTATGGAGCCATACGCTTTACCGTTCTGCCGTCAATCACTTCCTGGATCACGATCTCCGGATCCGTCCCGAAGCACCGCACAATCTCGATTCCGTCATCTATGATCCTGTAATGAACTTTCATAATATTCCTCTCCTGTGTCAAGACACAGACAGCCGAGCCTTCCGCCCATATCCCCGAATACGGCTCCGCAGTCCATATCTATAAGACGCCCGTCCGTACTGTGCCAGATAGCGGCAGGTTCTCTCGGGTATCCCCGTATAATAAAAGTCGGGACATGGCCCACAATTGAGACATATCCCGGTATCCCTCTCTGCCGGTCGATCAGCGACGTATCCCATATGAGCCGTTCCTTCCGCTTCCACACGCGCAGGATCTCCTCTGTAGAGGCATGTGCCATGAGATAACAGTTTCCATTCATCTTTAATTTTCTATACAGCGGAAGCCTTTTCATGAACCCCACATATTCCGGGATCTTTTTTCTCGTCGCTTCGCAGTCCATCAGCACATCATACGTATTATAGTAATACCTCTGCTGTACTTTATCTTCCACATTGTCATACCATTCCGCAAAGCCGTCCTCGTGATTTCCTCTTAAGGCGATCACATTCTTATGGGACATAACAAAATCCAGGATTCCCGCAGGATCCGGTCCCCTGTCGATCATGTCCCCGAGAATATACAGGGTATCCTCATCACTGAATCCGATCTGCTCAAGCATCCGTTTGAAAAGATCCGCCATTCCATGAATGTCGGACATCACATAAGTCCGTCCCATATCTCCACCGCCTTTTCCGGAATCCCACTAACAGTTCAGCCCGCGCCGTTCCATGGCTGAACTGTTACTCAACATCAGGTGTGACGTTTGATTGTCTCTTTCAGAATGTATTTCTTATCATTATACCGTTCTACGATATAATCATTCGCTTTTTTCTCCATTTCATCCGGCAGCGGCTCCAGCACCGCGTCTTCGCCGTATTTCCTCTTCAATGCGCGCTCCAGAAGATAATCGCACACATGCGGGTTCTTCGGCAGGAGCGGTCCGTGCAGATAAGTGGCGATCACATTTTTATATATAACGCCCTCATATCCGGATTTCCCGTTATTTCCGAAACCGTAGGTCACCTTCCCGAAAGGAGTGTGGTCTCCGATCTCCGTGCGTCCCCCGTGATTTTCAAACCCCACTACCGGACGGTCAAACAGAGGGCTGTCCAGCACAATATCGCGGATCAGGCGCTCCGGCTCCCAGTCTGTCGTAATATTGAGCACGCCCAGTCCCTCTATCGTCTTCTTGTCTTTTTTATAGTACTTTCCGAGGAGCTGGTAGCCGCCGCACACTGCCAGCACGACGCCGCCGTCCTCCACATAATTTCTGAAGTCATCCTTGATATTCTGCAGGAATCCGCAGACCAGTTCCTGCTCTCTGTCGGAGCCGCCCCCAAGCAGAACGATATCAAGCTTCGTAAAGTCAATCTCATCTCCCGACAGGAACGGGATTACTTCCGCTTCGATCCCGCGCCATTCGAGTCTCTTGCGGAAGCACTGGATATTGCCTCTGTCGCCGTACAGGTTCAGAAGATCCGGGTATAAATGTCCGATCGTCAGTTTCATCACTTATCCGCGCCTCCTTTCTCCAGTTCTGCCAGCATGTGGTTGGTCCGGTACAGTCCGGAATAGTTCACGATCACATACAGGTTCTTCGTTCCGTTCTTCGCGCAGTCCGCCACGACCGATTTCAGATCCGTCGTCGTCTCGCATGGAATATCCTCGTATTTCAGGCGAAGTCCCATATCATAGCGCCGTGTTCCCGCCGTGATGATCCGGCTTGCATTGCTGTCTGCAAGATACTGGAAGTCTACATCCCACAGCCAGGAAATGTCCCGGCCGTCCTGAGCCGTATCGTTAATCTGGATAATAATATCTTTCGGCTTTTCATCTTTGAGCACGAGAGAAATCTTCTGCTGGAATCCGATAGGATTCTTTGCCAGATGCAGCTGCACTCTCGCGCCGTCGATCGTAAAAATACTCTCTCTGTTATTGCCGTAATCAAAAGCCTCGATCATGTCTTTGAATCCGGCGTATCCCGCCCCCATCGTCTTCAGAGCCGTATAAGCCGAAAGGGTATTGTAGACATTGTATGGCGTGCGCGCAGTGGAATCGATATGCATTCCGTCAAGATCAAAAGAATACACTTCATCCTGCAGCTCAATATTCTGAGCCGTGTAATCCGGTTCCGGCCGCTCCCATCCGCAGTTCGGACAGTGGTAGATGCCGAGCTGTCCGTAATGGAAGAATTTATATTCCAGCTTCTTTCCGCATTTGCGGCAGAAGATGCTCTCACGTATCTCAGAACGGGAAATGTCGTCAAAGATCTGTTCGCTGATGCCGCATGTCACAAACTTATTTCCGCTCTCTTCCGCAAGAGAATAAGACAGTATATCATCGCAGTTGATGATCAGCGTCGTATCCGGAACACTTTTTACAGCGGTCAGCAGTTTGTTATAAGTAATATCCACTTCACCGAAACGGTCCAGCTGGTCTCTGGAAATATTTGTGAGCAGCGCACAGTCAGGTTTAAGCTTCGGAAGTACGCCGACCGAGGAGATTTCATCCACTTCGATGCATGCAAAATCCGCATCCAGCCTTCCTTTTCTGTCTGTAGCCAGAACAAACGCCGAAATAATGCCGTTGAGCATATTCGCTCCGGTCCGGTTGATGATCACTTTATGGCCCTCAGACTCCAGCGCCCTGCACAGGATCGCATTGGTCGTCGTCTTCCCGTTTGTTCCCATGGTAACAATGATCTTGCCCCTGACCTGTTCCGCCATGGCGGTTAAAATATTGGGGTCGATCCGGCGGGCTACATATCCCGGAAGTGTAACCCCGCTTCCTCTTTTCATCTTTTTGATCAGAATGCTCGTCAGTTTCGCGGCTCTGATCGCTAATTTACTTCTTAATCTCATTTTTATACCAACTCTTTTGTCTTTTTTATTTAAAAGTTCAGCCATCGGGAAGGAGTGGGATGGCTTATGCTTGCATAAGGACCAGCCTGCTCCATTCCCGATGGGCAGAGCGCCCGTTAATGAGTAAAACTGTGGCGGAAGCCACGATAAGCACGAAGTGCGGTTTTACGAATGGCGCGGCTGAACTGCTATACCGTCAGTTCAGCCATCGGGAAGGAGTGGGATGGTTTATGCCTGCATAAGGACCAGCCTGCTCCGTTCCCATGGGGGATATTATACGTGATATCCCTCCTGATGGCAAGGGCTGTCCGCCCCCGTTTCAGCTCTCTTCTGCTCTCTGGTTCTCCAGCAGACGGTCGATGGCATACGCCACGCCGAACTCCGTATTAGACTTTGTAATATACTTTGCGGCGTCCTTTACCTCGGGTTCTGCATTTGCCATAGCCACCGTTGCGCCGAAATCCATCTCTATCATGGAGAGATCATTCAGGCTGTCCCCCAGCGCCATCACTTCATCCATGGTGTACCCGAGCGACTCAATATACTCTTTAAGCACCGGCCCCTTCTGT
>DWWI01000222.1 GCA_019119745.1 Candidatus Mediterraneibacter gallistercoris | reverse complement strand
GGAACTGGCAAGGACCGGCATCACCGGGCTTTCCAGAGGAAGCAAGGATGTAGCATATTTATAATTTAATCATTTTAGGAGGAATGCAAAATGGCAGCAAAAATTTATTATCAGGAAGATTGTAATCTTTCACTTCTGGAAGGAAAAACAATCGCCATCATCGGTTACGGCAGTCAGGGACACGCACATGCGCTGAACTTAAGGGAGTCCGGATGCAATGTCATCATCGGTCTGTATGAGGGAAGCAAGTCATGGGCAAAAGCCGAGGCACAGGGATTTGAAGTTTATACATCCGCTGAGGCGGCTAAGAAAGCCGATATCATCATGATCCTGATCAACGATGAGAAACAGGCTGCATTATATAAAAATGATATCGCGCCGAATCTGGAAGAGGGCAACATGCTTATGTTTGCACACGGCTTTAACATTCACTTCGGACAGATCGTACCGCCGGCAAATGTTGACGTTACAATGATCGCGCCGAAAGCTCCTGGACACACAGTAAGAAGCGAGTATCAGGCTGGAAAAGGTACACCGTGTCTGGTAGCTGTTGAGCAGGATTATACAGGAAAAGCGCTTGACATGGCTCTGGCATACGGACTTGCGATCGGCGGAGCAAGAGCAGGTATCCTTGAGACAACATTCCGTACAGAGACAGAGACAGACCTCTTCGGAGAGCAGGCAGTTCTCTGCGGCGGTGTATGCGCTCTGATGCAGGCAGGATTCGAGACTCTGGTTGAGGCCGGATATGATCCGAGAAATGCATACTTTGAGTGTATCCATGAGATGAAACTGATCGTTGACCTGATCTACCAGTCAGGATTCGCAGGAATGAGATACTCTATCTCTAACACAGCGGAGTACGGCGACTACATAACAGGACCGAAGATCATCACAGAGGATACAAAGAAAGCGATGAAGAAAATCCTTTCCGATATTCAGGATGGTACATTCGCAAAAGATTTCCTGCTTGATATGTCTGAGGCAGGCGGACAGGCTCACTTCCGTGCTATGAGAAAACGTGCCGCTGAGCATCCGTCAGAGAAAGTCGGCGAAGAAATCAGAAAACTCTACAGCTGGAGTGACGAGGATAAACTTATCAATAACTAATACTTGATCATACAATAGGTAAGCGGCGAAACGTCCGGCAGTGATCTGCCGGGCGTTTTGTCATATTAATGAATGAAAACAGAAGAGAGGAGAGAAGCATTTGAAGGGGGAAGAGAATACGTCCCGGCCCGATCAGCCGGAAGCGGATAATAAAATCTCGAACGATAATGATTTCAGTAAAGGCAGTATTGTGAGGCATATACTCAGTCTCGCCGTTCCCATGACACTGGCACAGCTGATCAACGTGCTTTACAGTGTAGTGGACCGGATTTACATCGGACATCTGCCTCATGCATCCGCGGAAGCGCTGACCGGGATCGGGCTCTGCCTTCCGATCATTACGATCATATCAGCTTTTGCCAACCTGTTCGGAATGGGCGGCGCGCCTCTTTGCTCCATTGCACGGGGCGGCCATGAGGAGAAGAGGGCACAGAAAGTAATGGGAAATTCATTTACCATGCTCATCCTTACCGGCGCGGTGCTCATGGTTCTCTGTCTGGCGCTGAAAAGACCGATCCTGTATCTGTTCGGAGCAAGCGATGCGACATACGGATATGCGAATGATTATATTACAATTTATCTTCTGGGAACGATCTTTGTTATGACCAGCCTCGGTATGAATAATTTTATCAATGCGCAGGGATTCGGGAAAATGGGAATGCTGACTGTACTTCTGGGCGCCGTCATGAATATTATTCTGGATCCAATCCTGATCTTCGGGTTTGATATGGGCGTGCAGGGCGCGGCGATCGCCACTGTTATATCGCAGGGCGCTTCCGCACTGTGGGTCTTTACTTTTCTGACAGGCAGAAAGGCGCTTTTTAAGCTTACCCGTGAATCCATGAAACTGAAAGCATCGCTGGTGAAAGATATTTCTTTTCTTGGAACATCGGGATTCGTTATGTCCGTCACAAACGGTACTGTCCAGATTGTGTGCAATGCTGTGCTTGCGCGTTACGGTGGGGATCTCTATGTGGGAATCATGACAGTGATCAATTCTGTGCGTGAGATTGCAACTCTGCCTCTGAACGGACTTACATCCGGAGCGCAGCCGGTCATGGGGTACAATTATGGAGCAGGATGCTATAAAAGAGTAAAGTCTTCGATCAGATTCATTACAGTAGTGGGAATTGTATTTTCGCTGATCCTGTGGGCGGTCGTATTTCTGGAACCGAGATTCTTCCTGCATCTGTTCACAAGCGAGCAGGAACTGATTGAAAAAGGAATCCCGGCACTGCAGATCTACTTCTGCGGAATCTTTATGATGGCGCTCCAGTTTGTGGGCCAGTCTACGAATGTGGCGCTGAACCGGCCGAAACAGGCGGTGTTTTTCTCCCTGTTCCGGAAGGTGATCATTGTGGTGCCGCTGACGATCCTGCTGCCGATGATCGGCGGTCTCGGAACGGACGGAGTGTTCTGGGCGGAACCGGTGTCGAATGTGATCGGAGGTACTGCCTGCTTTGCGGCAATGCTCGTCACAGTATGGCCGACGCTGAAAGAATAAAAAAGAAGGCATCCGCCTGACGGTGCGGATGCCTTTTAATAATCTCTCTATGTTAATTAAGCAATGCTGTTTACAGCTTTTGACAGACGGGAGATCTTTCTGGAAACAGTCTTTTTGTGATAAACACCTTTGCTTCCTGCTTTGGAAATCTCCACGATCGCTGCGTGCAGAGCAGTCTTAGCAGCCTCTGTGTCTTTAGCAGCAACTGCAGCGTCAACTTTCTTGACAGCAGTCTTAACTTTAGACTTGATTGCTTTATTTCTTGCAGCCTTTGTCTCGTTTACTAAAATTCTTTTCTTAGCAGACTTAATGTTAGCCAATCTGTACACCTCCATATACAACATGAAATTTCAAATGTA
>DWWI01000221.1 GCA_019119745.1 Candidatus Mediterraneibacter gallistercoris | reverse complement strand
TCCATCGCCTGTACCAGTTCTTCTTTCTCAACCCCCAGTTCTTCCGAGAGCTCCTCCATGGTGGGCTCTCTTCCCAGCCTGTCTGTCAGTTTTTCCCCTGCCTTAAGACTTTTATATGCAAGTTCCTTCAGAGAACGGCTGACCTTGATCATCCCGTCGTCCCGCAGGAAACGCTTGATCTCTCCCGATATCATGGGAACTGCATAAGTGGAAAATTTCACATCATAAGAAAGGTCAAACTTGTCGATTGCCTTGAGCAGGCCGATGCTCCCGATCTGAAACAGATCTTCTGTCTCCACTCCCCGCCCGCCAAAGCGCTTTACAACACACCAGATCAGACCGATATTTTCTTCTACAAGCTGTTCTCTCGCTTCTTTATCCCCGTCGTGTGATTTCCTGATCAAAGCGATTGTGTGGTCCATATCTCCCTTCCTTTTCCGACGGTCTTCTTCATCTTCACACGGGTTCCTTTTCCCGGCTCAGATTCCACTTCCACACTGTCCATAAAAGCCTCCATAAATGCAAATCCCATACCGGAGCGGTCCTGTTCCGGCATCGTAGTGAACATCGGCTGCATGGCCTGCTGCACGTCTTCTATCCCTTTTCCGCTGTCGCTCACTTCCACTGTCAGTACATTTTCGGATATTCTGCACCGGATGCTTATCTTGTGCACTTCATTTTCATACCCGTGTATGATCGCGTTCGTCACTGCTTCGGATACTGCGGTCTTGACATCCGCCACTTCCTCCACAGTAGGATTGAGCTGCGTCATAAAGGACGCCACCGCCACCCTTGCAAATCCTTCATTCTCTGAGCGGCTGTCAAATCTGATCTCCATTTCATTCGTATTTATCATAATTTTTCCTCCTCATAGATCTGCATTATTTTTGTCACTCCTGACAGCGTCAGTATTTTTCTGATCCTTGCGTTGGTATGGACCGCCCACACTTCTCCGCCGATCAGACTGACCGTCTTATACCGTCCCATAATAACCCCTATTCCCGAACTGTCCATAAAGTCCGTTCTGTCAAAGTCAAAAATCACATATTTAATGTGGTTCCGGTCGATTACGGCGTCTGCCTCCCTCTTGATCTCCTCCGCATTATGATGATCCACCTCGCGCGGCAGATAGATCGTCAGACAATTCTCCTGAACCTGATATTTCATTGCTACTCCTCCTCGTTTTCATTAATCCTGAACGTACATGCAAAAAGGATATACCAAACCGGTATATCCTTTTCTTTCGTACTTCTTTATATCGACTATATGTATCCTGTATAAAACGCTTATCCTGTCCGGGAGCTCCTACTCGTCACTGTCCCCGGAAGATCCGTCATCCGATGAACCCTGGATTGTATCCAGATTTGTCTGCGCCTCCTTGGCATATTGTGAATCGCCATAGTCATCTACAACTTTCTGGAAGTAAGTAGCGGCATTTTTATTATCACCGTTACCCTTATACGCCTGCGCCAGATCAAAGAGCGCCTGCCCTTCATTGTATCCGGCATTCATGCGCACTACTTTAGAGAGCGCATCTATAGCATCCTGATAATTTCCCGCGTCAAGCGCATTAGCTCCGTCAGAGAAATTCGAGTCGCATGCGCTCGGATAAATCTCATCCGTCAGCTCATCATAACGGGACTGTCCCTTCTCTCCGAGGCTGTCCCGGCTGATACCGATGAGGGTATCCGCCATAGAGGCGTAACTGTACTCTCCCGAATTATACTGATCCACAACCGTCATCAGGCTCTCATAACTTTTCTGGGTTGTCTGTGCCTGCTTCGTGTCAGCCTCCGCGTCTTCTCCCGAGGCCCGGTAATTATCCAGTGTCCTTGTCTGGGCGCTGACCTGTGCTTCCAGCGTTTTGATCTGATCACTGTAATCGCGCATCTGGTCGTTCATACGCTCATTCTGCGACTGATTTACAGCGGGCGCAACAAGGAACCATATGACCGCCGCGCCGATTGCCGCGCCGATAAAGATATTGGCCACTGCAAGGTGACTGGCCATCGCTTTGACCCTGGAGTGTTTCGGCTGGATGATCGTTTCATTTCCGAGGCTGTACTCTACGGCATCCTCTTTCTTTTTTTCATTCCTGCGACGCTGTTTTCCCCTCTGATGCGTAAGTTCATGCATATATTTCAGCGTGAGTTCATTGCCCGTATCCAGCTTTCTCGCCTGCCGGACCATCTGGCGGGCACGGGTATACTGCCCCGTATGCAGATAGAGAAGAGCAAGGAGCTGATGCGCTTTCAGAAAAGTCGGATGAGATGAAACAACCTGTTTCAGCTGTATGATCGCCAGATCCTCTCCATTCTGCTGGCAGTAAGCAAGGCACTGATTGTATTTTTTAATTGCCAAATTAATCGTTTCGAGTTCTTTTGCAGACTCCTGCACTTTCTTGATGTAATAGTCCGCTATATTATTATAGGAGCGCAGATTCTTGCTGATGATCCATTCCACCAGAGCCTCCGGCACCTCGCCTATCCCGTAGTAGACCAGTCCCAGAAGATTCCTCGCCGCAATATTCTCCCTGTTGAACTGGAGACTCCGCCGCAGAGAGACAATCGCGCCGGACATATCCCGGATCTGGGCTTTTCGTAAACCATCGTTATACCAGTAGTTGGACTGATATACGATCTTTTTCGTATAATCCATCTGTATCCACCATTACACTTTCTGTACTTACTTCTTCTGTTCCATAACCTGTTTCAGCAGATCTGTCACATCCGAAAGATCTTCCTGATATACAGCATCCTCGATATCCTCTACCTCAAGGCTTGGTTTAAATTTCTTTAACTCTTCTTCGTAATTCAGCATCTGACTTTACCTCCTGAATCAATTCCTTAATCATCCCTGTCAGATAAAGGGAGCCAAGGCAGTACACTCTTCTGTTCTCCCTGTGTTCAAGGATCCACACAAGAGCCTCCTTAACAGACTCTCTCACTACAACAGGACGGTCTGTATATTTCCTGAAAACATCTCCCAGCTGTTCTGAGCCCGTTCCCCGCGAATCGTCGATATGTGTCACAACATATACATCTGTCCGCGGATCCCTGCACAGTACAGCCGCCATTTTCTCATATTCTTTATCCTTCACCGCGGAAAATAATATAATATTCCCGCGCCCGTCTTCCGGAATGCTCTGCACAAACGCCTCGACTGCGCTTATATTATGCGCCCCGTCAATATACACTTCAGGCAGGATTTCCTCCATCCTGCCTGCCCATTTCAACTCAGACAGGACGGCTCTCCACCGCGCCGTATGGGCATTTTCCCGGAAGAGGTATCTCATCACTTCCATGGCGAGCACTGCATTACCCGGCTGATATATTCCGGTATTGTTTAATTTCCACGTGGTATTTCCATAATAATCACTGGGACAGGAAAATGCAATATGTTTGTTTTCTATTCCGAGAATTTCGTACGCATCTTTCCCGATTTTTTTACAGAAGCTTCCGTTTTTCTCCGCCGTCTTTTCAATTACCCTGTCGCTTTCCTCCGAGGATGAGGCATAAAAGACAGGTACGCCCGGACGGATGATCCCCGCCTTCTCCGCGGCAATCTGCTCAATCGTATCCCCCAGATACTGCATGTGGTCATACCCGATGGAAGTGATCACGCAGACGAGCGGCGGCTCAACCGCGCTGGTAGCGTCCAGCCTGCCGCCCAGCCCTGTTTCCAGTACGGCATATTCTGTGCCTGACCTGCGGAAAGTATACAATGCCATCCCCAGCAGGAATTCAAAAAAAGTGGGATGGGATAATCCCTCCGCCTCCATCATCTTCACCGCCGCAAGCGCCGCGTCAAAAGCCCTGCAGAACTCTCCGTCGCTTACCGGTTCTCCGTCGACCGCAATTCTCTCATTGATCTTCACCAGATGCGGGGAAGTAAAAAGCCCCGTCCGTTTTCCTTCCGAACGGAGCATCCCGTCTAGATAGGCGCACACGGATCCTTTTCCGTTTGTTCCGGCAACATGGATCACCTTTAAGCTCTCCTGCGGATTGCCGAGATATTTCAGAAATGTTTTCGTGTGCACCGCATCATTTTTCTTTGTAAATTTAGGAATCTCCAGTATATAATCTACTGCCTCGCTGTATGTCATTCTTCCTTTTCTTCTTCCTGATCGACAAACGCCTGACGCCCGTTCTCCGGTGCATTCGGATCTGCCGGAGCTTCCGTCAGGGTGCCGTCACTGTATATATAAGTCTTTGATTCTCTGAATATAGTGTTGCTGGATCCCACCTGCGCCACCATAACGGTATCGCCGTCTTCAATCTGTGAATCTTTCAGATCCAGCCTTGTATTATTCAGGAATTTTGTCGCCTGTTTTTCACCGTTTATATAAACCTTACTCTGCTTTGTAAAATTATCTCCGTATATACTGTATGTCGTGCCGTCAGCCTGAAGGACCATCTGAGATATCTCCGCATCCTTGACTCCCATGACCATATGTTCCTCAGGAACCGGCATACCGTATTTCTCGTATACATACTGCTCTCCGTACATCATATCATACTGGAGCAGCTCCAGATCCGCCAGATAATTTTTGGTCTCCCGGCGCTGCTGATGATAATTAAACACCGTGCCGGAGTGGATATCCAGCCTGTCAAATACTTCGGCCATGATCTGATATGCGGCGATATTCTCGTCTTCTTTCTTCAGTCCGATATTATCCCAGATCACATAATTCGTATTATAGAGATAACGGCTCTTAAGATCTTTCGCCTCCAGATTCATGGTCGGAAGATGATCGCCGTAGAAAACAAGTACCGTAGGCTCATTTCTCGACTCTACCGCCTCGATGAGCTGTCCGACGAATTTATCCATCTCATGTACAAGATTCACATAATACTCCCAGGCGTTTCTCTCTCCCTCGTCCTCGACTCCGCTGACGACGATCTCCGGATTCTCAAGCACTTTCTCTGTCGGATATTCTCCGTGTCCCTCTACACTTATGGTAAAGACAAAATCCTGTCCTTCCGTAGTATCCATGGATTCCATAATATTCGGCACAAGAATATCATCCGTAGCCCAGCCCTTCGGCGTTGTCTGCAGGATATTCATAAACTCCTTGCTTGTAAAATGGTCAAATCCCATCTTATTAAATACCTGGGCACGGCTGTAGAAATTTCCGCCGTTATTATGAAGCGCCTCCGCGCCATAGCCGAGAGCCTTGAGCGCGCTCGCCGCGCTCTCCATCTGATTGAACTTCGCGTAAGTCTTATACGGATATTCGCCCGGACCGAAGAAGCGCATACTCATTCCGGTCAGCACTTCAAATTCCGTGTTGGCAGTACCGGCTCCTACGGACGGAACCTTGAAATATCCTGTAGAATACTCGTCAAATAATTTTCGCAGATTCGGAATCGGATCTTCTGAAAAACGCAGCCATTCAACCTCTGTCGGGTCGAAGAAAGATTCGAGCTGGACAAACATAATGTTGGGCATCTCATCCTCAGAAAGCCCGGTAGTGCTCTGTGTCAGCTCGCCGTTATCAGAGATCTCATTCATCGTCTCCTCACTGTATCCCGCCGGCTCATTGATACCTGTATTAAACAGGCTGGCAGAGAAACAGTACGGGAACCCGTAATCCTCATACGCAAAAGCAATATTTCCAAAATAATTGGATATGACACGCTTGTCGATTGCCTCATCCGTCAGCCACAGACACGCTGCAAACGAAATTCCTACGCCGCACAGCGCGATGATCCTGTGCATTTTCCCGGAATACTGTCCGCCCCTTCTCCACATGGAGACAATCCAGAACACGACAGCCACCACGCCGACGATGATCATCACAAGTTCAAACGTATTGAAGTAGTTTCCCGTCAGCTCCAGCGCATCCGAGAGTACTTTCAGATCCTGCGCGTTAAACGGCGTCACCCTCTTGGTCAGAAGGTAGCCGTTGCAGATGCCCAGAAACAGCCAGAACACACTGATCAGAATCCGGGCAAATACTCTCCGCCGGAACAGATAAACGAGCATAAATGTCGTAAATATCATAAATGCATTGTACAGGAACACAAGCGGCGTTCCTACAAGGTAGTCCCACGCCTCAAAAAAGGACAGTCTGGAGACAGTCTCGATCAGAAAATTGATCACGCAGGCCAGAAGGAACTGCAGAGGCAGTGAAAACCTGTTCATCCATTTATAGACCGGCTGCATCTTTTTCGCGAACCGGCTGTTGCGCCGTTCTTCAAGGATGCGCTGCCTGCGCTCTTTCTTTTCCTTAAAATGCCGCTTGATATCTTCTTTTTTCAGATTTCTGACTTTTGTAAAAAATCCTTTGATATCAGGTTTCCTGATATGAATGCCTTTCATGTATGATCTTACATCCTTTCTTCTAATAAGAGGAAATCACCGCAGACTATTTCCCAAGTCCCGCAATTCTCTCTTTTACCTGTTCGAGCATCTGCGTATATTTCTCCAGCTTGTCTCTCTCTTCCTGAACTTTTGCAGCCGGAGCCTTGCTTACGAACTTTTCATTGGAAAGCATACCCTGAGCTCTTTTTATCTCTTTATTCAGCCTTACTTCTTCTTTGGCCAGTCTCTCGCGCTCCTGTTCAAAGTCTACGAGATCCTCAAGCGGCAGATATACAACTGCATCCGGAACTACGACTGATACCGCGCTGTCCGCGATGCCTGCTTTATCCGGCTGGATAATGATCTCATTCGCCATCATAAGCGGCTTCACGGAACCTGCCAGGGCCGGGATACCTTTACATACCTTGTCATCGGTGGAAACGATATACACTTTCGTCTTCCTGTTGTTCGGCACGTCCATTTCGGAGCGGATGTTGCGGATACCTTTTACGATTGCTTTCACATGTTCCATCACATCCTCGTCCGCCGGGAAGTTCCACTCTTCTCTGTACTTCGGCCAATCTGACATCATCAGGGACTCCTCTTCAGGCACAAGGGCGCTGTAGATTTCCTCTGTGATAAACGGCATAAACGGATGAAGCAGTTTCAGCGCCTGTCCCAGCACAGTCTTTAATACCCAAAGCGCACATCCCGCGGCCTTCGGATCTTCCTCCGCGTGGTAGATGCGGTCCTTCGCAAGTTCCACATACCAGTCGCAGAATTCATCCCAGATGAAGTCATATACCTTCTGTACCGCGATACCGAGCTCGTATTTGTCCATGTTCTCTGTCACGTCTTTCGCCAGTGTGTTCACCGTGGAGAGGATCCAGCGGTCAGCCGGCGTAAACATCGCGTCGTCCGGTTTCTCAATGACTGTTTCATCTTTCATGTTCATCAGGATGAAACGGGATGCATTCCATACTTTGTTTGCGAAATTGCGGCTTGCCTCCACTCTCTCATTGTAGAAACGCATATCATTTCCCGGCGCGTTTCCGGTAACGAGCGTAAGCCTGAGAGCGTCGGCGCCGTACTTGTCGATAATCTCCAGCGGATCGATGCCGTTTCCGAGAGATTTGCTCATCTTGCGTCCCTGGGAGTCGCGCACCAGGCCGTGGATGAGCACCGTGTGGAACGGTGATTTTCCTGTATGCGCATAACCTGAGAATACCATACGTATAACCCAGAAGAAGATAATATCATATCCTGTTACAAGCACATCCGTCGGATAGAAATAGTCCAGATCCTCTGTCTTGTCCGGCCATCCCAGTGTAGAGAACGGCCACAGCGCTGACGAGAACCATGTGTCCAGAGTATCCTCGTCCTGCGTAAAATGTGTACATCCGCATTTCGGGCACTTATCCGGAGCGTGGTGTCCAACGACAACCTCACCGCACTCGTCGCAGTAATATGCCGGGATCCTGTGCCCCCACCAGATCTGACGGGAAATACACCAGTCTTTGATATTCTCCAGCCAGTGCAGATAGATCTTGTTAAAACGTTCCGGTACAAATTTCAGTTCTCCGGTCTTTAACGCATTGATGGCCGGTTTGGCCAGCTCGTCCATCTTTACAAACCACTGCTGCTTGATGAGCGGCTCTACTGTCGTACCGCAGCGGTCATGAGTTCCTACTGCATGAGTATGCGGAACAACTTTTACAAGATATCCCTGTTCGTCAAGTTCTCTGACAATCGCCTCTCTCGCCTCATAGCGGTCCATGCCTGCGTATTTGCCGCCGTTTTCATTGATTGTAGCGTCATCGTTCATGATGTTAATCTCCGGCAGGTTGTGGCGCTTGCCTACCTCGAAGTCGTTCGGGTCATGAGCCGGCGTGATCTTCACCGCTCCTGTACCGAATTCTTTATCTACATAGTAATCCGCCACGATCGGGATCTCTCTTCCTACAAGCGGCAGGATCACGTTCTTTCCTACAAGATCTTTATATCGCTCGTCATCCGGATGTACAGCGATGGCCGTATCTCCCAGCATGGTCTCCGGACGTGTGGTCGCGATCTCGAGGAAACGGTCTGTTCCTACGATCGGATATTTAATATGCCAGAAGTGTCCCTCCTGATCCTCGTGTTCTACCTCTGCATCGGAAAGAGAGGTTTTACATTTCGGGCACCAGTTGATGATCCTGGATCCTTTATAGATGTACCCTTTGTTGTACAGGCTGATAAACACTTCCTCTACAGCCTTGGAGCATCCCTCGTCCATAGTGAAACGCTCTCTGTCCCAGTCGCAGGAGATACCCAGCTTCTTGAGCTGGTTCTCGATCGTACCGGCATACTCTTCTTTCCACTGCCATACTCTCTTCAGGAACCCTTCACGGCCCAGTTCTTTCTTATCAATACCTTCGTCTTTCAGCTGGTTTGTCACCTTTACCTCTGTAGAGATCGCCGCATGGTCTGTTCCCGGGATCCACAGTGCATTATATCCTTCCATTCTCTTGTATCGGATCAGGATATCCTGAAGTGTATTGTCAAGAGCGTGGCCCATATGAAGCTTTCCCGTAATATTCGGAGGCGGCATCACCGTCGTAAACGGTTTTCTGCTGCGGTCCACTTCCGCATGGAAATATTTGTTCTCACACCATTTGTCATACAGTTTTTCTTCGATCGCTTTCGGATCATAAGTCTTTGCTAATTCTTTGCTCATTGTATTCTCCTTAAATCCCCCGGTGTTCACGGAATTTTCACAGTTACATAAAGAAACGCCCTTTACGTAATGTAAAGGGCGAAGATTCCGCGGTACCACCTTATTTCATACACTTGCCTGACTCGGAGCATCCCGCTCCTGTCCGGAAATATACCTCTGAAGTCCTGTAACGTGGACCACTCCGGGACAGCTTACCCTCATCCTGTATCTTATCTTCCTGCACAGACGCTCTTCGGCCATCCGGTTCAAAAGCTACCTTCCATTACCCTTTTCCGAAACCGTCTTTCAGCCTGCGGACGGTTCTCTCTGGCGGAAGTAATAACGTACTCCTCTTCCTCGTCACCTTTGTTACAATAGTATTAACTAAAAATTAACTATCAAATACTATAGTCGCACAAGGCGATTTTGTCAAGAAGTTTAGATAATCTTAAGAAGTACTATTTTACAAATGGCACGGGCTGAACTGATCAGTTCATTCCGTCATATCTTCTATCATCCCCACTATATCATATCCGTAATTATCACCCGTCGCCCAGCCGAGCCCCTCCGGATTCTCCTGCTGCCCAAGCCACTGTACATAAGGAGCCGAACCTTTCTTCACATACTCATACCGATCATCTACACACTCCTGATTCAGTGAATCTGCTGTGGCGTATGCCTTGAGATGCTGGATCTGCGCCCGTATTCCGGTCTGCACATCCGGATAGGAATTGCCGGGTACTCCGTTACCCGTGGTACCCAGTCCGGCAAAATTGAACTGCTCAATGGACGCATCCCCGCCATACTGAAGAAATCCTGTCTCTTTCATTGTCTGGGCAAACGCCACTT
The DNA here is from genome assembly GCA_019119745.1 of Candidatus Mediterraneibacter gallistercoris. The sequence continues at coordinate 1,581 of DWWI01000221.1, read as the reverse complement.
CCGGCCGCACCCCCTCTGCAGTCGCCTCGTCATAATACATCTGACAGAACGTCTCAATGGAATCTGCACCGCCCCCGGAAAGTTCTTCCGCGGGATACTCCTCCCCGGACGCATTAAAATAATCGACCATCTCCTGAACAGTGACATTACTGTTTCCCATAATCGGATACTGTCCGTCCGCTATTGTCTCCTTCGTCTCTCCTGTATCCGGGCTCGATGCCAGAGTCTTATTTTCATTTTCTTCACCGGCCTTTGTACTGTCATCCGCGACAGCCGCCCCAGTCCGCTCATTCTCGGCTGCCCGCGGTGATAAGACGCCTGCGGAACCGGCCAGTCCCAGAATGAAAGCGATCAGGACCGCAAGGCCCGCTTCCATATATCGCTTAACTGTATTACTGTTCCATTTCATTCATGCATACACTCCTGTGCTGATCAATCCACATCCGCAATGAAAAATCTTATATCGGATGCCGCTTACAGGTTTCTTTTCATATTATATTATATATGCATCTGTCAATATGCATGAATCAGGAAAAGCGGCCTGCCATGGCAAGCCGCTTTCTCTAATATTCTTTTCAGTTCTGCTGTTAATTCCTAATCTCTCTTCCGTGATGTGATCACGCTCTGGATCACGAGGAACAGACACAGCATAGCCGCCACAGTGATACCTGTCCACCATGCCTCATCCAGTCCGACGGAAGACACGATATTCTGGATCGTACTTAAGGACAGCACGCCCACGAATGTTCCGATGATATTTCCGACACCGCCTGTCAGCAGCGTACCGCCGATGATGGAGGATGCGATGGCATCCATCTCCATACCCGATGCATGGGATGCGGAACCGGAACCTACATACAGGAAATATACATATCCTGCAACACCTGCAAGGACACTGCACATCAGATGCGCGATGAATTTTGTACGTCTTACGTTAATGCCGAGCATAAGTGCGCTCTGGCTGTTTCCGCCTACTGCGTAGAAGGAGCGTCCCAGCTTAGTCCAGCGGAGCATGACGAACAGCGCGATTACAATAATGAGAGCCACGACAACCCCGATATTGATATATGCGTCTATGTAGTTTCCGAGACGGTTTACATTTCCCATTCCCGGAACGATAATACGTGTGTTTTTCAGTGCCGTAAACGACTCATTCTGTACATTGAACGGCTCCGTATGTACGATCGTCGTCATACCTCTTGCAAAGAACATTCCTGCAAGAGAGATAATGAACGGCTGGATCTCAAGGTACGCTACAAGGAAGCCCTGAACAATGCCGTACGCAAGACCGATACCGAGAGCCAGAAGGATGGACATCGGCACATTCCAGTGCAGATAGTCAAGGCTCACCGCACAGCTCATGCAGACAAGCGCAACCACGCCGCCGACTGAGATATCGATACCGCCCGTGATCATGACAAGGCTCATGCCGCAGGCTGTAATGATCAGCGCGGACTGCTGCATCAGAATGTTGAACAGGTTCTGTGCGTTTAAGAAGCCTCCGCCAAGGAATATCATGGCGCCGATATACATAATAAGGAATATTGCTATTGTTATGATCAGAAGCAGATTTGCATCTGT
>DWWI01000220.1 GCA_019119745.1 Candidatus Mediterraneibacter gallistercoris | reverse complement strand
GGCTGACATGCTCCTGATTCCTGTATGCGCCGCCCGGGATCAGTCCCATCTCGGCATATTCTTTAGCATTCTGCATAAAAGCAATTCCTTCTGCTCCGAGCTCGATCACCGCCCTGCTGGCGTCTGCCATCTCCGCGCAGTGTCCCAGCAGTCCGAATCCGGTCACGTCCGTACAGGCATGTACAGTAAATCCTGCCGCCGCTTCCTTCGCTTTTTTGTTCAATGTTGTCATAACACGGATCACTTCCCGCTCTGACTCCGGCGATGCCATCTGCGCTTTTACCGCCGTATTGATGATCCCGCTTCCGAGCTGTTTTGTAAGGATCAGCACATCGCCTTTCCTGCATCCGAAGTTTTTATACACATGATCCGGATGCACAAGTCCGGCCACGGACAACCCGTATTTCGGCACATCGTCCTGAATCGAATGGCCTCCCACAAGAACTGCCCCCGCTTCTCTTACCTTGTCTGCGCCGCCTCTTAATATCTCTCCTAAGATATCCGGATCAAGATCTCCCGGGAAACATACGATATTCAGCGCGATCTTAGGCTCCCCGCCCATGGCGTATACATCGCTTAATGCATTTGTGGCCGCCACCTGGCCGAACGTATAGGGATCATCCACCACCGGCGTGAAAAAATCAAGAGTCTGAATCACCGCCACATCATCCGTAATCTTATATACCGCTGCGTCATCCGACGTCTCAAATCCGACGACCAGATCCGGATCACTGAACTTCGGCAGACGTCCGAGTACGCGGGAAAGCGTGTCCGGTCCGATCTTTGCCGCGCATCCTCCATGCTTTGCAAACTGTGTCAGACGGATTTCTTCTTTCATATTCTGTACCTCCCATAGTCTGATTTAAAGCCGTTACTGTAAGCAGTAACCTGAAACCTGAACTCGCCAAAAAGGCGGTAAATTCTCTACGGGCGAATCACATTCATCGCGCTCTGGAGCGTCTCTACAATACTGTACATATTCGTCACGCTGCCGATTGCAAGCTTGTCCTTAATTCCGTAATAATCCAGACATGTCCCGCATGTCATGATCTCTACGCCCTGTTCCTCAAGGGTTTTCAGATCTTCCAGACTCTCTGAACCTTCAACGGTGATCTTTGCGCCGCCATTATAGAAGAGAATTTTATCCGGAAGGTCATCCAGCTGGGTCAGGGCAAAAATAAAGCTCTTCATGAGGATATGTCCCAGCTCTTCACTGCCCTCTCCCATCCTGTCAGAGCCGATCGCCACTACCGTGCCTACGCATGTCCTGCAGCCTGCGGCTGTCTCCGGCTGAGCCTGAGTCTTTGCGTCCGCATTATGTGCGCTCTTAAGCTGCTCTGCCGCAGCTTCTCCCACCGTGATCAGCACCCGGTACTGTTTTTCTCCGAGCTGCTCTGACTCTGCAGAAGCCCCTGAACTCTTAGCCATCTTTGTCACATTCTTAACCGCTGTCTCGTTGTCCACCAAAACCTCTATCTCTCCCGGCCCGTTCAGCTCTCCGAGAGCTTTCTTCGTCTTTACAACCGGAATCGGGCAGATATCGCCCATTGCATTTACTGTGATCATCTTTATCACGCTCCTTGCATCTTAGTTCGGCTTGCGCCATCAGCTTTTCCAGATATGATCTTCTAACGAATATCAACTGTTCTTTCAAGTATACCACATACTTTTTTCTCCGTCCATTGCCCTTCCCATCGCATCTGTGCTATAATCACTTGACGGTTACAGTTTATTCCTGAATATACAGATAAACTGTAACACCTGACAAATTTGCATGTTGAATTGGAAAGGAAATATTTATGTGGATAGCTGACAACTGGAAAGATTATGAAGTCATTGACTGTTCAAAAGGAGAGAAGCTGGAACGCTGGGGGGATTATATTCTTGTGCGGCCAGATCCCCAGGTCATCTGGGACACTCCCAGAAACGCCAGAGGATGGAAACACATGAACGGGCATTACCACCGCAGCAAAAAAGGAGGCGGTGAATGGGAATTTTTCAGTCTGCCTAAACAGTGGCAGATTCATTACGGTTCTCTTACTTTTAATCTGAAGCCGTTCAGTTTCAAGCATACCGGCCTTTTCCCTGAACAGGCGACAAACTGGGACTGGTTCTCTAAGAAGATCCGCAGTGCCGGACGTCCGGTCAAGGTACTGAACCTGTTCGCTTACACCGGTGGCGCTACACTTGCAGCGGCTGCTGCGGGAGCTCAGGTCACACACGTGGATGCATCAAAAGGCATGGTGACATGGGCAAAAGAAAACGCTGTGTCTTCCGGACTGAAAGATGCTCCCATCCGCTGGCTGGTAGATGACTGTGTAAAATTCGTAGAACGCGAAATACGACGAGGGAATACTTACGACGCCATTATCATGGATCCGCCTTCTTATGGAAGAGGTCCGAAAGGGGAAATCTGGAAGATCGAGGACATGATCCATCCGCTCATTAAACTTTGCACAAAGATCCTGTCAAAAGACGCCCTGTTCTTTCTGGTAAACTCATACACGACCGGCCTTGCACCGGCAGTGCTCACTTACATGATAGCCACTGAATTAAAATCATGGAATGGTCATGTGGAATCACAGGAGATCGGCCTGCCGGTGACCGAATCAGGGCTGGTGCTCCCCTGCGGCGCTTCCGGCCGCTGGGAACGCTGAATGATTGCGGTTCAGTCCGGACATTATTGCTGAAAATTACCATTTTACCGAAGGGGGAAATATGAAGCAGAATATACAGAAGAAATTTGCCGAATATTATCTTTATTTTATGATGTATTCCATCCTCGGGTGGATTTACGAAGTGTTTCTGGAAGTTGTCGTATACCGCTGGGGATTTTCAAACCGCGGCGTTCTGTTCGGCCCGTACTGTATCATCTACGGAGTCGGAGCGCTTATCCTGATATTTTCTCTTGGAGGTCTCCAGAAGAAGCGTCTGTATGCGGGAAAGATACTGATCACACCGGTTCTTGTTTTTATCGGTATCGTGGTGATCACAACCGTTCTGGAGCTTATAGCCAGCTACATCATGGAGTTCACTCAGGGCGGATGGCTGTGGGATTACACCCGGTTTCCTTTCAATTTCGAAGGCCGCATCGCACTGAATCCCAGCATCCGTTTCGGCATAGGCGGTATGGTCTTTCTCTATCTGCTGCAGCCGCTGTTTAAAAAGCTGACCGGCAAAATGTCTGACCGGACATTATATACCGTCAGCCTGATCTTATTGATACTGTTTATCGCAGATATTATTTATACATACTGTTTTTAAAAAGAGCCCCGGAAAAGTGCCGTAACTTTTCCGGAGCTCTTTTTCTGTATTTTCTTCAGTTTATCCGACCTTAATCTGTCCCATGATTTCTCCGATCGGCGCAGAGATGGAGAGCTCCGCGCGGACTGCTCTTCCCGTGGACGACTTATTGATCACAACAAGATGTTTTCCCCTGAAGTAATCGATAAATCCTGCTGCCGGATATACTACCAAAGATGTACCTCCGATGATAAGCGTATCGGCAGACATGATCGCCTCGACGGCTCCCCGTATTACATTCTGGTCAAGCCCCTCTTCATAGAGAACTACATCCGGCTTTATGATACCGCCGCACTCGCAGCGCGGCACACCCTCTGATTCTTTCACGTAACGTGCGTCATAGAATTTTCCGCACTTCATACAATAATTTCTGTGGATACTTCCGTGCAGCTCATAAACTGTCTTACTGCCCGCCGCCTGATGCAGCCCGTCGATGTTCTGAGTGACTACTGCGGTAAGCTTTCCCGCTTTTTCAAGCTCTGCCAGTTTCAGATGAGCAGGATTCGGCTTCGCATCCAGAGCCATCATCTTATCTTTATAGAAATCATAAAATGCTTCCGGATATTTCATAAAGAAACTGTGGCTTACCACCTGCTCCGGAGAGTACTTATATTTCTGATGGTAAATCCCGTCCGCACTGCGAAAATCCGGTATTCCGCTCTCCGTTGACACTCCTGCTCCGCCGAAAAACACGATCCTTTCACTGTCGTCTATAATTTTCTGAAGCTGTTCAATTTCTTTTTCATACATGATGACCTGCCCCTTTCCTGAACAATGAACCGCTGCTTCTGGTATAACCGTTTATAACCGTTTCTCCCTTAATCTGCTTTAAGATGTCCTTTCTCAATATGTTTATCCATGATCTCAAGCATTTTCTCCCACACGATTTCCGAAGTTTCCGGAATTCTTTCATTCCGTTTGCATACCTGAGACTTGTGGACTTCGTGCTCCATCCAGCTCCTGCCGTCCGACGCGTCATTTAGCAGCAGAGGCTGAAAATTATCCAGCAGATGGGCAAACTTCGCGTCCGCGCTCTCATACTCTTCGAATTCATCCCACAGACTGCGGAAATATGTGCCCTGATCTTCCGGAAGAATTCCGAAGATACGATCGGCAGCTTTCACCTCACGCTCCCGCTTTGTGACAGCGCCGGCAGCATCATAAGCATAAGTGTCTCCGGCGTCAATCTCCACCAGATCATGGATCAATACCATGATCATCACTTTCATCAGATCCACATCTTCCTTCATGTGTTCCTTCAAAAGCACGGCGGACAGCGCAAGATGCCACGAATGTTCAGCATCATTTTCTTTGCGCTGCCCGTCTGCCAGATACGTCTGGCGAAAAATATTTTTTACTTTATCCACTTCAATGATAAATCTGATCTGCTGCTCAAGTCTCTCCTTCTGAACCTCACTCTGTTTCGTTTCCATCCCGGTCATCTCCATTTCTTTCCTCTGATGAGTGCTCTCTGCTTTTTATTGTAGCACGCCTGAAAAGAAATTCCCATATAAAAATCCCCTGCTTACCGTAAACCTTACAGTAAACAGAGGATTATGTACATTGTCTATTACAGGACTACCTTTCCGCTCTCTACGCCGTTTACGACATAATACGCGGCTGACTCTTCCGGTTTCAGATAAAGCTGAACATCTTTGATATCATCTACATTCTGATGCAGGTCATATGTCCAGATGTCTTTTACTTTCTGAAGGATCTCTTCCTGAGAATACTCTTTGCCGGCGAACTGCAGATACATCTCCGTCTTAATCTCAGTCTTCTTAGCTGCTGCTTTCTTTGTCGTCGCTTTTGCAGCTGTTGTTTTCTTGGCTGTTGTCTTCTTCGCAGTTGCTTTCTTGGCTGTTGTCTTCTTTGCAGCTGTTGTTTTCTTTTCTTCTGCTGCAGGTGTATCTACTAAAACTCCTGCTTTTGTCTCAAGCTTTTTCGTTGTATCTTTCTTTGTCTCGATCGCTTTTGCACTCTCTGCTTTTACAGTCTTGGCTTCAGCTTTTGCCGGCTCCGCTTTCACCGGTTCTGCCTTCACTGTCTTCGTCTCATTTTTTACAGGTTCAGCCTTTACTGTTTTAGCTGTTGTCTTTGCTGTCCCAGTTGTTTTCTTTACTGCCATAATACTTGTCCCTCCTAAAATAACTTACCAAGTATTTCCGACTACGGCCTCATCCCGGTCGTGTCCATAAACATTCAACTCAATCCTCGTGTTCCATAGGGGATTGTACCTCATTTTTTGAAAAAGGTCAAATTTTTTTGTTTCTTTTACATCAATTATTTATCTGATTGTTATATCCCTTGAAAAAGTCTGACAATCCTGTAAGTGTCTTGATCAAGACAGGAATCTCACTTTCATCCAGTCTGTTGATCACCGCCTCAGTCATCTGACGGTGATATTCACAGTGATGCTCATATGCACGTTTTCCCTTTTCCGTAAGCTTTAGAAATACGACACGTCTGTCTTCTTTGCTTCTCTGCCTTGTCACATACTTTTTATTAACAAGACTGTTGACAGACGTCGTAAGAGACCCTGCCGTGATGCCCAGTTTCTTAGCCACAACAGACATGGTATTTTCACCGGATAATCCGACTGCCTCTATGATATGCATATCATTATTTGTGATGTCCTTAAACTCATCTGTAATGATTGCCTCTTCTTCCAGTTTTAATATGTCATTAAACAGACTTACCAGAATATCATTGATGGTTTCGTGTGGGTCCATCCGGTTTCTCCTTTCATCGAATCTGCCGTACATCCCGCGGCATATGGTATACTTCTGCAGTATTTTATCAGTCAGACAAATAATTCCTGAACCGCTTCTCTTACAGTATCAATCTTCTGAGCTTTCCACGCTTTCGCTCCACAGAAGATCAGGCCTTCTTCAATGTTTCCCTTCACGGCGTTGATCAGTCCGTCAGTAATACAATACGGAATATCGGCGGGATTGCATTTTGCCAGACATCTGTGGCACGGACTGTGAGGAATCTTCTCACCTTCTGCTACGCGTTTCATGAGCGGGTTGATAATAGCCCGCCCAGGCATTCCCACCGGACTTTTCACAATTGCAATATCCTTCTCAGATGCATGGATATACGCCTCCTTATAGCGGATATCGGCATCGCACTCTTCAGTCGTGACAAAACGGGTCGCCACCTGCACGCCGTCAGCCCCCAGATCCATAACACGTTTTACATCAGCGCTGTCATAAATGCCGCCTGCAACTACTACCGGAATCTCCACACCGTACTTCTCTCCATATTTCTTCACGGTCCGGATAATACGCTGTATTTCTCCGCCATAGGTTTCCGGTGTATATTCCGCGAGTTCCTCTTTCTTAAATCCAAGATGACCTCCCGCCTGAGGACCTTCGATTACTACGAGGTCTGCTGTTCTTTTGTATTTCCTGTCCCAGTATTTCAGGATTACATTGGCCGATTTATCTGTGGATACGATCGGAGCGATCTTTGTACTGCTCCCTTCGGTAAGCGCCGGAAGATCTGTGGGAAGGCCGGCGCCTGATATGATAATATCCGCGCCCGCTTTGACAGCCGCCTTTATGTGAGCGGCATGCTCTTTCAGCGCCGTCATCACATTATATCCTATGATCCCGTCCGGAGAAATTGCACGGGCTTTCTTCATTTCGCTCTCAATCGCCCTTAAATTAGCTCCGGCCGGATCCGCGTCAAAGTCCGGTTCCCTGTATCCGATCTGCGCGGTGGAAATAATTCCGATGCCGCCTTCCTTTGCAACCGATCCTGCCAGCCTGCCGAGGCTTATACCTACGCCCATACCGCCCTGGATCAGGGGGATACGGGTCAGTTTTTCACCAATCTTCAGATTCTTCATATTAAACCTCTCTTCCGCAACATTTCAGCCCGCGCCATTCGCAGAGCCGCACTAACTCGCTCACTCCGGCTGAACTGTTACTTACATCCTGCGGAATCTGTCATAACGCTTTGCTGTCAGTTCGTCCGCGCTGTATTCTGTATAACACTCTAAAAATGCGGCGATCCTTCCGTCCAGATCCTCACATACGCCTTCCATATTTTCATCCGTGAACTCTTCCGGCTCCGGGATTACCTGTTCGATAATACCTAGACGTTTCAGATCTCCTGCCGTAAGTTTCATAACTTCGGCCGCTTCGCTGGCTCTCTTGCTGTCTTTCCAGAGAATACTTGCAAATCCCTCCGGTGAAAGTACAGAGTAAATTGCATTTTCAAGCATCCATACCTCATCAGCAACAGCCATTGCAAGCGCGCCGCCGCTTCCGCCTTCTCCGATCACGACAGAGAGCACCGGAACTTTCAGTCCGGAAAGTTCAAACAGATTTCTGGCGATTGCCTCGCCCTGGCCCCGTTCTTCTGCCTCCAGCCCGCAGAACGCTCCCGGCGTGTCTACAAAGCAGATGACCGGACGTCCGAATTTTTCAGCCTGCTTCATGAGCCGAAGTGCCTTGCGGTATCCGTCCGGAGAAGGCATAGAGAAGTTCCGGTCCAGATTCTCTTTTGTCGTCTTTCCTTTTGCCTGAGCAATCACAGTCACGGGAATCCCGTGGAAATATGCGATTCCTCCGACTATTGCATGGTCGTCTTTAAAATAGCGGTCTCCGTGGAATTCCATAAAATCCGTAAACAGAGCGTCAATATAATCTGTTCCTACCGGACGGTCCTTCTTTCTGGAAATCTGCACACGCTCCCATGCATCCAGTGAACTTTTAATCTGTTCTTTTACAGTTTCCGCCTTTTCATCCACGCTCTTCTTCGCGGCATCCTTAAGAGCTTCCTTCACTTCCGCGACATCCGCCGAATGATGCATCTTAAGGATCTGAGCGAGTACATCTTTTAACTCTTCTCTTTCTACAATGCGGTCCACAAATCCGTGATCCAGAAGGAACTCAGAACGCTGAAAGCCTTTCGGCAGTTTCTGGCCGATAGTCTGCTCGATGACACGGGGGCCTGCGAAACCGATCAGTGCTTTCGGTTCTGCAAGGATAATATCTCCCAGCATAGCAAAACTTGCCGTCACACCGCCTGTAGTAGGATCCGTCAGCACGGAGACATAGAGCTGACCGGCATCGCTGTGTTTCTTAAGCGCCGCCGACGTCTTGGCCATCTGCATAAGTGACACGATTCCTTCCTGCATACGAGCACCGCCGGAACAGGTAAAGATGATCACGGGGAGTTTCTCCTCTGTGGCTCTCTCCACAGCCCTTGTGATCTTCTCTCCCACGATCCATCCCATACTCGCCATCATAAATCTGCCGTCACAGACACCGACTACCGCAGGATTTCCATTGATCAAAACCTTTCCTGTCACAACTGCTTCATTCAGCTTTGTGCGCTCTTTCAGATGGTTGATCTTGTCTTCATACCCTTTAAAATCCAACGGATTGACAAAATCCATCTCCTTGTCCCACTCTTCAAATGATCCCTCGTCCGCGATCATCTCAATCCGTCTGTAAGCATGCACACGGAAATAGCCATGGCATTTCGGGCAGATATAATAACCGTTCTTGACATCCTCAGCAATGATGGCCGCCCCGCACTTATTACATTTGCGCAGAAGTCCTGTCGGAACTTCCGGACGGGAATTCCGCAGAGAAATATAATATGATCTGCCGCTCGTCTTCTTAAACATATCTTTCAGATTCATCTGAGCTTACCTCCTGATATTGTCTGATTACCCTGACAGATGATAACAGTTCAGCACGCGCCCGGCTCATCTGATTGTCAGCCGACGGATTCTTATGCAGGCATAACTCCGTCTCCTGACATCAGATGGCTGAACTGTTATCCCAAATTCTCAATAAACTCGATATCAATATTTCCCGATATAAAATCCGGGTGATTTAATATCTCATACTGATAATCTACGTTGGTATCAATTCCCTCTATGATCACCTCACCGAGGGCGCTGCGCATCTTGCGGATAGCCTCGTTCCTGTTCTTTGCATGTACGATCAGTTTAGCCAGCATAGAATCGTAATACGGCGGAACTGTATACCCGCTGTAAATTGCGGAATCAATACGGACTCCCTTGCCGCCCGGCAGATACATATCAGTGATCGTTCCCGGAGACGGACGGAAATTCTTCGCCGGATTCTCCGCGTTGATACGGCACTCGATAGCATGTCCTGTAATGTGGACATCTTCCTGTTTATAACTCAAAGGCTTTCCGTCCGCAATACGGATCTGTTCTTTGACCAGATCGATGCCGGTCACCCACTCTGTAACCGGATGCTCTACCTGAATTCTTGTATTCATTTCCATGAAGTAGAAGTTATTGTTCTTCTCCAGCAGAAATTCGATCGTTCCCGCATTTGTGTAATGAGCTGCTTTCGCCGCTTTCACTGCCGCCTCTCCCATCTTCTCACGGAGTTCCGGAGTAAGGGCGATAGACGGTGATTCCTCGATCATTTTCTGATGATTTCTCTGGATCGAGCAGTCACGTTCCCCGAGATGGATCACATTGCCGTGCTCATCTGCGAGGATCTGGAATTCGATATGGCGGGGATGCTGGACGAAATGCTCAATATACATCGTATTATCGCCAAATGCCATCTGAGCCTCTTTCTGGGCCGTATTAAAACTGTTCTCAAACTCTTCCGGTGTCTGGGCAACACGCATGCCCTTTCCGCCTCCGCCAAGCGCAGCCTTTACGATAACCGGGTAGCCGATCTCTGCCGCGATCTTTGCGCCTTCTTCCGCATCATAGATCGGGTCTTTGCTTCCCGGGATAACCGGAACGCCTGCGTTGATCATTGTATTTCTTGCCTCGGATTTATTTCCGAGACTCTGGATGACCTGAGATTTCGGTCCGATAAATGTAATGTTGCACTGTTCACACAGCTCTGCAAACCTGCTGTTCTCAGAAAGGAAACCGAATCCCGGATGGATAGCGTCTGCTCCGGAAATCAGTGTCGCACTGATGATATTCTGCATGTTCAGATAGCTCTCAGAAGACGGAGCCGGCCCGATACACACAGCCTCGTCAGCGAGCTGTGTATGGAGTGCGTCGCGGTCCGCTTCCGAATAAACTGCAACAGTCTCAATTCCCATCTCTCTGCAGGCACGGATAATACGTACAGCAATTTCTCCGCGATTTGCGATCAATACTTTTCCAATCATCTCTTACTTACTCTCCTACCATAAATGTCAGCTCTGCACTGACAACTACCTTTCCGTCTACATATGCCGTTGCCTGTCCCACTCCGACAGGTCCTTTGCTCTTAATAATCTTCGTCTCAAGCTTCAGTGTATCTCCCGGAAATACCATTCCTTTGAAACGGCATTTCTGCACGCCGCCGAAAAATGCGATCTTGCCCTTGTTCTCCGGCATGCTTAAGATTGCGACCGCGCCCGTCTGGGCCAGCGCCTCAAGGATGAGTACGCCCGGCATTACCGCCTTCTGCGGGAAATGTCCGCGGAAGAAGTCTTCCCTGTATGTCACTGCTTTATATCCCACTGCATACTGTCCCGGCTCGTAGTCCTCGATCTTGTCAATGAGGAGAAACGGGTGTCTGTGGGGGATGATCTCCTGGATCTGTTCTACATTTAAACTGTTCATGATTCTGCTTCCTTTCTTCCGTCCGCATGCCTACAGCTCGATTCCTCTGCTTTGCAGCTTCATCTCGCTGTGGGGCTGTCGCCATATGCTGCAGGTCAGAACGCTGTCGGCAGACAAGCCTGCCACAGCGTTCTGCTCCGCAGCGCATGCGGACTAGCCTATTACAAAGAGTGGCTGGCCGAATTCTACGCCCTGGCCGTTTTCTACGAGTATTTCTTTTACAGTTCCTGTAAAGTCGCTTTCGATCTCGTTCATCAGCTTCATTGCTTCTACAATTGCCAGTACCTGGCCTTCTTTTACGCTGTCGCCTACTTTTACAAAAGGCTCTGCATCCTCAGCCGGAGCTGCATAGAATGTTCCGACAAGCGGAGATTTTACTACATTGCCTGCCGGCATGTCATCTCCTGTCTCCTGAGCTGCTGCCGGAGCCTCTGCCGGCGCATTTGCCGGAGCCGCCGGTGCAGCTGCCGGAACCGGTGCAGCAGGCATTACTGCCGGTGCGATTACAGGCGCTGCTACCGGAGCAGCAGGTGCCGGTACCTGAACAATCTTGTCACTCGTTTTCTTAAGAGAAAGCTTTACTCCGTCTTCCTCATATTTAAATTCTGTAAGTTCAGAATCTGAAACAGCTTTTACTAATTCCAATACCTGTTCAACTTTCATTGCACGCACCTCTTACCCTTCATATTTTTTCAACAACAGTGTCGCATTGTGTCCGCCAAACCCAAGAGAATTCGTCAGAACATAATTTACATCTTTCTCTACCGGTGCGCCTACTGTATAGTCCAGATCGCACTCCGGATCTACATTCTCGGTACCTACAGTCTGATGGATAAATCCGTCCTGAATGCTCTTTACGCAGACTACGAATTCAACACCGCCTGCTGCGCCGAGCAGATGTCCGATCATGGATTTTGTAGAGTTAATGGAAACATTCTTTGCCGCATCGCCAAGGGCATATTTGATCGCCCTTGTCTCGAACAGATCGTTGTGGTGCGTACTTGTTCCATGAGCATTGATGTAATCAATCTGCTCCGGAGCCACACCCGCCTCTTTCATGGCAAGTTTCATAGCCATTCCGGCGCCTTCTCCATCCTCAGCCGGAGATGTGATATGATATGCATCACCGGTAGCTCCGTATCCGACAAGCTCCGCATAAATTTTAGCGCCTCTTGCCTTTGCGTGTTCCAGCTCCTCAAGCACTACAATACCGGAACCTTCTCCGAGAACAAATCCGTCTCTGTCCTTGTCAAACGGACGGGAAGCATGCTCCGGATCATTTGTTGTAGACAGAGCAGTCAGCGCTGTAAATCCGGCAATTCCTGTCGGGCATACGGAAGCTTCTGTGCCTCCTGCAACCATTACGTCTGCATCTCCATACTGGATCGCACGGAGCGCGTCTCCGATGCAGTGCGTGCCGGATGCACATGCTGTAACAACGTTTGTACATTTGCCTTTCAGTCCGAGCTGGATAGAAATATTGCCTGCTGCCATGTTGGAGATCATGAGCGGAACCATGAGCGGATTCACCTTGTTCGGACCTTTTGTGATAATTTTCTCATAATTGGTTTCCACACACTGCAGACTTCCGATACCGGAACCGACAATTACTCCTGCTCTGTACGGATCTTCTTTCTCCATATCAATGCCGGAATCCGCAAACGCCTCTTTTGCGGCAGCAACCGCATACTGCGAAAAAGGCTCCATTCTCTTTGCAGCCTTAAAGTCCATTCGCTCTTTTGCGACAAATCCCTTTACCTCAGCCGCAATCTTAACTTTAAAATCAGAAGCATCAAACTTCGTGATCGGTCCGATTCCGACCTTGCCTTCCTTTATACTGGCCCAGAACTCCTCCACAGTGTTTCCAATCGGCGTCACAGCCCCAAGCCCGGTTACTACAACTCTTCTCTTTTCCATATCTAAATCTATCCCTTTCCGGGACAGGCCAAACGCCCGTCACCTCTAAACCAAACTATCTCACACGATCCTGCTTCCCCCAGGATCACGCGCCCCTTTCCGTATCAGCTTCCGCTAAAACCAAGTTCCCGTTTTGCGATAACGCAGCCGGAACGGTCTGTGTTGTCACTAAGGACCGTAGAGGAACGCCGGCACTTAGGCCGCGTCCTTTGCGGCCTTACGTACCGCTGCGTTCCGGCCCGAGCGGAAGCGCGTCCGCAGAAACCTGCTCCGACCTGCTCAGTTCGATTCCGCTTCGCTTCATCTCACTGAGGGCATTCGCCCAATATCGCGAGAAAGAAATGATCATTTGCAGATACCTCTGCATGCTCCTTTCTTTCTCGCGATGCAGGTCTCACTTAAATCACATGGCCATTCCGCCGTCTACGTTGAGCACCTGTCCTGTTATATAGCGTGCTCCGTCGCCTGCCAGAAATGCCGCTGCATTTGCGATATCTTCTGTCTCTCCGAATTTACCCAGCGGAATCTGTGCCACAGCGCCCTCTTTTACTTTATCTGAAAGCACTTCCGTCATCTCTGTATTGATAAATCCCGGAGCGATCGCGTTTACCGTGATTCCCCGGCTTGCAAGCTCTCTTGCAGCAGACTTTGTGAGTCCGATCACGCCCGCTTTTGACGCAGAATAGTTTGCCTGTCCTGCATTTCCAAGTACTCCGGATACCGACGCCATATTGATGATGCGTCCGCCGCGCTGTTTGATCATCTGACGCGCTACGAAGCGGATGCAGTTAAATGTTCCTTTCAGGTTCGTGTTGAGAACCGCGTCATAGTCCTCCTCTGTCATCTTCATAAGAAGACCGTCCCTTGTGATACCCGCATTATTTACAAGGATATCCACTCTTCCGAATGTTGCGATGATCTCTTTGAACATCTCTTCGCAGGCGTGGAAATCAGATACGTTGCACTGTCTGATCTCGGCAGTTCCGCCGTTGTCCTCAATCTCTTTTTTCACTTCTTCTGCGCGCTCTTTAGAGCCGTTGTAGTTGATCACTACTGTAGCGCCCTCGGATGCAAGCTTTATGGCGATTGCTCTTCCGATTCCTCTGGAAGCGCCTGTTACTACAGCAACTTTTCCATTTAACATAATTCACTTACCACCTTGTCTACATCTTCCCATGTACCGACATTGTATACTTTCACGTCACGGTTGATCTTTCGCATAAATCCTGCCAGCGTTCTGCCCGGTCCGATCTCTACGAACGTATCCACTCCGTCGGCGATCATATTCTCTACGCTCTGCTGCCAGCGCACAGATGATGCCACCTGTTTTGCCAGAAGCGCTTTTGTCTCGGAAATATCCGTCACGTATTCTGCCGTTACATTTGTCACGTAAGGTATCTCAAGCGGGGAAAGCTGCACGCCTGCAAGCACCTGTCCCAGTTCTCTTCCGGCCTCTTCCAGCATCGGAGAGTGGAACGGGCCGCTTACATTGAGCGGCATTACTCTCTTTGCTCCGGCAGCTTTCAGCTCCTCAGAAGCTTTCTCCACGCTCTCTTTCCATCCTGTGATAACAATCTGGCCCGGACAGTTGTAATTGGCGATCGTCACACCGTCTATCGGATCAACGACTTTCTCGATATCCTCGCCTTTCATGCCCAGCACTGCCGCCATCGTTCCTTTTCCGCCCGGCACCGCGTTCTGCATAAGGATACCGCGCTTTCTCACTGTCGTGATCGCATCCTCCGTGCTCATACCGCCTGCCGATGCGATCGCACAGTACTCGCCAAGACTTAAACCAGCTGTCACGTCAGCCTTTAAGCCCCGCTCTCTTAATACATGCTCCATTGCCAGACAGACAGTCACAAGCGCTGCCTGTGTATACTCCGTCTGGTCCAGCTTATCATTTTCTTCAAAGCATAACGCTTTCATATCTATATCCAGCAGTTCCGTCGCCTTATCGATGACTTTCCTTGCTGTTTCACTCTGTTCATAAAAATCTTTGCCCATTCCGGCTTTCTGTGCTCCCTGTCCCGGGAACATAAATGCGATCTTACTCATAGAAACCTTTGCCTCCGATCAGGTCATCTGTCTCTTTTACCAGTTTCTGGATCAGGTCATGGCATGACATCTTTTCTTTGACCATACCTGCGATCTGTCCTGCCATTACGCTTCCTGTCTTCACATCACCGTCTACAACCGCACGTCTTAATCCGCCCAGTGTCAAAAGCTCCAGCTCCTCGAACGGAGCGCCTTCCTGTTCTTTCTTTAAGTATTCTTTTGTCATCTGATTTCTCAGGGCACGTACCGGATGTCCTGTCGAACGTCCTGTTACTCTTGAGTCGATATCTCTTGCCTTGATGATCATATCTTTATAATTTTCATGAACCTGAGATTCATTCGTAACCACAAAGTGGGTTCCCATCTGCACGCCCTGGGCGCCAAGCATAAATGCCGCCGCGATTCCTCTTCCGTCGGCAATACCGCCCGCTGCGATAACCGGAACACTCACCGCATCTACGACCTGCGGTACAAGTACCATTGTCGTATTCTCACCGATATGTCCGCCGGCCTCTGTTCCCTCTGCAACAAGTGCGTCAGCTCCGCATCTCTCCATACGCTTTGCAAGCGCTACGGATGCGATAACCGGGATTACCTTGACTCCGGCTTCTTTCCACATCTTCATATATTTTTCCGGAGAACCCGCGCCTGTTGTAACAACTTTTACGCCTTCCTCCACGATAACCTTTGCCACATCGTCCGCATAAGGACTCATCAGCATGATATTTACTCCAAATGGCTTGTCAGTGAGCTTCTTTGCTTCTCTGACCTGTTCACGCACCCAGTCAGCCGGCGCACTCGCAGCACCGATCAGTCCCAAGCCGCCGGCTTCGGATACGGCGGCTGCAAGATGATACTCAGCAACCCAGGCCATTCCTCCCTGAATGATCGGATATTCAATTCCTAATAATTCGGTTACTTTTGTTTTCATACTCTACAACCTTTCTTTCTCTTAAAATGAATCAGTCTTATTTGTGTGCCTCAAGATATTTTACAACATCGCCGATCGTATTGATCTGCTCCAGATCCTCAGACGGGATCTCAACCTCGAACTCTTCCTCGAATGCCATTACCATCTCAAACAGATCCAGGGAATCAGCTCCAAGATCATCTTTGAAGGATGTCTCCTCTGTAAGTGTGTCAACGTCTGCGTTTAATGACTCTGCTACGATTTCTTTGATCTTCTCTAACATGGTTTTCTTTTCCTTTCTTAAATGAAAATACTTTGTATATGTAATCCGGCATTCACCGGGGATTACCCATTTCC
>DWWI01000219.1 GCA_019119745.1 Candidatus Mediterraneibacter gallistercoris | reverse complement strand
GTCCATTACGCCGGAGAAGATCCCGTTGTAATCTATATCAACCCATCGGACGAGAAAAAACGTTCCGACCTTGAGGACGCCACCAGAGTCCACCTGACAGTCAGTGCAGAAGACTTTATCGGCGGCGTGCGCGCAGTCATCCGCTCTCGCAACATCCTCATAGACAACTCATTTAAGACGCAATTACGCAATGAATACGACAAATTTATGTTTTTAGGAGGTGACGGCATTGCTTAAAACCGGAAAAATCTATGGGATCAACGGGCCTGTCATCTATCTGAAAGGAAACACAGGGTTCCGCATGTCCGAAATGGTCTATGTAGGAGAACAGAAGCTTGTAGGCGAGGTCATCGCACTTGATAAAGACAGAACAACGATCCAGGTATATGAAGAGACGTCAGGACTTCGTCCCGGCGAGGAAGTCGTAGCCAGCGGAAACGCTGTCTCAGTAACTCTTGCTCCGGGTATCCTGAATAATATCTTCGATGGCATTGAGCGGCCGCTGGAACGTATCGCAGATTCCGCCGGTGCTTTTATTACCCGCGGTGTCAGCGTGGATTTTCTTGACAAACAGAAAAAATGGCAGACACATATCACAGTAGAGAAAGGACAGTATCTCCACGGGGGCGACATTATTGCCGAAGTACCTGAGACACGTGCGATCGTGCACAAATGCATGGTGCCACCCGAAGTAGAAGGTACTGTGACATCCGTTGTCGCAGACGGAGAATATACGATCGATGATACACTTATCACGCTGGAGCTTCCGGACGGAAGTACGAAAGAACTGACTATGACCCAGCACTGGCCTATCCGGGTACCCAGGCCGACTCATCACCGTTTTCCGGCTTCCGTGCCTCTTATAACGGGACAGCGTATCGTTGATACCATGTTTCCGATCGCCAAGGGCGGAACAGCCGCCATCCCCGGCGGATTCGGAACAGGTAAGACAATGATGCAGCACCAGATCGCAAAATGGGCTGACGCTGATATCATCATCTATATCGGATGCGGAGAGCGTGGAAATGAGATGACTCAGGTGCTCGAAGAGTTCGGCGAACTGACCGACCCGAGAACAGGGAATCCTCTTATGGACCGTACCACTCTGATCGCCAACACTTCAAACATGCCGGTGGCAGCCCGTGAGGCAAGTATCTATACCGGACTTACACTGGCTGAATATTACCGCGATATGGGCTATGACGTTGCTATTATGGCGGACTCCACATCAAGATGGGCCGAGGCGCTCCGCGAACTCTCCGGACGACTGGAAGAAATGCCTGCCGAGGAAGGTTTCCCCGCTTATCTGGCATCCCGACTGTCCGCATTCTACGAGCGTGCAGGTATGATGCACAACTTAAACGGCACGGATGGTTCCGTAACGATCATCGGAGCTGTTTCTCCGCAGGGAGGTGATTTCTCCGAACCCGTCACACAGAATACCAAACGTTTTGTACGATGTTTCTGGGGGCTGGACAAGAGCCTCGCATACTCCAGACATTTCCCTGCAATTCACTGGCTGACCAGCTACAGCGAATACTTAAACGACTTAAGCCACTGGTATCAGGACAATGTATCGCCGAAATTTGTGGACTACCGCAACCGTCTGATGGCACTGTTAAATCAGGAGAGCAGCCTGTTGGAGATCGTGAAACTGATTGGAAGCGACGTACTCCCGGACGACCAGAAACTGGTTCTTGAGATTGCCCGTGTGATCCGTCTCGGTTTCCTGCAGCAGAATGCATTTCACAAGGATGATACCTGTGTATCCATGGAGAAACAGTTCCTCATGATGGACACAATCCTGTATCTCTATAAACAGGCGCGCACACTCGTCACAATGGGGCACCCTATGTCCGTGCTGAAGTCAGAGAATATATTTGACCGTGTCATTGCCATTAAGTATGATGTTCCTAATGACCGGCCGGAAATGTTCGCCCAGTACCGCCGTGATATTGACGCATTCTATCAGAGAGTGCTGGAGAAAAACGCATAAGGAGGACCGAATATCATGTCAATTGAATATTTAGGCTTAAGCAGCATCAACGGACCTCTGATCGCTCTCGAGGGCGTGCAGGACGCGTTTTACGATGAAATCGTGGAATTCGTCGTGGAAGGAACCGAGCACAAAATCGGACGTATCGTAGAGATCTATGAAGACAAGGCCGTCATACAGGTGTTTGAAGGTTCTGAAAATATGTCTCTTAAAAATACACACACCAAGCTTACCGGACATCCGATGGAAATCGCGCTCTCTCCGGATATGCTGGGTCGTACGTTTAACGGCATCGGACAGCCCATCGATGATCTGGGACCGATCGTCTCTACACTTAAGAGGGATGTAAACGGGCTTCCCCTGAATCCCGTGCGCAGAGAATATCCCCGAAACTATATCCATACCGGCATCTCCGCCATCGACGGACTTACCACGCTGATCCGTGGACAGAAGCTCCCTATCTTCTCCGGAAACGGACTTCCTCACGATCAGCTCGCCGCACAGATTGTAAAACAGGCATCCCTGGGCGAAGGCTCTGATGAACAGTTTGCCATTGTGTTTGCCGCAATGGGTGTAAAACATGATGTCGCTGACTTTTTCCGCAATACATTTGAGGAGAGCGGTGTTGCAGACCATGTCGCAATGTTCCTGAATCTTGCAAATGATCCTGTAGTAGAGCGTCTGATCACACCAAAAGTAGCTCTTACGGTTGCGGAGTATCTTGCATTTGAACAGAACATGCATATCCTTGTGATCCTGACAGATATGACTTCCTTTGCCGAGGCAATGCGTGAAGTATCCTCTTCCAAAGGAGAGATCCCCAGCCGTAAAGGATATCCTGGATATCTGTACAGTGAACTGGCTACCATTTACGAGCGTGCGGGAATTGTGGAGGGCGTAAACGGCTCGGTAACACAGCTTCCGATCCTGACCATGCCCAACGATGACATCACACATCCTATCCCTGACCTGACCGGATATATTACCGAGGGACAGATTGTGCTGGACCGCCCGCTTCACGGACAGTCCATCTATCCGCCTATCAATATCCTTCCGTCCCTTTCCCGTCTGATGAAAGACGGTATCGGCGAAGGCTATACAAGGGAGGATCATCAGGATCTGGCCAACCAGCTCTTCTCCGCCTATGCTAAAGTTGGCGATGCGAGAAATCTCGCCTCCGTAATCGGCGAGGATGAGCTCTCTCCGATCGACAAGAAATATCTGGAATTCGGAAAAGAATTCGAAGAGAGATATATCGGACAGGGCGTAGAAGAAAACCGGAGTATGGAAGAGACTCTGGATCTTGGCTGGGAACTTCTCGGCCGGCTTCCGAAAGAAGAGCTCGACAGAGTGGATACGAAGATACTGGATAAATACTATAAGCCGATGTCTGAGGAATAGAAATAAATGAGTATACAGGTTATACGGGCTGTCGAGACTTGGCAGCATGCAGGTGCATATTATGTGCGGATTCAGGCAATGGCAAGACAGTATCACATCACTCTGCGCGAGGAATTTGACGAGCACGATACACCGGATGCCAAATATATCGTCCTGCTGGATGATGATTTCCCGGTTGCAACCTGCCGGTTATACGAATACGGCAATAAAGCCATGATGCTTGGACGCGTCGTCGTACTCCCTGAGTACCGCGGCAGAGGGCTGGGACGGCAGGCAGTGCTGGAAGCGGAAAAATGGACGTTCGAGCTCGGCTGTACAAAAACCGTGCTCGAAAGCCGGGATACAGCCATCGGTTTTTATGAAAAACTGGGATATACCGCATATCCTGACAGAGTGATACATGGAGAGACTTTCACCTGCGTCTACATGGAAAAACAACTGACATAATATTCTATAGCACAAAGGGGGAACACATATGCTGGAGTTTAAATATGACACCCAGCTTCTGATCGAAGGTGAAGACCTTGATGAAGATGTAATCAGCGATTACTTTACAGAACATTTCAAAGGCGACTGTCTGCTGGCTGTCGGAGATGAAGAGCTTATCAAAATCCACTTTCACACAAACGAACCGTGGAAAGTTCTTGAATATTGCTCCACCCTCGGCGAGATTTATGATATAGTGATCGAAGATATGGACAGACAATCCAGAGGGCTGAAAGGATAACCCGGACAATACAGACTGAACTATAGACGACAGGAGGGATTTCATGGATCCGCGTACATTTCCCACAAAGGGGAACTTAATGCTTGCGAAAAATTCTCTGGCACTTGCGAAACAGGGATACGACCTTATGGATAAAAAACGAAATATCCTGATCCGTGAACTGATGGATCTGATTGACGAAGCACGTACTATTCAGGAAGAGATCGATACTACGTTTACTTATGCTTATCAATGTCTTCAGCGCGCCAACATCGAAAACGGTATCAGTAACGTGGAACTGCTCGCATACACCGTACCGATCGAAAATTCCATTACCATCCAGACGCGCAGTATCATGGGCACGGAGATCCCCCATGTGAAATATGTGCCGGATGCAGGAAAACCGACCTATTCATTCAGCACAACACATGAATCTATCGACAAGGCACGTGAAGCATTCCGCAAGGTAAAAGACCTGACGATCAAACTATCTATGGTAGAGAACGCAGCATACCGTCTGGCCAGCAACATAAAGAAAACACAGAAAAGAGCAAATGCTCTTCAGAATATTACCATACCGATGTACTCTTCTCTTGTATATACCATTACAAATGCTCTGGAAGAAAAGGACAGAGAAGAATTTACAAGACTGAAAGTCATCAAACGTATGAAAGAAAAGAAGGCAGCCCGTCAATAAGAGCTGCCTTTTTCATTTACATGGTCAAACTATTTATTTTCTTCTGCCAGATTTCTAACCTCACTCACCTCAAGATCCAGCATATCCGCAATCTCTTCCAGCGATTTTCCTTTCTTTTTCTGATTTTCAACAATACGCTTAAGTGTATTATGTTCTCCTTTGAGAATCCCCTGTTGGATCCCTTTCTGGATGCCCTGGTGGATTCCCTGTTGGATCCCTTTCTGGATTCCCTGCTGGATGCCCTGTTGGATTCCCTGCTGGATTCCCTGTTGGATTCCCTGCTGAAGACCACGTTCCAGACCTTTCTCCATACCTCGCTTCAGTCCCCGCTCCATGCCTTTTTGCTCCCCTCGCCGCAGGGCACTGCTCATCTGGGAGTTATAGTCTCTGATCGCGCGTTCACGCGCTTCATACTCCAGCTTAGCCCTCTCATCCGCACTCAGCTTTTCCAGTTCCTTGTATGCCTCTTCAATATATGCATCCGTTTTTGCCATAGCTGCAAACTCCTTCCTCGACTTCCCGCCAAAGAATTTCATCCATTTAATAAGGTCATCCCCGCTTTTGATATCCGGAGGCAGCTTTTTGAGTTCCAGAATCTGTATTTCCATGAGATCTGTATATTTTTTCCCGGTTTTCTCGTCACAAAAGCATATCGTACGGTAATATTTTGTATCTTCTTCAAAATGAACAAAGTCCAAAATACTGACATGTATACATTTCTTGAGATTCTCGTAAGGTTCTCCCTTCTTAAGCTGATCGGCAAATATCTTACTCAGATAAAAGAGCACCCGGGCATCCCAGCATTCAAAATAGGCCACCTGCATCTCCATGTCAATCTGCGTTTTATCTTCCATCAGTACCCGGACATCGAGAATCCCCAGTTTGTCATCCTGATATTCCTGACTGAGTACAGTCGGCAGAAGTACCGTCTCACGGATTGTTTCCGGATCTTTCTTAAGAAGCGCTGCAATAAATCCTTTTCGTACCTTAGGATTATTCATCAGACCCTTAAAGCAAAAATCCACGGTAGGAAGCATTATAAAATTATCATCATTTCGTTCATTGGCTTCTCTTGTGTTGTCTTCTGACTTCATTATTATTTCTCCTTCATCTTATCATATCTGTAAAAAATAAAAAAGTGGAATTCAATTTGATGATCATCATCTCTGACTGTCCGGACAATTGAAAGACATCCAGAACAAATCTGCTCCGGATGCCCTCAAAATACCATAACATTTTCAAACTTACAATAAAGAATTTATTAAAAACACAGTTGCCAACAAACTTACACAAATTATAAAAAGTTATTCACTGACTATTCAAAAATCGACGGATTTCTCTTTTATTTCTCCGGGTTATCTTCAATCTCTTCCCCCAGATAAAACACTTTGAAGAAAAGTTCCAGTGACTCGAACAGTTCTCTTTTCGTCTGCTGAAGTTCTTTGATCTTCAGCACGCTGCCGATCTCATCAAAGAAAAAGTCATCCTCTTTATGATCTACTTTCAGTTCCAGATTTCCTTCCTCATCAAATACAAGCATCAGGATTCCGCCCACATCTTCCGTATATAGCACACACATGATCTGCAGCTCCTGCTTGATATTCTCCGGCAGAGAATCAAACTCCGGATTCAGATAAAATTTCTGTTCATATGCGCTCGCCGCGCACAGTACGATTTCTTCGTTCATAATTTCTCCTCTCTCGCTGTATAACACCGCATGCAGACAGCTTGATTCCGCGGTTGTCCATGCTGCATGCTCAGACTTGTTACACATATCCGTATACGCCCCGCACCGATACTTCGCCTGCATTTATTCGTTCTATGGTTCCGTCTTCTCTGCGCACGATCAGCTCTCCTGTACGGTCAATACCGACGGCGTGAGCCTCATATGCCTCTTTCGCTCCTATGATCCGGACATCCCTGTCCCTGTTGACCAGCAGAGCGCTGTATCGATCCAACAGACCGGACATATCTTCTGTCTCCAGGAATATCTCATAGTTCTCTTCCAGCCGCTCCATGACTGCCGCGATCAGAGGTGCCCGCTTCACTGTATGGCCGCACTCTGACCGCAGGGAGGTTGCCGTCTGTGCGATTTCTTCCGGAAAGTCCGTCATATTTACATTGATTCCCACGCCTACGGTTACATGATTGATATAGTCGATCTGACTGCTCATCTCTGTCAGGATACCAACCAGTTTTTTCCCGTTGATAATGATATCATTGGGCCATTTGATCTGAATGTCTCCGCCGTCTCCGATACACTGCCGGATTCCTTCCGCCACGCTGAGAGCCATGACAAGTGTAAGCATGGACGCTTTATTCGGTGCGATCTCAGGACGCAGAAGAATGGACATATAAATACTGCTGCCCGCCGGTGACTCCCATGTCCGCCCGCGGCGCCCTCGTCCTGCTGTCTGCCGGTCTGCCACTGCAAGAGTGCCGTGAGGCGCGCCCTCGTCGCCCGCCTGTTTGATCCTCAGGTTTGTGGAATCCGTCACATCATAATACAAGATATTTCTTCCCGCCCACCGGGTGTTCATCAGGCTGGAAATCTCTTCCTTTGTCATCACGTCCGGGCTGTCCACAATATGATACCCCTTATTGCGCACGGCTTCCACCTGATAGCCTTCCTCCTGAAGCTGACGGATCACTTTCCACACTGCAGTTCTGGACACACCGAACTGCCGGCTGATCTGCTGACCGGACACATAGCCGTCCGTCTCACGCAGAAGTTTTAGGATTTCTGTCTTCATTCTCATTCACTTTCTTACAATGTATTGACACGATATATACGCAAGTATTCTAACACAATAAAAAAGCAAATGCCAACTTTATTCCTCTATTTTCCAGTCAACCTTTTCCAGTCAATCGGATTATATACTGACCTGTCATCCTGAAAACATCTGCCGAAACTTGAATATAAAAATACGGCGTCCTTTTACTGCCGCTTCAAAGAGGCATATAAAATGACGCCGTCAAAGTACAGACAACTGCACAGATCTGTATAAATTTTACTCTTCTGTTACGATTTTTTCTTTTTATTAGAATACATTATTTTCCCGGATGGCTCTCGCTCCACAGCTTATCTGCCGTCGGTTTCCAGTTCTTCGCATACGGCACGCATCTGTCACAGAGTTCATCTACGCTCTCCGGATCCTGATAATCCGTATTCACAGCCCCTGTCTCTTTTACGAGCTGTTTTAATCTGCCCGGATTCTCAAGCATCGGGCACGGGCGCAGATGATTGTTGTTGAACGGCTGGTTGTCATGATATGCCTGGAAGATCGGGCTTCTCAGCGCGTCCAGCAGTGAGACATCATGAATATTTACATTGGAGTAGTGGATAAATACACACGGTTCCACATCTCCCTTTGCATTGATATGCAGGTATCTTCTTCCTCCTGCGATACATCCTCCGACGTACTCCCCGTCGTTCTGAAAATCCATTCCGAAGATCGGCTTCGTCTCACGGAAATGACGGATTCGGTGGTATATCTCTTCTCTCTGCTCCGGAGTCGGAAGAAGATCCGTCACAGCGCCGTGTCCTACCGGCATATAGTGGAAGTACCATACGAACAGCGCGCCGCTTTCGATCATCATGTCATAGAACTCTTCGCTGCTGACGTCCTCAAAGTTCTGGCTCGTGTAACATACCGAGATACCGAACGGCAGCTTGTGTTCTTTCATCAGCTCCATCGCATGGCGCACTTTGTGGTAGACGCCCTCGCCGCGGCGTCCGTCGTTGGCTTTCTCAAATCCTTCCAGGCTGATCGCCGGTACGAAGTTCTTCACTCTGAGCATTTCCTGACAGAATTCTTCATCGATCATCGTTCCGTTTGTAAACGCAAGAAACTCGCAGTCCGGGTGCATCTCGCAGATCTTAAAGATATCTTTCCTGCGTACCGTGGGCTCCCCGCCGGTATAGATATACATATAGGTGCCCAGTTTCTTGCCCTGGCGCACGATGGAATCGATATCTTCAAGACTCAAATTATACTGGTGTCCGTACTCCGCCGCCCAGCAGCCGGTACAGTTCAGGTTGCACGCCGTCGTAGGATCCAACAGGATCGCCCACGGGATATTGCAGTTATATTTCTTAGCCATCTCCTCCTGTGTCGCGCTTCCTTTCAGACTCGCATTTGTGATAAAGTTCTGGAAAAATGCCCTGCGCACGCCCGGATCCAGCTCATAGAGCCTTAAGATAAGCTGGTACCAGTTATTCTTCTCTTCAATAGATCTTCTGATCGCGTTTCTCTGGCTCGTGTACCAGTCTTTCGGCATCAGGCGGTCCACAAAGGCCATCAGCTTCGGGATGTTCTCCTCCGGATTGCCTTCAAGGTAATTGAGAGCCTGATTTACTGTAAATTCC
>DWWI01000218.1 GCA_019119745.1 Candidatus Mediterraneibacter gallistercoris | reverse complement strand
GTCAGTGATAGATTTTCCGTATACATGGCTGGTTCCGATCTGCTGGCATCCCTCTACAAGGTAGCTTTCGATCATGACGCCCTTGACAAGTTTCCGGATGTCTTCATCGATCCGGCGGCTGTGCAGGATCTCTTTGACAATGCGGATCTGCTGCTCGTATTTCTTGCCGGAGTTGGAATGGTTGGCGTCGATGAGGACGGCCGGGTTCTGCAGATTTCTTTCTTCATATTTTTCCAGAAGAAGCTGGATGTCTTCATAGTGATAGTTGGGGATCGTGTTCCCGTGTTTGTTTACGGCCCCTCTGAGGATCGTGTGGGTAAGCGGATTGCCTTCCGTACGTACTTCCCAGCCTCTGGAGATGAAATCATGTCCGCCCTGTGCCGCGACAACGGAGTTGAGCATAACGGAAAAGTCTCCGCTGGTGGGGTTCTTCATACCCACAGGAATATCCAGACCGCTGACCATCAGACGGTGTTCCTGATTTTCCACGGAGCGGGCGCCGATGGCTACATAGGAAAGGATATCGGAGAGATAATGCCAGTTGTCCGGGTAGAGCATCTCATCTGCAGCAGTAAGTCCGGTCTCTGAGATGGAGCGGATATGCATATGGCGGATCGCAAGGATGCCTGCAAGGATGTCCGGCTTTGCCTCCGGATCCGGCTGGTGGAGCATTCCTTTATATCCTTCGCCTGTCGTACGGGGTTTATTTGTATAGATACGGGGCACAAGCACAAGGCGGTCTGCAACCTTTTCCTGTACTTTTGCAAGACGGTTCGTGTATTCACATACAGCGTCTTCGTTGTCGGCCGAGCAGGGGCCTACGATCACGAGAAACTTATCGGATTCTCCTGTGATCACGTCACGGATAAGCTTGTCGCGTCCGGCTTTTATTTTATTCATTTCTTCGGACATGGGCTCCAGCGCTTTGATCTCGTCCGGAGAAGGCAGTTGTCTGATAAATGTAAAACTCATTGTATTTTCCCTCTGTAATTCTTATTTTTGTTCATCGGTGAAACGGCTGATTCCACCGGATATAACAGTTCAGCCCGCGCCATTCGTAAAACCGCACTTCGTGCTTATTGCGGCTGACGCCGCTGTTTTACTCATTGACAGGCGCTCAACTCATCTGAATGCCAGTCGATGGATTCTTATGCGAGCATAAATCCGTCGACTGGCATCAGATGGCTGAACTGATTCCACCCGACAAATTATAATACAGAGAAGGGAAATTGTCGATACTTCCGCATAAAAAGTCTTGACAGATGAGAAAAAAACGTTTATATTAACTCCCATAGCAAGGGCGCTTGATCATTTGGTCAGGTGCCCTTTTTACATATATTCTAATATAAGACCGTCCTTAGACGGTCAGGAGACAAAGGCGTTTCTTCTGCATAGCATAATGCAGCGGAGCGTCTTTTTTATTTGGTCAGGAGGAAACATGGTATGAGAGAACTGGTAGAACACACAGAAGGAATTAACCGGCTGATGGCGCGTTACGGCGTCAAATTCGGGATTTATAAAGGCGGTGAATTCCATGAGCAGCTCTTCCCGTTTGACGCGATCCCGAGGGTCATCACACATGATGATTTTCAGCAGCTTGAAAAAGGACTGATCCAGCGGGTGGACGCCCTGAATCTGTTTCTGAATGATATATACGGAGAGAAGAAAATCATAAAAGACGGTGTCATACCGGAAGAATTTGTATTTATTTCCTCGGGGTATCTTCCGCAGTGCGAGGGCATAACGCCGCCGAAAAACATATACAGCCATATATCAGGCATTGATCTGGTGCTTGGAAAAGACGGGGAATGGTACATACTGGAGGATAACTTGAGGATCCCTTCCGGCGCGTCTTATCCCATGATCGCCAGAGAAATCTGCCGAAGAGTATCTCCTGCAACATTCAGCAACAACTCGGTAGTGGATAACAGAAACTATGCGGCCATGCTGCGGCAGACCATGGACTGGGTGAACACCGGCGGGATCCCGGTCATCATGACGCCGGGACGCTATAATGCGGCATATTTCGAACACTCCTATCTGGCGGAGCGGACAGGCAGCGAGCTTGCCACCTGCACGGATCTTTTCGTGGAAGATAATTATCTATATTATAAGGATTACCGGGAAAAGAAGCAGAAGGTGGGAGTGATCTACCGGAGGATTTCGGATGAATATCTGGATCCTATGACATTTAATCCGGAATCACTGATCGGCATTCCGAATATTATGGACGTGTACCGCAGCGGCAATGTTGCGATCGTAAACGCCCCGGGAAACGGAGTGGCTGACGATAAGGGAATCTATTACTTCGTCCCGAAGATGATCCGTTATTATCTGGATCAGGAGCCGGTTCTGAAAAATGCGCCGACTTATCTGCCGTTTTATGAGGAGGACAGAAAATACGTGCTCGATAATCTGGAGAAGCTGGTCATTAAAGATGTGGCGGAAGCCGGAGGCTATGGCGTGATCTTCGGAAATGAGCTGAGCAGTGAGAAACTCTCGGAGATGAAGAAACTGATCGAGAAAGAATCCAGACGTTTCATTGCGCAGGAAGTCGTTGATTTTCAGGATATGGAAGTCATGGAGGGTGAGGACAGAGTGCTCCGGAAAGCAGATCTCCGCGCGTTCGTCCTGACGGGTGAGACTACGAGGGTATGGCCCAGCGGTCTTACAAGATTTTCAAGAAATGCAGATTCATTTGTGGTGAATTCATCACAGGGAGGAGGATTTAAAGATACATGGGTATTATCTCAATGGAAAAAGTAGATCATCTGTACTGGCTCGGACGCTATACAGAGAGAGTTTATACAACGCTGCGGGTGTTCTTTCATATCTATGACAAAATGATCGAACAGCCGGAAGGGATTTATGCGAAATACTGCGAAAGGCTGAATATCCCGAATATCTATACATCTAACCGGCAGTTTGTGCGGTCATATCTCTTCGGGGAGGACAATCCGGATTCTGTGCTTTCCAATATGAGACGGGCGTATGACAATGCTGTGGTACTCCGTGATGAGCTGAGCAGTACGGTGCTGTCTTA
>DWWI01000217.1 GCA_019119745.1 Candidatus Mediterraneibacter gallistercoris | reverse complement strand
TACAGAGAAGATGGCTAAAGAACTGGATGTTAAGCCGAGCGATACGATTACGATCCGCGATGAGGACAGAGGAGATCTTAAAGTAGAGATCAGTGCTGTCTGTGAAAATTACATGTGGCATTATCTGTATATGACGCCGGCATATTATGAGAAAGTGTACGGGGAAACTCCGGACTACAATTCGATTTTTTATAAAACTGCTGACCGGATTACAGAAGAGGCTGAGCGGATTGGCGAAGAGGCACTGGCGCTTCCGGGTACACTGAGCATCAGCTATACGACAGATCTGAGGGAACAGGTGGACAATATGCTGGGTGCGCTGGATGAAGTAATAGTGGTGCTCATTATATCTGCGGGAATGCTGGCGTTCGTGGTACTCTACAACCTGAACAATATCAATATTACAGAACGGCAGAGAGAGCTTGCCACGCTGAAGGTGCTGGGCTTCTATAACGGTGAGGTGGCGATGTATGTGTACAGAGAGAACATTGTCCTGACGATCCTCGGCGCCATTTTCGGAATCATCCTCGGAAAGATCCTGCACGGGTTCATTATCGTGACGGTGGAGATCGAGTCAGTCATGTTCGGGCGGAATATTGATCTGAGCAGTTTTGTCTATGGTTTTCTGCTGACACTCCTGTTCTCCCTGCTGGTAAACGGAGCGATGTATTTCAAGCTTAAGAAGATCAATATGGTGGAGTCGCTGAAGAGTGTGGAATAAAAATGAGCAGCAGAACAAAGAAATTCTGCTGCTCATATGGTCTACAGTACCTGCTCCGCGATCAGGACAAGTGCCGGCATTGTCACTACGCCAAGCACAGTTGTCAGGGAAAAGATCTCTGAAGAATAGGTATAGTTGTGTTTGTAGCGGATCGCCATCATCGTGCCGGTGGTGGCCGACGGACATGCCGCTGCGATCAGAATCGTCATGGATATTACTGTCGGCAGATGGAAGAGCATGAGCAGTGGTATCGTGCAGGCTGGAAAAATCAGCAGCTTGACCGCGGAGGTATAGTACAGCCTCGGGTTTTTGCACATTTTTCCAAGATCTGCCTGAGCTACGGAAAAACCTGCCACCATCATGGCGAGGGGCGTGTTCATGTCTGCAATATAGTTCATGGAATCCAGCAGTACAGACGGAATCTTCAACCGAAGGAAGAACAAAAGGACCGCGACCAGTGTTGCAATGAACATAGGTGAGATCAGTCCTTCTTTGAGACTCTTCAGCGATAATTTCTTTTCCATCAGGACAATGCCGTGGGTCCATGAGAACAGATTGAACATGACCATATATGCGCTGAGATAAAACACTCCGGTATCGCCGAGCACACTTCCGATCAATGGGATGCCGATGAAGCCGCAGTTGGAATACATTGCATTAAACCGTTCGATACTGTAATCCGTACCGCCTTTTGGGCGGATCAGTAAGGTTGAGATTATGATGCCGAGAATATGAGTGGCGGCAGCTGCTGCGAAAGAAAGCAGAAGCCCCCTGACCAGTTCGGGATCGTATTCCGTCTGATAGACAGTGATGATCAGGATCGGATTTACGACCAGAAGCAGGAGATTTGAAACAGTTTTATTTCCGTTCTGATCTACCAGTCTGATCTTGTAACATACAAATGCGAGCACCATAATGAAGAACATCTTCAAAAGCTGCTCAAAAATAAGAATAAACATAATTCAATACTCCGTTTTATTTTCTCAATAGTATCTGCATATTTGGGAAAAGATATTACCGGTGGATTCCGGACTGAAGTTCATCAGCCCATGACTGGAGACTGTAGGTGTGTCCGTTGAACAGTTTCAGTATCACTCCGGTCGGATTATCCTCGTTCGCAAATGCGTTTGCTTCGTCCGTATCTACGTGCATGGCCAGAGAGTAGGACGGACTCACCCTGACAACGACATCAGAAAAGATCAGGGAGCGTTCGTAACTTGTCGTGATGACAAACACGATATCATTGTCTTTCACATGAGCACGGATCGCGTCGACCGGAGTCATATGGATATGACGCTTTGCTACAATAACTCCTTTTTCCAGTTCGATTTTTCCTTTCGGACCGATCAGGGTGCATCCGGGCGTGCCTTCCAGATCGCCGGACTGCCGGATCACGCTCTTGATGCCAAGACGTCTCGCGTCTGTCACGGAAATCTCCACCTGAGTTTCTTTACGGCAGGGTCCCAGTATGACAACCTTTTCAAATCTGCCTTTCGGACCGACGACGGTCAGCCTTTCTTTGCAGGCGTACTGGCCGGGCTGGCTCAGTTCTTTTGCAAAGGTAGGTTTTGTTCCGGCTCCGAACAGGGTCTCAAAATCTTCCTGCGTGATATGGATGTGTCTTGCAGAAGTCTCGATCGGTATTGTTAAGCTCATGGATCTTCTCACTCCTTTACCTTATTAGATTTTAGCAGAATAAAGTGCTGTTTTCAATAATGAGTTATCAGAGCGGAAATACCGTATTTATCTGAAAGCATCACATAAAATGTTAAAATATTGTCAAATATAAGTAAAAATAATATAAAGATCTTGTAAAATATCGTTGACACACAGTAATGCGGCATGTTAGTTTTAATTTGGTGCGCAATTTCGCGCGCCGGAAATAACAGACAACTACATATAGACAAAAAATAGCGCATTTTATAACAAACAATATCAGGCGCTATCGTTCGCAAAGGAGAAAAAGGAATGGGAATAACAGATGTACTTTCTTTGTTCGGCGGTCTTGCACTCTTCCTGTACGGAATGCAGATGATGAGCAACGGCCTGGAAGCGGCTGCCGGCAACAAGATGAAATCAATCCTTGAGAAACTGACTTCAAACCGGATCAAGGGGGTTCTGGTAGGAGCCGTGATCACAGCCGTGATCCAGTCGTCTTCGGCGACC
>DWWI01000216.1 GCA_019119745.1 Candidatus Mediterraneibacter gallistercoris | reverse complement strand
GAAGTCCGGCAGGCAGCACAATAAAGGAGGAAATTATCATGCCAAAAATCAAAACAAACAGAGCAGCAGCAAAGCGCTTCAAAAAGACAGGTACAGGAAAACTGAAAAGAAATAAAGCTTACAAGAGCCATATCTTAACGAAGAAGTCTACAAAGAGAAAAAGAAATCTCAGACAGTCTACGATTACAGATGCAACAAACGTAAAGAACATGAAGAAAGTTCTTCCGTATCTGTAAATTGCGGTTCAGCTTTGTAAATGGCAGGTCTGAACGGAAAGACACGATTACAGACACACTGTTTTAAATGAAATAGGAGGATTAAGAAATGGCAAGAATCAAAGGCGGAATGAACGCTAAGAAGAAACATAACAGAACACTGAAACTGGCAAAAGGATACAGAGGAGCACGCTCCAAACAGTACAGAGTGGCAAAACAGTCTGTCATGAGAGCTCTTACTTCTGCATATGCAGGAAGAAAGCAGCGCAAACGTCAGATGAGACAGCTCTGGATCGCACGTATCAATGCTGCAGCAAGAATGAACGGTCTGTCCTACAGCAAGTTCATGCATGGCCTGAAACTGGCTAACGTTGATATGAACAGAAAGATGCTGGCTGAGCTGGCTGTAAATGACAAAGAAGCATTTGCAACACTCGCAGCACTTGCAAAAGAGAAAGTAGCGTAGTAGAATAAAGGCAGAAGCCCGGTCCCGGTTGGGATTCGGGTTTTTCTTTTTCTACGGAATATCTCAGAGAAATTATCCTGTGCGCTGAGGGAAGAATAAACTGCGGTGAAAAAGCATTTGACGTTTCACCGGAAACGGGGTGTGACAGATATGAGAAATCATGAAGTAACGAAAGAGCAGCCGCTTCTTGGAGAAGACGGCAGGATTGCGGAACCGGGCTGGGCACGCCGTCAGGTCTGGAAGTATGACAGAAAGCGTATTCAGTCACCTGCTTTCCGTATCAAGGAGTGGGACTACTATCTGGTGATGAATGAGGATTATGCTGCGGCATTTACCTTGTCTGACGATGGATATATCGGACTTCAGTCGGTATCTCTTTTGAACTTTAGAGAGAGATGGGAGCATACAGAGACAATTCTTACTCCTTTTCCCATGGGAAAGATGAAGATGCCGTCTTCCTCGTCAAAGGGAGATATCATTTACCGCGATAAAAGGATGCGTCTGGAATTCCGCGTGGATTCGGGGAGGCGAATGATTTCCTGTGACTTCAAAGATTTTTATGAAGGAAAACCATTCTACTGTGAGATCGCGCTGGACCAGCCGGATATGGATACCATGACAATCGCGACTCCGTGGAGCGGAAAGAAAGCCTTTTACTATAATCAGAAGATCAACTGTATGCCTGCGGAAGGATATATGTCTTTTGATGATATCACTTACTGGTTCAGCCCGGATAAAGATTATGGTACACTTGACTGGGGAAGAGGCGTCTGGACCTATGACAATACATGGTACTGGGGATCGGGAAATGGCACGGTAGGAGGAAAGCCTTTCGGATTCAACATCGGATACGGATTCGGCGACACTTCTGCAGCCACGGAAAATATTCTTTTCTATGACGGGAAAGGGCATAAACTGGACGATATCGCGTTCCATATACCTGAGGATGACTATATGAAACCGTGGAGGTTTTCATCCAGTGACGGCCGTTTTGAGATGAAATTTGAACCTGTGCTGGACCGTGCAGCCGCCATGTCTGCTTTACTGGTGTCCTCAGACCAGCACCAGGTGTTCGGCAGAATGAGTGGAAAGGCTATACTGGACGACGGGAAGTTTATAGAGTTGAAAGATTTTATGTGTTTTGCGGAGAAGGTGCGTAATAAATATTAAATTGGACTTTTTTGATTGACATATATGCTGTAACGTGGTAAAGTCACTTTAAACCGATGAGGAAGAGTAAGTAACTTCAATGAAAATCTCACAGAGAGCTGCGGATGGTGGGAATGCAGCAGACAGACATGGGGTGAATGGACTTCCGAGGGCGAACTGAAAGCGGGTCTGTGGACGAACATTTTTAGAAGACCGGCGAGTAGGGGAGACGGAGAGTGAAACTTCGTTACAAAAAGGAGCATATGACGGTATGCGCTGAGTGGATGCATGAAGCATCAAGCCGGGTGGCACCGCAGGAGTTGTGAATGGATATTGACTCTTGTCCCTGCAATATTTTAATTGTATGGGACGAGAGTTTTTTTGTAATAGCGACCGCTTACAATCACGGAAAATGTCTTTTGACACTTCCGGTGATTGATAGCTTATTTATTCTTCAGAGAATGGCTTTAAGTCCCAGAAAGAAACGTCTGAAAGGAGAAAAGAAATGAGTGAAAAGAAAATCCCTTACAAAATCTACCTTGAAGAGAGCGAGATGCCGAAAGAATGGTATAACGTCCGTGCAGATATGAAGAATAAGCCGGCGCCGCTGCTCAATCCGGCTACGTTAAAGCCGATGACGGCGGAAGAACTGGGCGTTGTATTCTGCGAGGAACTGGTAAAACAGGAGCTGGATAATGATAACCGGTATATTGAGATCCCTCAGAAAATCCGGGATTTCTATAAAATGTACCGTCCGGCGCCGCTTGTCAGGGCGTACTGCCTGGAAGAAAAGCTCCAGACACCTGCAAAGATTTATTATAAATTCGAGGGGAATAACACATCCGGAAGCCATAAGCTTAATTCAGCCATTGCGCAGGCTTACTATGCAAAAGAGCAGGGGCTCAAAGGTGTTACAACTGAGACGGGAGCGGGACAGTGGGGAACCGCGCTGTCTATGGCGTGTGCATACCTTGATCTTGACTGTAAGGTGTTTATGGTTAAATGCTCCTATGAGCAGAAGCCGTTCCGACGTGAAGTGATGCGGACATACGGGGCAAGCGTGACTCCGTCGCCGTCCGAGACAACAGAAGTGGGAAGAAAGATTCTTGCCGAGCATCCGGGAACATCCGGAAGCCTTGGCTGTGCGATCTCTGAAGCAGTAGAAGTGGCGACACATACAGACGGGTACAGATATGTACTTGGTAGTGTGCTAAATCAGGTGCTTCTGCATCAGTCTATCATAGGAGTAGAGACAAAGATCGCGATGGATAAATATGGGATTAAGCCGGATGTTATCATCGGCTGTGCCGGAGGCGGTTCGAATCTGGGAGGCCTGATCTCTCCGTTTATGGGTGAGAAGCTTCGCGGCGAGGCGGATTATCAGTTTATTGCAGTAGAACCGGCATCCTGTCCTAGTCTTACAAGAGGCGTGTACGCATATGATTACTGCGATACCGGAATGGTGTGCCCGCTGGCGAAGATGTATACACTCGGAAGCGGATTTATCCCGTCAGCGAACCATGCAGGAGGACTGAGATACCATGGAATGAGTTCCACACTGTCCCAGCTCTATGCTGACGGATATATGGAGGCACGTTCCGTTGAACAGACTTCCGTATTCGAGGCGGCAGAGAAGTTTGCGAGAGTAGAAGGAATTCTTCCGGCGCCTGAGAGCAGCCACGCAATCAAAGTTGCAATTGACGAGGCTATGAAATGTAAAGAGACAGGAGAAGAAAAGACAATCCTGTTCGGTCTTACAGGAACCGGATACTTTGATATGTATGCATATGAGAAATATAATGATGGCGAGATGACAGATTACATTCCTACAGATGAAGATCTTAAGGCCGGCTTCGACGGCATCCCCAAATTTGACGGAAACATGCAATAAGCATTGAGCCATGCACAGGAAGAGACAGACTACTGTTTGTGCTTGCACCAAAACAGTAGTCTGTCTCTTATTGTATAGGGCGAAAGCCCGCAGTGAGATGGAGCGGAGCGGAATCGAACTGGCGGAATATTATTGTCAAAATTTTCGGTAATTTTTAAAAAATATGAACAATTTTCGAACTTTAATTTTTTTGCGAATAACAGTTGACATTTTGGGCTTGTAAGAGTATTATATCACTTGTGGTCAGCACGAGAGATTAAAAAGACCACAGAGAATAAGGAATGCGGAAGTGTCGGAACTGGCAGACGAGCAAGACTAAGGATCTTGTGACATTCGTGTCGT
Source organism: Candidatus Mediterraneibacter gallistercoris (assembly GCA_019119745.1). Next base: position 3,578 of record DWWI01000216.1, on the reverse strand, counting down.
GTGGGTTCAAGTCCCATCTTCCGCATTAGTAAAAAGCTTTGAGTTATCAAAGCTTTTTTCTTTTTCAGAAATGAGGATGTCTGTTGGCAAGTTATGGCCGGGACATCCTTTTTAGTGACCGGCTTTGTGAGAATCCTCTCTGTCTCTTCCGGTAAGTTCATCCAGAGTTACGTCGAAATAATCAGCGATCCGTATGAGCAGATAAATATCAGGCAGAGTGACGCCCCTCTCATACGCAGAGATAGACTGTCTCCCGATATGCAGCTCCAGAGCGAGAGTTGTCTGTTTGATTTCTTTCTGCAAACGCAGATTCCGTATGTTTTCACCGATAGTATTTTTCGTATACTCTTTCATTTGAACCCTCATGGCAGATATTTCTTCCTATAATTCTAACACTATTCCGATACTTCAGACCCCGTATATCCGGAAAATGAGTACAACAATACGTTGCATTTGAGTATTATGTGCCGGATTATCAGATAAAATAAATGTAAAATACTAAAGGGTGTGACGAGATACTGTGGAGAACCGGATCAGAGAATTACGCAATGAAAGAGGACTCAGGCAGGAAGACCTTGCCGGAATGATAAATGTTTCCCAACAGACGATAAGCCGGCTTGAAAGCGGAGAAAACGCTCTAACAGCAGATATACTGATAGATCTTTCGAGAGTTTTTCATGTATCTGCTGATTACATATTAAAACTGTCTGACTCAAGACTGACACAGGAATGGCAAATTGAAATTGATCAAAATAAGGAACGAAATACAGAACTCTGCCGGGTGTATGACAGGCTGAGCAGGACGAATCAGGAGCTTGTTTACCGTCTGATGGGACAGCTGGAAGAGCAGCAGAAAGAGAAATAGAGAATAACTGAAAATGAACATAAATAAATGAAAAAAGAAAGAATCTTATCCGGATTTTTTCTTTTTTTTATTGAATATATGATATAATTACAATAATTTATATGAACACGTTAATAATATCAGAATAAGAGCGATGGAGGATGAGTTATGTTAGAAAAAGTGGATCTGACGAAAAAAATCTCAAAAGAAGAATATAAGGAGAAAATGCCGCAGCTCGAAGCGAGGCTTGGGAGACTGCAGAGAGAGTGCAAAGCATTGGGTATCCCGGTCCTGATCGTATTCGAGGGATTCGGGGCTGCCGGAAAAGGTCTGCAGATCGGACATCTGATTCAGAGTATGGATCCGAGAGGGTTCGAGGTATATCCGATTAAAAATGAAACAGAGGAAGAACGGATGCATCCGTTTATGTGGAGATTCTGGACAAAGACGCCGGCCAGAGGAAGAATCGCCATATATGACGGGAGCTGGTATAGAAGAGTGCTTATTGACCGTTTTGAGAAACGGACAAAAAACAAGGATCTTCCGGCAACGTTCCATTCTATCAATTCGTTTGAACAGCAGCTTGCGGAAGACGGAAACTTGATCATTAAACTGTTTCTTGATATCGACAAGAAAGAGCAGAAGAAACGTTTTGACAAGCTTGAAAAGAACAAAGAGACTGCCTGGCGTGTCAGCCAGGGCGACAGGGAGCGCAATGCTCACTATGACGAGTACGCTTCGATGATGGAGGATATGCTCTTTAAGACAGATACAGATTATGCTCCGTGGACAATTATTGAGTCGATGGACCGCAGATTTGCCACTCTCAAGATCTATACGACGGTAATCAGGGCGATGGCGGATCAGATTGAGAAGGTGCAGCGCCAGAATGCCAAAAAAGCGACGGAAAAAGCGGATCAGACTATACTGGAAGAAAATTTAGAACCTGAGGGAAAATCCTGCGCAGATACTATCGAAGAGATCGCGCGCGAGACGGATGCCGAGATGAAGGAGCTCCAGGTATCGATTCTGTCAAAGGCAGACCTGACATTAAGTTACACGAGAGAAGAATACAAAGAAAAACTGGATAAACTTCAGAAAAAACTGGAAAAGCTTCACGGCGAACTGTACCGGAGAAGAATACCGGTCGTCCTTGGATTCGAAGGATGGGATGCCGGGGGAAAAGGCGGGGCGATCAAGCGCCTTACGGAAAAGATGGATCCCAGAGGATATGTGGTGAATCCTACGGCTTCACCGAATGATATAGAGAAAGCTCATCATTATCTCTGGAGATTCTGGAGAGCAATGCCGAAAGACGGGCATGTGGCTATTTTTGACAGAACCTGGTACGGACGCGTGATGGTAGAACGTATTGAGGGGTTCTGTACGACGGAGGAGTGGAAAAGGGCCTACAAAGAAATCAATGATATGGAGAAGGACCTTTATGATGCGGGCGCCATTGTGATCAAATTCTGGATGCACATCGACAAAGACGAACAGGAACGCAGATTTAAAGAACGTCAGGAAAATCCGGAGAAACAGTGGAAGATCACGGATGAAGACTGGAGAAATAGGGAGAAGTGGGATCAGTATGAGGATTCCGTCAATGAGATGCTCCTGCGCACATCCACAGATTATGCTCCGTGGATCGTTGTGGAAGGAAATGATAAATATTATGCCAGAGTGAAAGTGCTCAATACAGTGGTGAAGGCTATTGAGGCAAGGCTGAAGGAAAAATAAGATTCGGCCTGTTGCGATTCATTGAGTGAAAAGGAGTGTGCCATCTATGACGATCAGGGAACAGCTTGAAACGAGGGAAGAAGAGTATTTAAGTCCTTATGCCAAGTTGAGCCGGAATTCAAAAGGGCGTGAGCGTGAGGAACCACAGTGTGATATCCGCCCGGTCTTTCAGAGAGACCGGGACCGGATCCTGCACTGCAAGGCATTTCGGCGTCTGAAACAGAAGACACAGGTCTTTCTTCTTCCGAAAGGAGACCATTACAGGACCCGTCTGACACATACGCTGGAGGTGTCTCAGAATGCGAGGACTATCGCCAAGGCGCTCAGGCTGAATGAGGATCTCGTAGAAGCTATCGCGCTGGGGCATGATCTGGGGCACACTCCTTTTGGTCATGCCGGAGAGAAAGCACTTAACAATGTATATAAGTTCTCACACAACATTCAGAGTGTGCGTGTTGTGGAGAGGCTTGAAAAACAGGGGAGGGGACTGAATCTGACCTGGGAGGTGCGGGACGGGATCCTGAACCATAAGACGGCCGGAAATCCGCATACTCTGGAGGGAAAGGTGCTGCGTCTCTCTGACAAGATCGCTTATATTTACCACGACATGGACGACGCTATCCGGGGCGGAATACTGACAGAGGCAGATATTCCGCCGGAGCTCCGGAAGGTTCTGGGCGGTTCGTGCAGGGAGCGCCTGGACACCATGGTACATGATGTGATCATCAACAGTATGGACCGGCCGGAAATCTGTATGTCTGAGCCGGTGGACAGAGCGATGCATGATCTGCGCAGGTTCATGTTTGAGAACGTCTATCTTAATCCCAAGGCGAAGGGGGAAGAAGATAAGGCGGTACATATGATCGAGCAGCTTTTTGATTACTATGTGAAACATCTTGAACTGCTGCCGGAGCAGTATCTTGAATCCATATCTGACCCTGACAACAGCAGGGAGCGGGTCGTATGTGATTACATTGCCGGAATGACGGATTCC
>DWWI01000024.1 GCA_019119745.1 Candidatus Mediterraneibacter gallistercoris | reverse complement strand
CTACAGACGCGTGCTGGAAAATGATATGATCTGGCGGGGATTTGCCAACTCATTCTTTTATTCAGCGGCATTTACGGTAATCTCTGTATTTGTTACACTGCTGGCAGCTTACCCGATGTCCAAGAAAGAGTTTGTGGGACGTAAGTTCTTTAACATTATTTTTGTGATCACGATGTTCTTCGGCGGCGGTATGATCCCCACGTTCATCCTGATCAATAACCTGCACATGGTAAATACGATCTGGGCGATTCTCCTTCCGGGAGCGTTCAACGTGTGGAATATGATCCTCGCAAGAACCTATTTCCAGTCAATTCCGGGAGAGCTCAGAGAGGCGTCCGCACTGGACGGGGCAAGCGAGATCCAGCATTTCTTCAAGATCATGATGCCGGTGTGCAAGCCGATCATCGCGGTGCTGGCGCTGTGGTCCTTTGTAGGAATGTGGAACAGCTATTTCGATGCCATGATCTATCTGAATGATGCCAATATGCAGCCACTGCAGCTTGTGCTCAGATCAATCCTTGTACAGAATACGCCTCAGCCGGGTATGATCGCAGATATCCAGAGTACGGCGGAGATGGCGAAGGTGGCGGAACTGCTGAAATACGCGACGATCGTTGTGTCGAGTCTGCCGCTTCTGATCATGTATCCGTTCTTCCAGAAGTATTTTGACAAAGGAATCATGGTAGGTTCTGTAAAAGGTTAGGAGGCTGAGAATCGATGAAAAGCAGAATCAAGAGACTGACAGGACTGGGCCTGTCCCTCATATTAACACTGTCCCTGTTCGGATGCAGCAGCGGAACCGCGCAGGTTGCAGATACAGATCCGGATACTCCGATCGAAGAAGTAACATTTCCGCTCAAAGAGACGAAAGAGCTTTCGTTTATTACAAGCGCTCCGGCAACGACTACACAGGAGCCCAATGACAAGCTGATCTTCAAGAGGCTGGAGAAGCAGACCAATGTACATATTGACTGGACATGTTTTGTGGACGACCAGTTTGCCGATAAGAAAAACCTTGCTCTGGCACAGTTCGGAAACCTGCCGGACGGACTTTTTACGGCGGGCATGAATGACTACGATCTGCTCAGGTATGCAAAACAGGGTATCATTATTCCGCTGGAAAACCTGATCGACAAATACATGCCCAATCTTCAGGCTGTATTCGAGAAATATCCGGAGTACAGAACCATGGTGACTGCGCCGGATGGACATATTTACTCATTTCCGTGGATCGAACAGCTTGGCGAAGGCAAGGAAGCGATTCAGGCCATCGGTGATATTCCGTATATTAATAAGAAATGGCTGGATTTCCTCGGACTCGATGTGCCCGACACGACAGATGAACTGGAGCAGGCGCTGATCGCATTCCGCGATAATGCGGATGCCCTTGAAGAGGAATTTGATATCGAGGGCGATGTGATCCCGATGTCATTTATCATCAACAACGGCGATCAGGACCCCGCAATCCTGATCAACGGCTTCGGGGAAGGCTATGGAGATACCGGAGATCATTTTGCGGTGACAGATGACGGAGAAGTGATCTATACAACGGTACAGGAAGGCTATAAAGAAGGAATCGAATGGCTCCATTCTCTTGTAGAACAGGATCTTGTAGACCCTGAGGCATTTACTCAGGAATGGTCCACTTATGTGGCAAAGGGTAAGAACCACAGATACGGCCTCTGTTTTACATGGGATATCGCAAATATCGACAACTATGAGGATTACGTGATGATGCCGGCTCTGGCGGGACCGGACGGTCTTGTTAATATTACAAGGCAGAACGGAAGCGAGACCAGCGGATTTGACCGTGGAAGATGCGTACTGACCACAAGCTGCCGGGATACCGCTCTTGCAGCTTCATGGATTGACCAGATGTATGCTCCGCTCCAGTCGGTTCAGAATAACTGGGGAACATACGGCGAAAAAGATGCCGACAATATTTTCGAGATGAGCACCAACGCGGAAGGCGGAAAAATGCTGAAACATCTGGATCTCGGAGACGCGTCGCCTGTAGAGGTAAGACAGGCGCAGTCCGTAAACGGCCCGCTGGCTGTACTGAACGATTATTATGACGTCTACGTGACACAGCCGGACGATGCAAAATGGCGTCTCGACAATATGCACGAGACTTATCTGAAAGATATGCACAGCAAATATGTGTATCCGAATGTATTTATGAGCATTGATGATACCAACAGAGTGTCGCAGCTCGACACGGATATCAAGAAATACGCGGAGCAGAAGAAAGCGGACTGGATCTTAAACGGCGGTATAGAGGAAGAGTGGGACTCCTATCTCCAGAAGATGGAGGATTACGGACTTTCCGAATACCTTGCCATCAAGCAGAAATATTTTGACCAGTATCAGGAGTCACTGTCAGAAATGGAAACAACAGAGACTGCAGATACCGCAACTGGAAATTAAGGAAAGGAAACAAATCAATATGACAAGTCAGACACTGCGTGAAGCAAGAAAATACGAAGAAGCTTCTGAAAAAATGATAAAGAAAGAGGAACGCCCGGATTTCCATTTGTCTACACGTACTGGCTGGATGAATGATCCAAACGGATTCTCTTATCACAACGGACAGTATCACATGTTTTATCAGTATTATCCGTATGAGCCGAGGTGGGGATCCATGCACTGGGGACATGCGGTGAGCAAAGACCTTCTGCACTGGGAGTACCTCCCGGCAGCTCTGGCACCGGATGAGGCTTATGACAGAGACGGATGCTTTTCCGGGAGCGCGGTAACGCTCCCGGACGGCAGACAGCTGTTGATGTATACCGGAGTACTTCGGGAGCGTCAGGCAAACGGAGAATACTGTGATATGCAGACCCAGTGCCTTGCCGTGGGTGACGGAGTGGATTACGAGAAGTATGAGATGAATCCGGTATTGGATAAAACAGATATCCCGGAAGGAAGCAGTGTCCATGACTTCCGCGATCCGAAGATGTGGCAGAAAGAAGACGGTACCTACTGCTGTGTTGTCGGGAACCGTCCTGCAGACGGAAGCGGGCAGATTCTGCTGTATACCAGTCCGGACGGATTCCAGTGGAAGTTTAAAAGTGTACTTGCTGCAAACAATAACCGTTTCGGCAAAATGTGGGAGTGCCCCGATTTCTTCGAGTTGGACGGCAAATGGGTTCTTCTGACAAGTCCACAGGATATGCTTCCGGAAGGATTTGAATACCACAACGGAAACGGAACTCTCTGTCTGATCGGAGAGTATGACGAGGAGACGGGGAATTTTACAGAGGAGCATGATCAGGCCATTGATTATGGAATCGACTTCTATGCGCCTCAGACGATTCTGACGCCCGACGGACGGCGGGTGATGATCGGCTGGATGCAGAACTGGGATGCGTGCAACCTGCGCTCACCGGAAGATAAGTGGTTCGGACAGATGAGCCTGCCCAGAGAACTATTTATAAAAGACGGAAGACTCTGCCAGAGACCGATCCGCGAACTGGACGAATTAAGAGTGAATAAAGTGGAGCACCGTGACGTGACCTTTTCTGATGTGATCAGTCTGGATGGCGTAAAGGGAAGAAAAGTGGACATTGAACTGACACTGCGCCCGGGAGACGGGGAGAAGCTTTATCAGAAATTTGCCCTGCGTTTTGCCCAGGATGAAAAGTATCAGACAGCGATCAGCTTCCGGCCTCATGAATCAGTTCTTAAAATAGACCGGAAATTCTCCGGTTCAAGAAGAGCAATCATCCACCAGAGACGAAGTCTGGTGAACAGCAAAAACGGAGAACTGAAACTGCGGGTAATCCTCGACCGGTTCAGTGTGGAGGTCTTCGTAAACGACGGAGAGCAGGTCATGACGGCAACCATGTATACAGACCAGTCGGCAGACGGGATTTCCTTCTTTGCTGACGGAGTGGTAAATATGGATGTGGTGAAATACGATCTCGTGTCTGAAGAATAGTCTGTATCCGACAAAGATAATTTATCAGAGGAGCAGGATGCAAAGATGCGGGAAAATGACGAACCGGAGGTAAAAGAATATAGAGAGCTTGCGGTCTGACGAAAGACCGGAAATAAGCTGTCTATGATTTTTGCGCCGGTTTCCAAAGAAAATACCGGGCGGATCTCAGCTGAGGTCTGCCCGGTATTTTCAGGTCAGGGATAAAACCGGATATTGTATTTATTCGATTCCCACTACTTTGTAGTCTTTATCTTCTACAGTCTTTTTCAGTACGTCGTCGCTTACGTCAGAGTTGAGTGTTACAACAGCTGTGCCTGCCTCATGGCTTACTTCAGCTGCATCTACCTGATCGAGAGCCTCAAGGGCTTTCTTTACAGTAGCCTCGCAGTGTCCGCACATCATTCCTTCGATTTTTATTGTTTTTGTCATTGTTGTCTCCTCCTTGTTTTGTTTCTTTGTTTTGATTTTTCTATCTTTACTGGAATCATACATTTTGAACCAGTTAAGACGCAGTGCATTGCTTACGACACAGAAGCTGGAAAGGCTCATGGCCGCGGCTCCGAACATCGGATTTAACTGCCATCCGAACAGCGGGATCCATACGCCGGCCGCCAGCGGAATACCGATGGCATTGTAGAAGAACGCCCAGAACAGGTTCTCGTGGATGTTGCGCAGCGTCGCGCGGCTTAAGCGGATCGCCGCAGGAACATCGGTAAGCCGGCTCTTCATCAGGACCACATCCGCGGCGTCGATAGCGATATCCGTACCGGCTCCGATGGCGATACCCATGTCGGCTCTGGTAAGAGCCGGGGCGTCGTTGATGCCGTCGCCTACCATTGCCACTTTGCCCTTTTTCTTCAGAGAGCGGATGACGCTTTCCTTTCCGTCAGGCAATACGCCTGCGATGACTTCATCCACACCGGCCTGAGCTCCGATGGCTTTTGCGGTACGCTCGTTGTCGCCGGTCAGCATGACAACGCGGATACCCATATTCTGGAGCTCTCTGATGGCTTTCGGGCTGTCCTCTTTAATGACGTCAGCTACGGCGATGATACCCATCAGCCTGCCGTCCCTGCTGAAGAACAGAGGTGTTTTTCCTTCTTCTGCAAGCCGGCCGGCGGTCTGTGAAGTCGCTTCGGATATCTCGGTGTTCTGGCTGATAAATTTTAAGTTGCCGCCGCAGATCAGAGAACCGTCGATCTTTCCGGAAAGTCCGTTGCCCGGCACAGCCTGGAATTCTTCTGCTTCAAGCTGCTTCAGGGAATCCTTCTGTCCGTTTTCTTCCGCTTTTACAATGACGGCGCGGGCAAGAGGATGCTCGCTCTTTTTCTCCAGGGCATATGCATAGGAGAGGAGCTCCTGTTCCGTAACCCCGTCTGCGGGGATCATATCGGTTACTTTCGGTTCACCGCTGGTGATCGTTCCGGTTTTATCAAGAGCAACGATCTGTGTCTTTCCGGCTTCTTCCAGTGATACAGCGGTCTTAAACATAATACCGTTCTTTGCTCCCATGCCGTTGCCTACCATGATGGCTACAGGAGTGGCCAGTCCCAGCGCACAGGGGCAGCTGATGACCAGCACGGAGATTGCTCTTGCAAGAGCGAAACCTACTGTCTGTCCGGCAAGAAGCCATACGATCAGTGTGACGATCGCGATTGCGATCACGGCGGGAACGAATACGCCTGATACACGGTCCGTTACTTTGGCGATGGGCGCTTTTGTTGCCGCAGCGTCGCTGACCATCTGAATGATCTGCGAAAGTGTGGTATCCTCGCCTACACGGGACGCCTCGCACCGGAGATAGCCGGACTGATTCAGAGTTGCCGCCGAGACAGCGTCGCCGGCATTTTTATCGACCGGGATACTTTCGCCGGTGAGAGCGGATTCATTGACTGCGCTGGTGCCTTCCAGCACGATACCGTCTACCGGGATATTCTCGCCGGGTTTTACTACGAATATGTCGCCTTTTCGTACCTGTTCTATGGAAACGACTTCCTCAGAACCGTTCCGGATCACAGTGGCTGTTTTCGGAGCCAGTTTCATGAGACCTTTCAGGGCGTCCGTGGTACGGCCTTTTGAGATAGCCTCCAGCAGTTTCCCGACTGTGATCAGCGTCAGGATCGTGGAGGCTGATTCAAAATAAAATTCATGCATATAAGTCATGGCGCCTGCCGCATCTCCCTGAGTCAGGGCGGCAGACATGGCAAACAGGGCATAGAGACTGTACACATAGGAAGCGCTGGCTCCGAGGGCTACCAGTGTATCCATATTCGGTCCGCCATGGATCAGTCCTTTAAATCCGTTGACAAAGAACTTCTGATTGATCACCATGACCGCGGTTGTGAGCAGAAGCTCAACCAGACCGATGGCCATATGATTGTCTGCGAGAACGGACGGCAGCGGCCAGTTCCACATCATATGTCCCATGGAAATATACATCAGCGGTACCCAGAAGCAGATTGAGGCGATCAGTCTCCGTTTCATTTTCGGCGTTTCTCTGTCTTTCAGGGAATCCTCCGCCTCCGCGATGGAGACACCGCTTCCGCCGGCCTGTTCCGCTGCGTGGTGTCCTTTCTCCGAGGCACCGTATCCGGCCGCTTCTACAGCGGCGATGATATCGGACGGAGACGCGGTCCCTTCCACTCCCATAGAATTGGTCAGCAGACTTACAGAACAGGACGTGACTCCCGGAACTTTGGAGACAGCTTTTTCAACCCGGGCGCTGCACGCCGCACAGCTCATGCCCGTTACATTATATTGTTCCATAATAAAACCTCCTGAAAATTGCTGTTATTTCATCAGTTTCTGCAGGACAAGGACCAGCTCGTCGATGGTCTCATCCTTTCCTTCTTTTATATCTTCCGCAACACAGGTGCGGATATGCTCCGCCAGAAGAACTTTATTAAAACTGTTCAGTGCTGCGTTGACTGCGGATACCTGAATCAGGATATCCGGACAATATACATCATTTTCTACCATCTTTTTGATTCCGCGCACCTGACCTTCAATACGGTTCAGGCGGTTCAGCATATTCCGCCGCTCTTTTTCCGAGCGTTCTTTTGTTTTATGCTTACAGGCGGTACAGGTTTTATTTTCTTCCACGTATCTATACACTCCTTTCAAACCCCTATGGGGTATTTCTTTCTGCACATATAATATATACCCTGTGGTGGTATATGTCAACCTGTGAAAGAAAAAATTTGAACTGTTATTTTGAATTAGGGGGGCTGGAGATGAGAGATTATTTTAGAATGTATAGGTTTAGACTATGAAAAAACATTAAATATAAATATTTGCTATTTTAATAAACGCCTGATAAATTGAACGTGTAAAAAGTATGAAGGAGGTTTTGTTGAGATGAAAAAAGGCTTGATCCTGATTTTAACAATTGGCGTTTTCAGTATTATTAATACAGAGATGGGCGTGGTCGGCATCCTTCCTCTGGTCTCCGAGAATTATGGAGTGACAGTCGCAGCGGCAGGCCTGCTCGTCAGTATGTTCGCACTGGTCGTAGCAGTATCCGGACCTACGATGCCGCTTTTTTTCTCAGGAGTAAATAGAAAAAAGGCAATGATACTTGTTCTGAGTGTATTTACGGTGTGTAATGTGATCTCAGCATTTGCCACGAACTTTCCGGTTGTTCTGATCACCCGTGTGATCCCGGCTTTTTTCCAGCCGGTGTATGTATCGATGGCAATGTCGGTTGCAGGTTCTTCTGTACCGGAGAAGGACGCGCCGAAGGCTGTGTCTAAAGTTATGATGGGAGTGTCCGCAGGCATGGTTCTCGGAGTGCCGATCGTAAGTTATATCGCAAACATGACGTCGCTGAGAGTCGGTATGCTTTTCTTCGCGGCTGTCAATGCGGCAGCCCTGATCGCTACGATCATTGCAGTGCCGGATCTTCCGGTAAAAGAAAAGCTGTCCTACGGGTCTCAGCTGAGTGTGCTCAAAGAAAGCAGGACATGGCTGTCTATCTTCGGAGTTATGTTCCTAAACGGGTCCGTATTCGGTGTATACAGTTATCTTTCCGAATACATGGAGACTGTGACACAGCTTTCGGCAGGGCTGATCAGTATTCTTCTTCTTGTATATGGTCTTTCCAATATGCTGGGAAACCTGATCGCGGGCCGGATGCTGAGCAGCCGTCCGCTGGGATTTGTTGTCACATTCCCGTTCCTTCTTGCGGCGGTGTATGCGGTGCTTTTCTTCCTCGGCTGCTTCACAGTTCCGATGGTGGTGCTCACTTTTGTCTGGGGCGTGCTTGCCGGAGCGGCGGCCAATATCAATCAGTACTGGCTTGCCACAGCAGCGCCGAAGGCGCCTGATTTTGCCAATGGTCTGTTCCTTGCATCTACGAATCTGGGAACAACGGTGGGGACTTCCGTATGTGGTTTCTTCCTGTCAAGAATGGGTACTCAGTACATTGTTCTGGGAGGAATCCTCTTCATCGCCTGCGCTTTTGTGCTGATCACCATGAGGGTGCGCAGCGAAAAAAGAGTGCAGAGCGCAAAGAAACTGAAGACGGCATAAAATACAGACAGAGGCTGAATTCTCTGCCTTAAAGCCGGTTTTTATCACCCCACTCGCACATTCCGTCCAGAATAGGGATCAGTGACTTGCCCCTTTCTGTCAGACTGTACTCTACTTTGGGCGGGATCTGCGGGTATTCTTCCCTGTGGACAAGCTGGTCTGCTTCCAGTTCTTTTAATGTGGAGCTCAGCGTTTTATAGGAAATCTGTCCGATGTATTTTTTCATTTCATTGAATCTCACCACACCGAATTCCATCAGTGTGTAGAGGATCGTCATTTTATATTTCCCGTTGATCAGCGATAACGTATAACTGAATCCGGTAGTGCTTAAGTTTTCATTGGAAATGCATCTTTTGCCCATTTTACACTCTCCTTTAGGTAAGTATTAAACCTGATTGTAAGTATCGCACTTTTATGTGCGTACTTGTTTTATGACGTATTCTTGCTATGATTGTAATATCAACAGCAGATAAAGTCAAATCTGCTGCAGAAAATCAGGAAGAAGGAGAGATTATCATGAGTAAAAAGATCGTTGTAATTACAGGAAGCCCGCGTAAGAACGGAAACAGTTTTGCTATGACAGACGCTTTCATTAAAGCGGCGGAAGAGAAAGGACACACGGTTACAAGATTCGATGCAGCCATGATGAAGCTGGGCGGCTGCCATGCGTGCGAGACCTGTTACAGCACAGGAAAGGCCTGTACCTTTGACGATGATTTCAATACCATCGCCCCGGCTGTTTTGGAGGCGGACGCGCTTGTATTTACCATGCCGGTTTACTGGTATTCCATCCCGTCTCAGATTAAGGCAGTGATCGACCGCATCTATTCTCTTGTGGTAGGCGGAAAAGATATTGCCGGGAAAGAATGCGCCGTTATCGCCTGCTGCGAAGAAGAGGATATGACTGTCCTGGACGGAGTGAGGATCCCCATGGAGCGCACGGCTGCATTAAATAAATGGAAGATGATCGGCGAGGTACTGATTCCCGGCGTCCTGAATACAGGAGATATCGACAAGACAGACGGATGCGCTCAGGCAGCGGCGCTGGCTGAGAAGATCTGAGTAGAAAAGGAGAACCGGTATGGGTAAGAAAATTGTAATATTAAACGGAAGTCCCAGAAAAAAGGGAAATACATCAGCACTTGTAAAATCCTTTACAGAAGGAGCGGAAAGCTCCGGAAATACAGTGA
>DWWI01000215.1 GCA_019119745.1 Candidatus Mediterraneibacter gallistercoris | reverse complement strand
ACTAATCCTCATCTATATACCCACCTTTTTGTTCATCACTGACGATCACGCCCTGTTTCATCGTGATCACTCGTTCGTTCATCTCGTTTACAATCTCCTGGTTGTGCGTAACAACGAGCACTGTCGTTCCTCGCTCGTTCGCCTCCTTCAGAATACTCATGATTTCCCATGAGTTCGTCGGATCCAGGTTTCCGGTAGGCTCATCTGCAAGCAGTATGGCAGGTTCATTTACAAGGGCTCTTGCAATGGCAACTCGCTGCTGCTCACCACCCGAAAGCTCTTTCGGGAAAGATTTGTATTTCTGCGCCAGTCCGACCAGAGAGAGAGCCGCCGGTACTTTTTTCTTAATAATTCTTGTCGGCGTCTCTGTCACACGGAGCGCAAAAGCAATATTTTCATAAATGTTTCTGTCTTTCAACAGACGGAAGTCTTGGAAGACAACTCCGAGTCCTCTTCTGTACTTCGCAATATTCCGGTGTTTCATCCTGTTCAGGTTCTGCCCGTTCACGATAATCGTTCCCTCGGTCGGGTTCAGTTCCTTCATGATCAGTTTGATCAGAGTAGACTTTCCGGATCCGCTGTCTCCCACGATAAAGACAAACTCACCCCGTTCGATCTTTACGGAAATTCCGTTCAGGGCGGCATTACCTTTGGAATACTCCTTTGTCACCTTTCTTAATTCAATCATATGTTCCTACTAATTATTCATACCCCTGCCCTATTTCAAATACGTCTTATATGGACTCTGCTCTCTTCCTTCCGCCATGCAAGTTCGATTCCGGGCTTTGCCCTCCATCTCACTTGGGCTGAGCGCCCTATGCAGCCCACTTCCCAGCTCCATTCCGGACTTCGTCCGCATGTCCCTGCTCTGTGTTCTGCGCATGGCTGGACAGGTATCAATATTCCAGTGATTCCATATAATTCATATATTTTACGACCATCAGCGCAATCTTGAATGTGATAGCATCCTCGAAAACGCGAAGATCCAGACCGGTGCTCTTCTGAAGCTTATCCAGTCTGTATACAAGAGTATTTCTGTGAATATATAGCTGCCTGGACGTTTCTGACACATTGAGGCTGTTTTCGAAGAACTTATTAATCGTTGTCAATGTCTCTTCATCAAAATCGTCCGGAGATTTCCCCTCGAAAATCTCTTTGATAAACATCTTGCACAGCGGAATCGGCAGCTGATAGATCAGACGTCCGATACCAAGGGTCGTAAATGCCACGATATCTTTGTCGTCAAAAAAGATTTTTCCAACGTCAAGAGCAAGCTTTGCTTCTTTGTAGGACTTTGAAACTTCCTTGATGTCGTTGACGATTGTTCCATATGCTATACGGATCTGCTCTTCTCCTCCCTCGTTACGGAGCGTATCCAGCATCTCTTTCGCCATCTTCTCAAGTTCTTTATTGCCGTCCTTCTCACCGAGTTCTTTTACCACAATGATGTTCTTCTCATCAACTGCGGTGATAAAGTCCTTTGATTTTCCGCCGAGCAGACTCCTTACATTTTCGAGTGCGGCATTATCCCTTTCGTGCGATGTCTCAATAATAAAGATAACACGTTTTACTTCTGTGTCAATATGTAATTTTTTCGCGCGGTTGTAAATGTCGACCAGGAGCAGGTTGTCAAGCAGAAGATTTTTTATGAAATTATCCTTGTCAAACCGCTCTTTATACGCCACCAGAAGGCTCTGAATCTGGAAAGCCGCGATCTTGCCGAGCATATATACATCCTCACTGTCACCGTCTGCAAGGAGGACATATTCGAGCCGCTGCTCATCAAAAATCTTAAAAAACTGACATTCCTGGATAACCTGGCTGTCCGCGGGAGATTCCACGAATGAGAGCACTGCATCGCTGCGGTCCTGTGTACTTTCAAAAGTAGCTGCCAGCTCCTTGCCTTCTGTATCGAGAACACAGAAATCCACTCTCGCAATTCCTTTCAGGCCATCGATTGTATTTTGTAGTATCTGATTCGAAATCATAGCTCTTCCTCCACTCCTCCAGAAAAAAACATGTACACTTTTCACAAATTTCGAGCAAAAAAAATATTCAAATTTACATATTCACGTATTATATTAATGCAAAACACCAAAAAAATAAAGAGGAAATCCATTTTTTTTATGCATTTCCTCAAATGTTTCACAAAAATTTTATATTATCTTTCTTTCTGCTGCTTCTCAACCTGCCTGCGGAACATCGTTTTCCTGAAAAAGTGCCTGATCTGCTGGAAAGTTTTCCGGTCATCGTAACTTCTTGACAGCATCGGTCCGCATCCAAACCAGAGCTTTGTATTGAGCAGCGTCCTGTTTCTGCTGATAAAACGTTCCTGATAAGGTGAACTGAGAACCGACAGCACACAGTCTGTCTCTGTTCCGTTAATATCATTCACCACTTCTTCCTCCCGGTTATCATCAGGATTTAAACAGGCATGACCTGTCAGCCGTATTCCTCTGTTATATCTCCGGATTGCGCTTTCCGCCTGAACGATTTCCTCCTCCGTATCTGCGATGAGATACACTCTCTTCTGATTTTTCTGAAGGTATTTCATAAACATTTTCAGAAATATTCTGTTTTCTGTCTCTTTTAGTCTTACCCTGTCATGAATCTCTGCTGCTTCGAGTATCTCGGACTCGCCGGGAAGAACCAGCTTAAATTGTTGCGCCTGAGATATCCACGTTTCATCTTCCTGATTATTCATCAGAGAATCCATGGTCATTATTTCTATTGTATCAACTGAGTCATTTTCCATGAACTGCATGGCGCGCAGCATCGTCTCTTTCGCTGTCAGGCAGTCCATCTTTATCCCCAGAACTTCTATCTTTTCTTCCATTGCTGCATCACCTATTGTCTCCCCAGTTGTACAATTTTATCAAATCTACTCTTTTTTGTAAAGTTTTACCGTTTTGTTTTATTATTTTTTTATAACACTTTTTCCAGCTGATGCCGGGAGACAGATTTATGCACGCATAAGAATCCGGCGGCCGGCCTGTCACTATTGTTTTTCCCGCTTCTTTTTCGTTACCATTCCTCCGATACGCCCGGTTTCTTTTGATGTAAGTGATTTCCAGCCATCCGCTAATACTCTGTCAAGAAGTCCCAGCTCTTCCGCCACTTCATACTTCATCTTCTCCTCAGGTTCCAGATTGTTAAGGTCTATCTTCTTTTCTTTTTTCTTTGACACAATACCCCTTCTTTCCGTTTTTCAGGAGTATTGCCGGATACCCGTAAGAATATTCACACTAAAAAGATACCGGACAGTCCCTAACCGTCCGGTATCTTTATAAATTCTTGTCATCCTGTTTACATCATCGGATTGTCCGGTATAATAATAGCCGCTATAATATACGCCAGTATTCCGCTGCCTGATAAGCCAAACAACACAAACAGAAGACGGATCAGCGTGGGATCGATATTAAAATACTCGGCAACTCCTCCGCATACTCCGCACAACATCCTGTTTTCTCTTGAACGATATAATCTTTTTTCCGGCATAATCTGTTTCCTCACTTTCTCTGTTTTAGCTGTTTTTATTTTCCTTACATATCCTCTATTCAAACATAATTTCCATTCTGCCAATCCTGCATTCTGCTTTTATCTGGCAGCTGCTGCCATTATCTATCCTTATCCGATTGCGGATGCCGCTGTAGGATTCATCCCCCACGATAAGTTCTCCTGCTGAACAGGCCAGTTCGTAATTGTAAACTTCCATATCTCCCGGCAGAGTAAAGAGCACTTCCCCGATGTCGCAGTCAAGATCTGCATTTTGCAGAACCTCCCCCTGAAGTGTTATCTGCCCTGCTCCGCAGTCTGCCTCCAGTACATCTGTATAAAACCCTTCCGCAATAATCTGACCTGCTCCCACTTCAAGGGAAATCTCCCCTGCCGAAACACCTTTCATCTCAAGGAGCCCGGCTCCTACATCAGCAGAAAAGGCATCATAATGTGTCCCCCTCGGAATACTGATATATAACAGTTCCATTTCCTCTGTGTTCCACTTAAAACCCCTGTGTCCCTCTGTTTCCAGCTCCAGTTCTCCTCCGTCCTGGGAAATCACTATATCATTCCGGATTTCAGAACTGAGCTGCGATGTATCTACAATGACCGCATCATTATCAGAAGGTTCTACGATTACTCCCAGATAGGACAGATCCAGTGATATTTCATTAATCCCCTTATATTCCGTGATCATATTCCCGTCCGGTTCTCCCGGCACATATCCGATGTCGTAATCTCCATCACCTGCTGTAATATCAGGCAGATCATCCGGTTTGTCCGGAACTGTATTTTCTGTCACCACTCTTCTTCCGATCCGCTGCAGCCACTCATGCACCGGCCCTGCTTCATCTGTATTGCTCAGCATTGCAAGCCCGCCCAGCGCGATACCGGCTGCTGTCAGTACAATACCTGCCGCCGCCATGACCGCACATACGATCCAGAATACTTTCCATCCTTTTTTCATCCTCTACACCGCCTTTCCATAAAACGGTCTTCTGCACAGATTCACAAATCCTCTGAGCATCGCCGGATAAACAATGATACAGAGCTTCACCGCTCCAACTGCAGCGATCAGCCCGAACACAAACAGGAGAATTCCGATTCCCACTGTCACAAGCGCCGCCGGAGGAACCGCAATCGCAGCCACAAGACCGACAATAACCGTAACGCCTCCGGCGATCATGATTGATACAGCCGCGATCACAAGAACCGCAAAGAAGCATACTACTGCCACGACAACACCAAAGACTGTAAGCGCAATTCCCAGTGTCACCGGCCATAGAATAATGGCAATGGCAATGATCAGGATGAGCTTAAGAGCATTACTGGTCCACGGTCTGCTGTTTCCGGTATTTTCCGCCGTACTTCCGCCCCTGTTTTCCGCTCCGCTCTGACCGGTTCCCGCTCCGGAATTCTCCCGGCCATTGTCCCTTTCGTCAGAAGAACGCTGTCCATATTTCTCCATATAATCCTTATGTTCATAATCGGACTCATTAAATTCTGTCCCATAATAATCCGCCTTAATCGACTCAGCCACCTTCTCCGGACTTCCCAGCTCCCGGATTACCTCTGCCTCATTTGCTTCTCCGGCATCCGCGAAATAATCTGCATAATACCGAACCGCCGCCTGCCGTTCCTCTTCCGGCATAGCGGAGAGCAGCCTCTCCAGCTCAGCCATAAATTCCACACGGTTCATGCAGTCACACCTCCCTCAAATATCTCGTTGATCTTCTTTATATAAGTCTTCCACTCTGACTTATATAGTCCCAGCTGTGCCATCCCTCTGGATGTCACCTTGTAATATCTCCTGTTTCTGCCGTCAAACTGCCTGTCATACACTTCCAGACACTCATCTTTCTGCAGGCGCCGCAGAACCGGATATAATGTTGATTCTGATACATCTATGACTCTGCGTACATCCTGAGTGATCTTGTAGCCGTATGTTCCCTCGTCTTCCCGCGAGACAACGGCCAGCACGATTGCGTCCAGAAGCGCTGCACCTGTATTAAATACCATGCAACCACCCTTTCTGTAACGGGACTGATTTCACCATCACGCCTCTGTTCTTTTCACCACACCATAATACTATGTTGTTTTCTATATTATATTTCATATAATATTGCTAGTCAATATAATATTACTTAAATTATATGGAATAAATTCTAAAGATTTTCTCAAGAAAATAACGGATGACCGCGGGCATACGTTTTATCCATATGCTCACGGTCATCCGTCATATTCTTATATCGGGCTGATAGCAGAAAATCCGCCCCGTTTTTTCTCTATTTCTCAATAAATCCAGACTTCTTCGCATTCAAATGCCAAATTTATGCTTAAAACAGTTTGTCAAATCTCTCCATTGCTTCTTTCGTCTTCTCATGGGTTCCGAATGACGTCAGACGGAAATGATTCTTTCCATTCACACCGAATCCTGCTCCCGGCGTTCCCACTACCTGAATATTCTCAAGGAGATAATCAAAAAGTTCCCATGACTCCATTCCGTTCGGACACTTGAACCAGATATAAGGAGAGTTTACTCCGCCTGTAAACGGAATATTTTTCTTCCGGAGAGTCTCTGCGATCACACGGGCATTTTCCATATAATAGGAAATATTTTCCATGCACTCGTTCATGCCCTGCTCTGTAAATACCTGCGCAGCCGCATACTGGATAATATACGGTGTGCCGTTGAACTTTGTAGACTGTCTTCTGTTCCACATGTCATGCAGGCTCAGCTCTTTGCCGTCTGTAGTTCCAAATACAAGCTCTTTCGGTACAACTGTATAGGAGAAACGTGTTCCTGTAAATCCGGCTGTCTTGGACAGAGAGCAGAACTCGATCGCACACTTTTTCGCCCCTTCTATCGCATAAATGCTGCGCGGCAGTTCCGGCTCGGATACAAACGCTTCATATGCAGAGTCAAAAAGTATCACAGCTTCATTTGCAAGTGCATAATCCACCCATGCTTTTAACTGTTCTTTATTATAGCATGCTCCGGTCGGATTGTTCGGGGAACACAGATAAATAATATCTGCCTTTACACTGTCGTCCGGCATCGGCAGGAAATTATTTTCCTCCGTTCCATTCATATAGACAATCTGTTTTCCGTCCATTGTGTTTGTATCCACATAGACCGGATATACCGGGTCCGGCACAAGGATCACATTGTCCTTTGCGAAAAGCTCTGTAATATTTCCGGTGTCGCTCTTTGCTCCGTCAGAGATGAACACATCGTCCGCGTCAACCTCCACACCATTTCTCGCATAATAATCTGCGACAGCCTTACGCACAAATTCATATCCCTGCTCCGGTCCGTATCCTTTAAAAGTCTCGGACACAGCCTGCTCATCCACTGCTTTGTGAAGTGCCTCGATTGCGCTCTTTGTAAGCGGACGTGTCACGTCTCCGATCCCGAGGCGGATGATATTTCCCGCTTTGTCAGGATGATTTTCTTCATATACTTTTACTCTGCGAGCAATCTCTGCAAAAAGATAGCTGTCCTGTACGTTCAGATAATTTTCATTTAATTTTGGCATTGTTCTCTTCCTTTCCATATAATCTGACGCTGGTCTCTCATCGCAGCGCCGATCGTACATCAGAAAAAAGCGGGATGGCTCTGACCTGCCGCACCATTGCAGCATGACAGGGCTCAGGGGCCCGCTCTAATAATCTGCATCACTATATTAGCAGAAAAGGGCGGATTTTAAAAGTGGTCAAAGCAAAAATGTGGGAAATTTCGATTTTTCGGACTGACAAAGTATCCGCCGGGAGGCAGGTATTGCTAACGCACACATTTTCATTCGGTCGCAGCGTAACGGTACATAAGAGCGCAAAAGACGCGCTCTAAGTGTCGACGCTGCTCCAACG
>DWWI01000214.1 GCA_019119745.1 Candidatus Mediterraneibacter gallistercoris | reverse complement strand
ATACTCGGACAGAGCGGATGCCATGTCATTCATATTTTTGCGCTGCAGGATATACCCCCGCGCCCACAGTCCCCACTGATACCCCTGAACAAAGCGGAGCAGGGCTGTGCGCAGTTCTGTGAATTCTGTCTGCTGTTCGTCTTCTCCCATATCTTCGACAGAAGGACGCAGTACAAAAGAGACATGGATTTCTCCGTCTTCAACAGACGGATCGCTGATCTCCACGCGGTCAGTGGTGCGTACCTGCAGTACGTCTTCCTCGTTGATGTTTTCGACTTTTGCGGAAAGCCCTACAGGGTAGAACGCATCGGAGGCGGGTATGCCGTCCGCGATCTCGTTTTTTAAAAACAGAAACAGAATATCGGAGCCGGTTTCCAGCTCATCGGCTCTGTCCGCGAAGAAATCCTTCTTAAAAAAATAAGTGACGTCAGGTAAGAGAAGTATATTATAAATAGGTTGTATAAACATATGGGATCCTCCTTGTCACAGAAATTCAATAATGATATTAGCACTCGAAAGAAGAGAGTGCTAATCCTATAATATAGAAAATTAGCATAAAACAGGCGGGATGTCAATAAGATAGCCGGGATTCACGGTTTGTTCATTAACAGTAACAGAGCAGGCGCAGAAAAATTTTAAAAATTAGCACTCGACACTTGACAGTGCTGACAACAAGTGCTATAGTACAACTAGAACAAAGGAAAGGAACAAAGAAACAGAGATGTTCCGGTGTTCTATTTTGAAAGGAGATATGACTTATGTTGATGCCGAGTATTTTTGGAGAAAATTTATTTGATGATGACTGGATGGATTTCCCGTTTGACAGAGATTTCTGGGGAAGGACAAATAATAAAACAACTAAGAATCTGATGAAGACAGATATCCGTGAGCATGACGCAGGATATGAACTGGATATCGACCTGCCGGGATTTAAGAAAGACGAGATCAAGGTAGAGCTTGAGAACGGCTATCTTACAATTTCCGCTACAAAAGGAACAAACAATGACGAGCAGGATAAGAAAGGAAAATATATCCGCAAAGAGCGTTATGCAGGAACAATGCAGAGAAGCTTCTATGTAGGCGACGATGTGACTCAGGAAGATATCAAAGCAAAATTTGAGAATGGTATCCTGAGCCTGAGCATCCCGAAGAAAGATGCAAAAGCAGTAGAGACTAAGAAGACTATCGCAATCGAGGGATAATCCCGGACTTAGAGGTAGAAGCATAAGATAGATATGGGGCCGGTGCGCTGAATTGATTCGGTGTGCCGGCCCTTTTGTGCTATAATAGAACTGTTTGAGATATGAAAGGAATGATCACATTGAATAAGTTACCCATCTATATTTTAAAGCGCTATCTGCTCCTTCTGGTCGGTCTTTCGATCATGGCATTCGGCGTTGCATTTTCCATCAAGGCAAGTCTGGGAACCTCCCCGATCTCCAGTGTGCCGTACGTGGTCAGTCTGTTTACTCCGCTGACTGTAGGAACAGCTACCATCACGATGCACTGTGTATTTATCCTGTTACAGATCCTGATCCTGCGAAAGAATTATCATCCGATTCAGCTCATGCAGCTCCCGGTGGCGTTCTTCTTCGGTTACCTTACGGACTTCGGTGTGTGGGCGGTTCAGGGAATTACCTGTAATACATACTGGCAGCAGTGGATCGTCTGTCTCATCGGCATCCTGCTGGTAGCCGTGGGAGTCAGTTTTGAGGTCAAAGCGGGCGTCGTAGTGCTGGCTGGAGAGGGCGTCGTGCTTGCAATCTGCAAAGTACTTCCGAAAGTAAAGTTCGGTTACATGAAAGTGGGATTCGATGTGACGCTGGTTGTGATCGCGTGCGTCCTGTCGATCGTGTTCACCGGACGTCTGCAGGGCGTGAGAGAAGGAACGGTTGCAGCGGCTCTGCTGGTTGGCCTGATCGCGAAACAGCTGGGGAAACTGCTGGCGCGGTGGAAGCTGGAAGAAATCTGAGAAGAGGTTTACAGGGAATTATCAGCTGTGGTAATCTTTAAAATGAACTATGTATGGAGGTGGCCGTTATGATACAGTCTGCTGTCAGCATCGGGCATACAAAAGATACAACAGATCTGTTTATACTGAAACACAAAGATCTGGACGTTGCGATGATGAAGATGGACATACGGACAGGCATGATAGAGTATGTCCTTTCTGTATATCTTCCTGAAGAACTGCCGGCCGGCTGCGCTCCGGACGGCACAGGTCTTGGCGAATGGTGGAAACTGCGCGCTATTCCTGATTCGCGGAAGGGTATCCGTCAGGTGCTGAGCCGCCTGAGTGAAGAGACCAGTCAGTCACTGATGCTCTCATCCTATGGCTTAAGCCTTACGGATCATTACTGGATACAGCCTGTAGGTCAGGAGCTGTATTGGAAAGATCTGAATTTCTATGAAAATAATTTTGAAGATGAGCTTGGCGATATCCTGACAGACTCAGAGCGGGATCGGTCCGACTCGGATGGAATTTCAAAACTGTCGCCATCTGTTTCCGTCAACGGAGATATGAAGAAAAAATGGATTATTCGCAAGGGCGGGAGATATCTTTTGAAAGTAAACCCGAACTATCACAGTCAGCAGGCGGTAAACGAGGTGATTGCCGGTAAACTGCATGAGCGGATGGGATGGAAGAATTATGTCTCATATGAGATGGGGACAATCCATATCAGCGGCAGGGAATATCCGTGTTCTCTCAGTCCGATGTTTACGTCTGTTGAGACGGAATTCGTGTCGGCTTATCAGATAGTGGCAGCTTATAAGGTGCCCAATGATGTATCGCTGTACGAAGCACTGATCCGGCAGGCGGTTTCGCTGGGAGCAGATGAGAAAGAAGTGCGGGCATTTCTGGAATATATGATCCTGACAGATTTTATTCTGACAAATACGGACAGACATCTGAACAATTTTGGCTTTATATATGATCCGCGACAGCACCGGCTGAGCGGCATGGCGCCTCTTTTTGATACCGGAAACTCCCTTTTTTACGATTGTGACGTGATCCCTCATGGCAGGAATCTGCTGGATATTCCGGTCAATTCATTCAGCAAAAGAGAGGCTGACCAGCTTCATTATGTTAAATCTTATGCCGGGGTCAAACTGGAGAGATTAGCACATTTCCCGGAAGAAGCTGAAGCACTTCTGAAAGAATATACGGACATG
>DWWI01000213.1 GCA_019119745.1 Candidatus Mediterraneibacter gallistercoris | reverse complement strand
CATTGTTTCCGCACCACAGGCCGAGGCTGGCGTGGTGGCGGAGCCTTGTAATATTATCGATAAATTCCTGCCGGATATTCGCCTCGAATTCTTCCGTCAGCTCATAGACGGAGCAGGCAAACATGAAATCCTGCCAGACAACCAGGCCCAGTTCGTCGCACAGATCATAGAACCAGTCGTCCGGATAGAAGCCGCCGCCCCATACACGGATCGAATTAAAGTTTGCAAGGCGGCAGTCCTCAAGGAGCCGCTGTGTCCGTTCTCTGCTCCGCCGTCCGAGGAGGTGGTCCTCCGGTATATAATCTGCTCCCATGGCAAAGAAACAGACTCCGTTTACCTCATGGGCAAAGCTCTCGCCCCACGCATCCTTTTCCCTTTTTACAGTCAGCGTGCGCAGGCCGATTCTTTTCTTCCAGACATCGCATTCTTTTTCTCCGATCCGCATGGATACTTCCACATCGTAAAGCGGCTGGTCTCCCAGGCCGTTCGGCCACCAGAGCTGCGGGTCTTCGATGACCAGCGCTCCTCTGCCGTCCGCCAGAACGGCCCGGTATGTTTTTCCGTCAGGGGATGTGACCGCTGCCTGCCAGCAGATCTTTTGTTCCGGTTCTCCGGTATTTCTGCCGGCGGGACTGCTGCCGTCCCCTCTTTCGCTGATACATGACGCTTCGGCTTCAAAGAGAAGTGTTACTTTCCCCTCCTCATGTCTCTGCCGGATATAGACACTGCCGATCCGTCCTTCTTCAATCCCCAGAAGAGAGACACTGCGGAAGATCCCGGCGTCCGGAAGATGCGCGCCCCAGTCCCACCCGAACATATAGTGGGCTTTTCGCAGATGCATGAAGCCCTCGTAAGTATCGTCATTTCCGATATTGCCGTACTTCTTATACGCCTGCGCAATGTATCTGAGCGGGGAGTGAAACTGCACGTTCAGCAGGTTTTCTCCCTCTCTCAGACTGTCTGTGACGTCATATTCCCAGATACGGTGCATATTGCAGGGTTCTCCCAGAAGTTCTCCGTTCAGGTATACGGATGCGCAGGTATCCAGCCCGTCAAACTTAAGCAGCCGCGTCCTGCTCCTCATCATTGCTTCATCCGGCACAAACCTGCACTCGTAATCGTAATCGTCCTCCATAAGGGCGCACGCCGAATCCTCGTTGTCCTTCCAGTAAGGATCTTCCATATCTCCGTTTCGTAGAAGGTCCGTATATACGGTTCCCGGAACCACGGCGCTCTGCCAATCTCCGCCGGACATACAGCGCATTCTCCAGTCTCTGTTTAACTCTGTCCTTATCATGTCTCTCCCTTTCTGTGTGCAAAAAGGGCTGAACAGGCAGAACTGTCAGCCCTCTGCAGGATTGTATGTATTACTCCGCTGCTGCCGGATACTCATTGCAGAGCAGACGGTATGCAGGCTCATCTTCCTCGATGGTCGGGAATCTTCCGATTGGTTCATAGAAGCGGTTGTCGTTCTCGTCGTCGTTGCACATAGATACTTCTCCGAGCAGAACAGCTCCCGTTCCTTCCTCTACATGGAAATCATGATAGAGATAAGGCTGGATCGTAATACTCTCTCCCGGCGTCAGTCTCACACGTGTTCCCGCAGGTACTGTATAGGTTCTTCCGTCGCTGTGCACAATCACGTCTGTATCCGCGAATTCTCCGTCCTCCGTGGAATTGTATACCGTGATCAGGACATTGCCGCCTCCTCTGTTGATGATGTCTTCCATCTTGTTCCAGTGGAAATGCA
Organism: Candidatus Mediterraneibacter gallistercoris; assembly: GCA_019119745.1. Next base: position 9,081 of record DWWI01000213.1, on the reverse strand, counting down.
TGGGCGCCATCTGTCCTTCATTTACCATGAGCAGTTTCTCTGCATACGGTTTTGTATATCTGTCGTCCTTTACATTTCCGTTTCGGATAGTGATCAGGGCAAATCCCACTTCATCAAATTTGCCAAGGCCGTAGTCAGTAATGTCCCAGCCCAGCATATTGTCTCTGATCTCATCATATTCATGGTTTTTCGTCTTCCAATCCTCCGGCGTCCAGTTACAGAACGGCGGAATCTCGAATCCGTGCTCTTTGATCAGTTTTTCCATGTCTTTAATTACTGCGTTGATTTTTGATCGTTTCATTGTGATTGTCCTCTCTTTGATTCTGCTATATGTCTATTTTACACTGTCAGACGCTGTATTTCATCCAGTTCTTCGCCTTCCAGTATCCTTAAAGTGAGATTCATCGTCTCTGATTCAAAAGGTCCCAGCATATGCAGGTCTCCCTGTTCCTCGTGGAACCCTCTTCCGTACACACTGGAGTTAGCCGGTTCAAGCCCCACCACATAGTCGCCGCTGGCTCTTGATTTCCACTGCATAAAGTACGGCAGGTTCTTTCTCTCGAACTCCAGGCAGAGGCCCAGGCCGAGCCTTTCGTTGATCACGGCCGCATAAGCGGTTCCGTCCTTTCCTTCTTTCAGTTCATGGAGAAAGACTGCCTCCGGCTCGCCGTCCACGGGAGCTTCCATCCTGTCCCAGCAGTCTAGCTGGGCGGCAGCGTCCGCATCTCTCGGAATCGTTTTAACAGAAGGAATAATGATTTTCGCGCCCTCATCCAGCAGCGGATATCCCGCATTAAAATGATACAGCAGCATCATGGGCGTCTCCTGATACCCCTGATTCTCCACTACGTCCCTGATCCGGATCTCTTTTCCCGGCCAGGTGGTTGTAATCGTGCGCTTCAGCACCAGATTTTCTCCGAAGAGCTCTGCCTCCCGCATCTCTCCGCTTACAGTGATCGTGCATCCGTCTTCGTCCCAGGCGACGGATACCCCCGCGTGTTCCGCGGGGGTCGTCCGGATCCGTCCGTGCATGGGATATTCCTTTCCGTCCTTCCGGTAAACAGCACAGATATTCTCCAGTCCGTAGGTAAAGAGCATACCGCCCATAATACTTCTGAGCGCTTCTTCTCCATTCGTATCATAGTGATTTCTCCCCTGCAGGCCGGGCTTGGAAAGGAAACTGAAATTAATTCCCCGGTAGGACAGTTCGGCTATATCCAGACACTTGTCTTTCATCACAGTAAACTGAAGCGGGCCGTTTTTGATCTGCCAGGCGGACATCCTGTCCGCCCGGCCGTCCCGGTATGTGACGGGTACCACATCGATCACCTGATGCAGATTTCCCACTTTTTTCATAAGCCGGGACTTTTCCGTCATATCAGTCCTGTTCATCATAATCCGCCTTATTTCTCAGCTTTCCACTCGTCGATCTGCTTCTGCATCTCATCGATCACCTTATCGATGCCGGTTGCCTCCAGTTTCTTCTCAAGCTGCGGAAGATATTCTTCCGGATCTACGCTTCCTGTATACAGAGATTTTCCGAACTCATCGAGAACGTTTCTGAATCCTGCGACCTCTGTACTTACATTTGAAAGATAAGTACCGCGGTGATACTCCAGATAAAGTTCTCCGTCCCATGTGTGTACATACCGGTCAGTATTCTTTACCGTCTCCTTCAAGTCACGGAAGAACTCTCCCGCCGTGGACGTCTCAAGGGAAGGAAGTCCCGGAATTTTATCAATCCTGCGTCTTCGCTCCAGCAGGTCGCGGTTTACACCGCCGCCTCCGTCTCCGTATCCGTAGGCGATCAGCAGTTCCTGATTCATTTCCTTTTCACTGTAGGCGTCCCAGACTCCCTTTACCGTCTTCGCGGTGAGAAGTCCGTTATATGTATAGAACCATGAGCCAGGCTCATTCCACGGCTCCGGTGTAGTGATAAAGTGTGTCAGCACTTCGCTTCCGTCAATTCCTTTCCACTTGAAGGTATCGTGCGGCATGCGGTTGTACTGGTTCCAGCTGATCTTTGTTGTCATGAACATATCGATGCCGGATTTTTTCAGGATCTGCGGCAGGGCCCATGAATAGCCGAATACATCCGGAAGCCAGAGGTATTCCACATCCTTGCCGAATTCATCCTTGATGAACTTGCTTCCGATCAGGATCTGGCGGGTGAGCGACTCGCCGCTTGTCAGGTTGCAGTCCGCTTCTACCCACATACCGCCGTCTACTTCCCAGCGTCCCTCTTTTACTCTCTTTTTGATCTCTTCGTAGATCTCCGGGAAATCTTCTTTTATGTATTCATACAGCTGGGGCTGTGTCTGCAGGAAAATGTATTCCGGGAACATCTCCATCATTCTCAGTACAGTCGAGAATGATCTTGACGCTTTCTCATGGGTGTGTTTCAGTCTCCAGAGCCATGCCATATCGATATGGGTATGCCCTACACATTTTACCTTTACGAGGGAATCTTTTTTCATGCCGTCGATCTTCTCATTGAGCAGGTCGTCCGCCTGATGTACGGACTCATAGAATTCCCCGCTTCCCGGATAAGCCCAGTCGATGAGAAGGCACGCCTCGTCCAGCGCATTCCTCAGCTCAAACTTAACCGGATCGGTATCCGACAGATTTTGCACCGTATCGAGCACCAGCATGCCCATGTAATAAAAGTCGTCCACTTTTTCATCAAGATATGCCAGATCCGCCCGGTTGATCCTGTGCTCCTGTTCTCTCGGCACGCCGCCGCCCTCCAGACCGGACCAGAGGCGGAATGTAAGACGGAATGTCTTACCGTAAAGCTCCTCCGGGAAGAAGACTTCCTTATGGTTCACGTCAACTCCCTGATACGGCTTCTCATTGATATAGCACATTGCCTCAAAGCCGGAGTTATTTCCTGCTCCTGTATTTCCGAAATCAAAGATTCCGACAGCCCGCTTTCCTTTCCACGACTCCGGTATCGTGATTTCCTTGTGGAGCCACAGATAGCGGTCGCGGCCGCTCCATCTGTCTCCGGTATGTATCGTGTCCCATCCTTCAAATTCTGTGGGGACCTCCGGATTCACAACGCCCTGTCTGTCCTCGCGCGCGGCGAATTCTTCCAGTGCGGTAACTTCTCTGTAACTGTATTCTCTGATCTCAGTAATTCTTCTGTCAAGTTTTCTCTCTGTTAAAAACATAAGTACCTCCTACATACAGTCAGTGTTCTAACTGTCTCTATTGTACCGAAAGTTTTCTGGCAGAACAATTTTCCAATTTCTATGTTTAGTGTAAAAATTCTACATTCCGATTAATTACAGTCTCAGATCTCCAGTCTGTAGCCAAGGTAATCCAGAAAGAGTTCCGCGTACATGGCGTTCGCCCATGAGAACCATTCTCTCGTGTACTTTCCCGCATCGTCGGCGCAGAACCCTTCATGCATCATTCCCGTTCCTCCGGTACAGGATACGAGAGTATCAAGGATCTGCCGCTTCTTCTCCCGGCTGCTCTCTGTCAGCCCCTGCATCGCCAGAGCGATCGGCCAGATATAGCCTGCCGGCGTATGGGGACTTCCGATCCCGGCCGCTTCCGTCCCTTTATAATAATACGGATTCGCCTCGCTCAGGATCATTTTCCGGGTATGTTCCATAGTCTCCCGGTCTGCCGGATATCCCAGATAGGACATGGACAGAAGGCTCGGGACATTGGCGTCGTCCATCAGATTGAACATGCCGTATCCGTCCGCCTCATAAGCGTAGACCATCCCGAACGCCTCCGTCCGCGGCCGTCCGTATTCTTCAATCGCAGTATGGATCTGTTCTCTCAGACTGCCCGCCTCTTTTGCCAGCATCTCATCGCACAGGATCTTCTCCGCAATTTCTTCCAGATACCCCAGCACCACGACGGCAAACATATTGGACGGAACCAGATAGCCGTATGTACACGCGTCATCGCTTGGGCGGAAGCCCGACCACACCATCCCGATATCCGGCCTCACAAAGGCTCCCCTGCCATCTCTGGAAAGGGTATCCGTATAGAAACTGCCCTCGCGCACAAACCGGTAGGCGGAGTGATACTCATGGTTCTGCTCCGTTCGGAAGACATTCAAGATCTTCCGCGCCCCGGTGCGGAAATTTCCGTCAAACTGATCGGTGCATCCGGTGTTCTTCCAGAGCATCCACGCGAGCTGGATGGGATAGCACAGGGAATCCACCTCGAACTTTCTCTCCCACACCCACGGACTCTGGTCCGGATCATCTTTCTCCCAGCACGCGCCCGTAGGACCCTCGTTGAATGCATTTGCATAGGGGTCCAGGCAGATACAGTAAAACTGCCGTTTCACAAGCCCCGCGATCATCTGCCGGATCTCGTCATTTTCTTTTGCCGGAAACAGAAAAGGACGGATCTGTGCCGTGGAGTCTCTCAACCACATCGCCGGGATGTCCCCGGTGATCACGTACACAGTTCCGTCTTCCTTCATTTTCACTGTTGTCTCAAGGGTATTCAGAAAACAGCGCTCAAACTGCTCCAGCAGTTTGTCTTCTCCTTTTGCCTTCTCTCTGACTTCCTTGAGAAATTCATTTAAATTTTCATTACTGATCATACCCATTTCAATTCTTCTCCATCTGTGTACTGATTCTTTTCCTGTCTATTTTATATTCCAAACAGAACCGTTCACAGTGAAAAAAATATTGAAACGGGGGAATTATTCCATATATCTGCTTATTTATCTTTCATTTCCAATATATTATGTTCTATCTGCCTGATCACATCCATAAATACCGCATCTTCCTTACCGGTCGGATCGTCCAGTCCCCAGTCAATAACCTTCCTGCCGGGAATATTTGGACACGATACATTACATCCCATGGACACATAGATATCTGCTTCCGGTATATCTTCCAGCAGCTTCGGATACTGGTCTTTTTCCATATCAATGCCGTACTCCTGTTTCATCAGCCTTACGGCGTCCTGATTGATCTGCGGCTTCACTTCCGTTCCCGCGGAATAGCACTCATAACGATCGGACAGATATTTCCTTCCGAATGCTTCCGCAATCTGACTCCGGCAGGAGTTATGAACGCAGATAAACGCAATCTTCTTTTTCTTCGCATTTACTCTGGAAAACGGACACCTTTTTCCGATACACTGATTGTTCTGGCTGCTGTAAGCACAGACAATGTCTGACTTTTCCATCTCGATCCCAAGATTTTCTTTTACGAAATCAACCGCTCTTATTATGGAGAGATACGAATCTCTCTTGCAGCAGCGGGGTCCTCCGACCTCGCCGATCGCGTCCAGTGCTCTTGCCGTCATCTTGTGTGACAGACCGAAATTGTCTTTTCCGAGCGGCGTAGATCCGGTAACGATAGAAATAAACATTCCCGCGCTGATTCCTGCCCCGCAGGCGCCCCAGAACCCGCAGGCGCCGCCCGGCACCGAACTTCCCCTGCTGTTCATCTCGATCAGAGACCGCTTCAGGTCAATCTCGCCGCCGCAGTTCTTATACGCAGTCAGCAGCGCCATCCCTACCATGACATGATGCTCCGGCCCGTGCATATGGCAGAACGGCATGGACATCATTTTGTTGAGTATCGCCACCGGATTCCCGGATGTTTCATTCAGACACAGGCCGATCAGGCTGTCGATTCCCTGCATATGACATTCGTTGCAGACATAATGGCCGTTTATGCACCTTGTTTTACTTTTTTCTTTTTTGTGGCATAGTTCACACTCCATCTCGATATCTTCATTCAGATATTCCAATGGGGCTTTACAGATCAGACATTCCTCTTTCATAGGTTCCTTTCTCTAATAACACAGTGAAATAAGTACCGGCACAGCCGCAGAGCAGATAATCCCGTTAAACACGGAAAGAACAACTGTCTCTTCATTCGTATAACGCATCAGCATCGGCAGAGTGGTATCCTCGCTCGTGGCAGCCGCCGGGGCAATACAGGTACAGACATTAAAATGCCGGGAAATATACGGGATCATAAAGAAAGCGCCGATCTCCCGCATCAGATTGCTAAGAAATGCAATACTTCCCGCCTCTGCTCCGGCCAGATTGCTTATGGATACTCCGGCCAGACTATACCAGCCCAGGCCCCCCGCGATCGAGACAGCCTGTCTGACCGGATAATTGGTCAGCAGCCCGCACAGAACGCCTCCTGCCAGTGAACCTGCGATTATCCCTGCCGGGATGAGCAGGATCTTCACATGGTGCTGCCGTATCCCAGCTGCGATTCCCCGATGAAGCCCTACACTGATCCCGACCGAAAACATAAGCAGACCGAGGAGCCAGTCCGTATGGTCGGACAACGGCTTCAGAATGTGTGCCGTAAGCGGAACCGCGCCGAATCCTATTCCCAGTACCAGCGCGCCAAGAGCGAGAAATACCATGGGATCGCTGTCTTTCGTATCTCTTCTCCTTCCGCCCGCGTTCCTTCTGCCTTTTTCTCCTGATGTGTTCATAAAGCATCTGGTCAGCATGTAGACAACCGCAATCGACAAAAGCGTCGGAATCAGAAAGAACAGGAAGCTTGTAAATCCGAGACTGAGCAGTCCGGAGAAGAATCCGTCTCTCTGTCCGAGTCCCACACCCATCAGAAATATAAGAACAAGCGTACACAGCAGCTGTATCCGTTCATTAAATATTTTGTACCGGACAGGAAAGACTCGTCCCACCGCAAATCCGAGAATCATAAATACAAGTGCTGCCATTACTTCCTCCAGGTTACCGACATTCCGGCTTTCTATACAATTGAAGCTCAGGGGAATCTTCAGTCTCAAAAGCCATGTTTTAATTATAAACGTTCTGATCGTTAACCACAAGCTGACATTTTATATTAATTAAATTTATTCTTCCGCCGCCTTATTCACACAGGTAACCGCATTCAGGCTGCGGGGATACCCGATATAAGGCAGGCACTGGGAAACGACCCGTATCAGAAATTCTTTGTCATTTCCGAGATTCATATTTCCTTTCGCGTGGGCGGTAAGCTGCGGCTCGCAGCCTCCCTGAGCCATCAGGAAGCAGAACGTGATCATTTCCCTCTGCGCTAGATCAAGTCTTGTGCGTGTATAATAGTCTCCAAAGCAGTTGTCTGCAAGCCAGCGGTTAATATGTCCGCTTTTCCATGCCTCTTTCATCTGAGGACCGAAAATATCCGCCTGAGCCTGAGCCCCTTTTTCCAGACGGTCCTCCATAGTTGTTGTAGATTTTCCGCTTGCAGGGAGAGCGATTTTCCGCTCCGCAAATATCTCATTGGTCGCCTGCAGGAAGGGCCACATCCGTCCCATGCCGACATAATCTACGGACTGATATACCATTTCCTTCACTGCCTCCGGCTGAATTCCTTCATCGAGAGCACGCGGCAGGAACTCTTTATAGGCGTCCAGGCCCTGACAGCCCACCAGCGCCGCCAGTATTGCAAGCCAGCGAACCGGGGCGTCCAGCTGCTGATTTTCCTCGTTTACGACTTCATCAAAAGCAAAATGTTCTACCCTTTCCATAAATTCCGGGTCTGTTTCATAATAATTCATTACTATTCCTCCTTCATTATCTTCTTCTATTCTATAAGTGTCAGGGTTGCCGTAATGCTGCCTTTCCCGAGCACCTTTTTCAGTTCATCCGCTGACAGATTCTGCACCTTCCCGAGTCTGGTAAAGTTCCATGTGTTGGGCGCATAATAAATCACCAGCAGATTTCCTTCTGAGAGGATCACATCCCCTGCCTCGGTCGTGATCATCTCATCGTTCGCGGGAAGCTGCATACCGAAACTGCCGAACTTTTCCATATGAGCATAGTCTTTCATATTGAGCGTAAACGGACCTTTCTTAAGCAGTTCTTCCACCGCTTTCGCCGAACTGTTGTCATACAGTTTTACCTTGATATCCGTTCCGTTGACTTCCATATTCATCATGATAATCCGCCTCCTTCTGTATTTGCCTTTATTATAGATCCGGGAATTCAGGAATGGCAAACAGTTGTAAATTCTTATTTACCATCGCTTCTGTCGATGATAAAATAAAGTATGCCCGCATAGCTCGATACTTGCGGAAATAACGGGAAAGGAGCGTACTGCCATGATAGAAACAAGATTACTGCATTATTTTCTCGCCGTAGCGCGGGAACAGAATATTACAAAAGCCGCCCAGTCGCTGTTTATTTCCCAGTCCACCCTGTCCAAACAGATGATGGATCTGGAAAAACAGCTTGGCAGGCAGCTTTTTATCCGCGGAAAAAGGAAAATAACTTTAACAGAAGACGGGATCTTCCTGCGCAACCGGGCCCGTGAGATCATGGATCTGATGGAAAATACAGAGACTGCCCTTCATGCAGATGCGAAGAATTTAAGCGGAGATATTTATATCGGATGCGGAGAGACTGTTGCCATGGATATGATCGCAGAACTTATAGCCGAATTCCGTGTCCGGTATCCTGATGTGTATTTCCATACTTACAGCGGCGACGCCGACGCTGTTACAGAACGTATCGACAAAGGCCTGTCTGATATGGGACTGCTGCTCGGACCGGTGCGTCAGGAAAAATACGATTATCTTAATCTTCATATGAAAGATATATACGGGCTTCTGATGCCGAAAGACTGCGCTCTTGCCCGTCAGGAAAGCATCAATATCGATCAGCTGAAATCCCTGCCCATGATCCTTGCCGACCAGACCTTTTCCGGTCATCAGGATCTGGACTGGTTCGGGGAAGACGCCCTCAATGTAGTGGCAACCTACAATCTGATCTATAATGCGACATTCTTAGTAGAACACGGCATCGGCTATGCTCTCTGCCTTGACCGTCTGGTAAATACAAGCGGGCGCAATCTCACATTCCGCCCCATCAGCCCGGAGTTATCTGTCGGATTGTATATCGTGACGAAAAAATATCAGGTATTCTCACCGGCGGTCAAAGCATTTTTAGAAAAAATAGAAAAGAAAAGCACACAGATAAAAAACTCTATTCTCTAACCTTGGAAAGCAAAGCCACAACCTCGCAATGAACCGTCTCACAGAATTGATCCACAGCCGTCATCTTCTCTACCCGGTATCCCGCAATCTGCATCATCTCCAGATCTCTCGCAAGGCTTGTCATCT
>DWWI01000212.1 GCA_019119745.1 Candidatus Mediterraneibacter gallistercoris | reverse complement strand
TGGGTCATGTCGATCATGGTAAAACTTCGCTTCTTGATGCCATCCGTCACACTAATGTGACAGATCGCGAGGCGGGAGGAATTACCCAGCACATCGGAGCTTATGTGGTAGAGGTCAACGGAGAGAAGATCACATTCCTTGATACACCGGGGCACGAGGCATTTACTGCCATGCGTATGAGAGGAGCAAGCTCAACGGATATTGCGATTCTTGTAGTAGCTGCGGACGATGGTGTTATGCCTCAGACCGTAGAGGCGATCAATCACGCGAAGGCAGCCGGAGTTGAGATTATCGTTGCAATCAACAAGATAGATAAACCGGGCGCAAATATCGAGCGCGTAAAACAGGAACTTACAGAATACGAACTTATTCCGGAGGACTGGGGCGGAAGCACAATATTTGTACCGGTATCCGCCCATACTAAAGAAGGAATTCCGGAACTGCTCGAGATGATTCTGCTCACCGCAGAAGTAATGGAACTGAAAGCAAATCCGAATCGTGCGGCAAGAGGTCTGGTCATCGAGGCAGAGCTTGACAAAGGAAAAGGTTCTGTGGCAACGGTTCTTGTCCAGAAAGGAACTCTCCATGTGGGAGACGCCATTGCGGCGGGAAGCGCGCACGGACGTGTACGTGCCATGATGGACGACAAGGGAAGACGTGTCAAGGAAGCAGGACCGTCCCAGCCGGTAGAAATTCTTGGTCTGAATGAAGTCCCGAACGCCGGAGAAGTGTTTGTCGGCTGTGAATCCGAGAAAGAGGCGAGAAACTTTGCCGAAACGTTTATCGCGCAGAATAAGGTCAAACTTCTTGAAGAAACGAAATCAAGAATGTCCCTTGATGATCTGTTCAACCAGATTCAGGAAGGCAATCTGAAAGAGCTTGACATTGTTGTGAAAGCGGATGTACAGGGATCTGTGGAGGCGCTGAAACAGAGCCTTCTGAAACTTTCCAATGATGAAGTTGTGATCAAGGTGATCCATGGAGGAGTAGGCGCTATCAATGAATCGGATGTGATCCTTGCTTCGGCATCTAATGCGATCATTATCGGATTTAATGTGCGCCCGGATGCGACGGCAAAAGATATCGCCGAGCGGGAAGGCGTGGACATCAGATTGTACAGAGTCATCTACAATGCGATCGAGGATGTGGAAGCTGCAATGAAAGGTATGCTTGATCCGGTATTTGAAGAAAAGATCCTCGGCCATGCAGAAGTGCGTCAGACATTTAAGGCGTCAGGTGTCGGTACGATCGCGGGAGCCTATGTACAGGATGGTATCTTTGAGAGAAACTGTTCTGTCCGTCTGATCCGTGACGGCATCGTAGTCTTTGACGGCCCGCTTGCGTCTCTCAAGAGATTCAAGGACGATGTCAAGGAAGTAAGGGCAGGCTATGAGTGTGGTTTTGTATTTGAAAACTACAATGACATCAAAGAGGGAGACAGCGTAGAAGCATACAAGATGGTAGAGACAGAAAGAAAATAAACAGGTTTTCACAAAAGGAGCGGCAATGAGAAAAAACAGTATTAAAAACACACGTGTAAACGCTGAGGTCCAGCGGGAACTGAGCAACATCATTCGCAGCGGGATCAAGGATCCGAGAGTTGCGCCGATGACTTCCGTGGTAGCTGTGGAAGTTGCTCCGGACTTAAAGACATGTAAGGCATATATCAGTGTCCTCGGGGATAAGAAAGCCCAGGAGGACACAATCCGAGGACTGCAGAGCGCGGAGGGGTATATCCGCCGGGAGCTGGCACATACGATTAATATGCGAAATACCCCGGAGATCCGGTTTATCGTGGATCAGTCTATTGAGTATGGAGTGAATATCAGCAGGAAGATAGACGAAGTAACCAGAGATTTGGATAATGGAGTTGAATAATAGCATGAAGATTGTATTAAATGATATTCTGAAAGGAAAGAAGAGAGTTGCTCTGGGCGGTCATGTCCGCCCGGACGGCGACTGTGTGGGATCTTGCATGGGACTGTATCATTATCTCAAAGAACAGTATCCTGAGATCGGAACAGATGTATATCTCGAGGAAGTTCCGGAAGCATACCGCATGATAAAAGACACGGATGAAGTGAAAACACAGATCACAGACGGCGATGTATATGATCTGTTCATCTGTCTGGACTGCGGCGACATGCAGAGGCTCGGATTTTCAATGCCTCTGTTTGAAAATGCAAAGGAGACTTTATGCGTTGATCATCATATAAGCAACGATGCATTTGCAGACAATAATTATGTGGTGCCTGAAGCCAGTTCTACATCAGAGCTTATATATACACTGCTTGACGCAGAGAAGATAAGCTGTGCGTCTGCGGAAGCTCTCTATATGGGGATTGTGCATGATACAGGTGTGTTCCAGTATTCCTGCACTTCTCCGGAGACGATGGAGATTGCGGCGGATCTTATGCGCAAAGGAATTAACGGCAGTGAAATCATCGACAAGACATATTTTGAAAAGACATACATACAGAACCAGATCCTTGGACGCGCGCTGCTTGAGAGTATGCTTATCATGGATAAAAAATGTATTGTGTCCGTGATCCGGCAGAAATCGATGAAATTCTTTCAGGCAAAGCCGTCTGATCTTGAAGGAATCGTAAGTCAGCTGCGTCAGACAAAAGGTGTGGAAGTCGCAATATTCCTCCATGAGATAAGCCCGCAGAAGTTCAAAGTAAGCCTGCGATCAAAAGGAAAAGTGGATGTGAGCGAGATCGCGAAGTATTTCGGCGGCGGCGGACACGTCCGGGCAGCCGGAGTGACGATGGAGGGATCCAGTCATGATGTGATCAATAATATAACAGCCCGGATCGTACTTCAGCTTAAACATGAAGAACAGGATGAAGAAAAATGATCAATGGAATCCTGAATATATACAAGGAAAAAGGTTATACTTCCCATGATGTCGTTGCCCGTCTGCGGGGAATTGTGGGACAGAAGAAAATCGGACATACGGGCACCCTTGATCCGGAGGCGGAGGGGGTGCTCCCTGTCTGTCTGGGGCGTGCCACCAAAGTCTGTGATATGCTTACCGATAAGAATAAGACGTATGAGGCGGTATTGCTGCTCGGAAAAGTGACGGATACCCAGGATATTACCGGAAAAGTGCTTGCGTCACATTCTCCGGATGATCCCGAACTTCCGGGAGGGGCAGTTACAGCGCAGAAGGCAGAAGAATGTATCCGCGGATTTATCGGCGGGTATGATCAGATCCCTCCGATGTATTCGGCGCTGAAAGTCGGAGGGAAGAAACTTTATGAGCTGGCGAGAGAAGGCAGGACAGTAGAGCGGAAAAGCCGGAGAATTATGATCTATGATATTAGGATCAGAGAGATAAGTCTCCCGCGCATCTGTATGGAAGTGGACTGTTCTAAAGGAACCTATATACGTACCCTCTGTCACGATATCGGGGAAAAGCTCGGGTGCGGCGGCTGTATGGAGAAGCTGCTCCGTACTCGTGTGGGACAGTTCTCCCTGGAGCAGAGCTTGAAGCTTGACGATGTGGAGAGGCTTGTACAGGAGGGCAGATTGGACGAGGTCCTCATTCCGGTGGACCGCCTGTTCAGTGATCTGGACGAGCTGTGCCTGAGAGAGCGGTTCAATCCGTCCGGGTATAACGGAAATCCGCTTGAATGCCGATGCTTTACATCAAAAATCACCCCGGCATTGTCCGGACAGACGCAGCAGAAGCGGTTCCGTATATATGACAGCCGGAGAAATTTTATCGGAATTTACTATTACGACAGAAAGAAGGAAAGGCTCTGCCCTGAGAAGATGTTTCTTGATCCGGAACAGATCCGGCAGGATCAGAAGGAAAAATGAGCGGGAGCGGTATGAAGGCAGACCCGATGATAAAAAGAGAAGAGGACTGATATGAGGTATATTACAGGAATCGAATCCTATAACGGCTGTAAAAAAACAGCGGTCACGCTCGGAAAATTTGACGGGCTCCACTTAGGGCACCAGAAGCTGATCGATAAGATCAGAGCCTATGCATCTGATGAATGTGAAACCGTGGTCTGTGCCTTTGATATGCACAGAGAATCTCTCATGACAGGAAGAGAGCGGAGAGAACATCTTGAAAACAGAGTAGACTGGCTGATCGAGCAGCCGTTTACAAAAGAAGTCCGGGAGATGGAGGCTGAAAAGTTTATAGAGGATGTCTTATGTAAAACCCTGAAGGCAGCCCACATTGTCGTAGGCACGGATTTTAACTTCGGCTATGGAAAATGCGGAGATGCGAAAATGCTTCTTGAATATGCCGGAAAATACGGATATACAGTAGATGTGCTTGAAAAAGAGCGCTATCTTGGAACAGTCATCAGCAGCACCTATATAAAGGATGCCCTTGCTCAGGGAGATGTAAAGCTGGCAGAGCGCCTGCTCGGATATCCTTACGGGCTGACAGGAATCGTGCGGCACGGGAAACAGCTTGGACGCACGCTCGGATTCCCGACTATGAATATCGAGCCGGAGGAAAATAAGATTCTTCCCCGTTTCGGTGTGTATGCCTGCAGGGTAAAGATTGACGGTAAGTGGTATAATGCTGTCGGAAATGCCGGTATTAAGCCGACTGTGACGGATGAGCACCGCCGGCTTCTGGAAGTGTTTGTCTACGGATATGACGGAGACGCCTATGGTAAAGAGATCACAGCGCAGTTCTGTGATTTTGAGAGACCGGAAACAAAGTTCGGTTCTTTAGAGGAGCTGAAAGACAACGTGATGCGGGATATGCGTTACGGGGAGAGGTATTTCGCTGACTGAAAAACATCTTTACAATCTCCGGAACGTATGCTATACTATGCGAGGTTAAAGCCGGTGTTCGGTAATCGGATCACTCCGACCATTACTTAATGCCAGGCGTTTTATCAAAGTATTTTAAGGAGGATATGAAAATGATCGCAAAAGAGAAGAAACAGGCAATCATCAAAGAGTATGGAAGAACAGGGGGTGACACAGGTTCACCGGAGGTACAGGTAGCTATCCTGACAGCAAGAATCAACGAGCTGACAGAGCATTTCAAAGCTAACCCGAAAGATCACCACTCAAGAAGAGGACTTCTTAAGATGGTAGGTCAGAGAAGAGGACTTCTTGCATACTTAAAGAAAGTGGACATCGAGAGATACCGTTCACTGATTGAGAGACTCGGACTCAGAAAATAATCCGGGACTGATATTGACACCGGCGGGGCAGAGAAATCTGCCCCGTTTGTTTTATGGCTGAAAATATTTGCCTTGATAGTTTTATTATGCTATAATATTTAAGATTGCGGACAGTTTTACGTAACCGAGACCACTGAAAAGCACATTAAGCTCTTCTCAGTGTGTTTTTCAGTAGTTTCGGAGACACCTGTCCGCAGGAAAAATTGATTGATAAAAAGGAGAATAAGATGTACAAAAAGTATGAAATGGAACTTGCAGGCAGAACACTGCGTGTTGATGTCGACAGAGTTGCCAAACAGGCAAACGGTGCAGTCCTTATGCACTACGGCGACACTACTGTACTTTGTACTGCAACAGCTTCCGACAAACCGAGAGAAGGTATTGATTTCTTCCCGCTGAGTGTAGAGTACAATGAGAGAATGTATTCTGTAGGAAAGATTCCGGGGGGATTCAATAAAAGAGAAGGAAAGGCGTCTGAGAACGCGATCCTGACAGACCGTGTCATCGACCGTCCGATGCGTCCGCTCTTCCCGAAAGATTACAGAAATGACGTGACACTGGAGAACCTTGTTATGTCTGTAGAGCAGGACTGCAGCCCGGAACTGACTGCAATGCTCGGAGCGTCTATCGCGACAAGCATTTCTGATATCCCATTTGACGGCCCGATCTCCACTACACAGGTCGGACTTATCGACGGA
>DWWI01000211.1 GCA_019119745.1 Candidatus Mediterraneibacter gallistercoris | reverse complement strand
CCATTGTAACTGGTGATATAAGTAGGATCACCTGACATGATATATCCGACGATCTGGTTGACCGGATTGTATCCTTTTTCTTTCAATGCCTTAAATACGATCTCAAGAATATCTTTTGCTGAGATCTGCGGTCCCGGCTCTACCTGAAAGAATTGTGTATTACTAAGATCACTCATCGTATCTTCCTCCTTTTCTGTATGTCTTCGATTACGCAGAACCCCTATTTACAATTCTAATATAATCCCTCTCAAAATTCAACGTATAATTTGTGAATCATTTTCAATTTGCACTTTTACAATAGTATTTTTAAGATTTTTCTCCGATTCTAGTGCAATTTTTATATACTCTTTTGTATGTCCCGCCTGAACGGTTTTCCCCTCATATACTTCATCCTCTTCCACAAGCACTTCCACGGTCTTCCCGATAAAGCTTCTCTCATATGCTTCTTTTTTCTTCAGGCCCAGTTCTATCATAGCAGCGCTTCTTTGCGCTTTGACCTGTTCATCGATCTGGTCCTCCATCCGCGCCGCTTTTGTCCCCTCGCGCTTTGAATATTTAAAAATATGTGTCTCATAGAAATCCACTTTATCGACAAAGGCCAGCGATTCCTGAAACTCCTCTTCTGTCTCACCAGGGAAGCCGACGATCACATCTGTCGTCAGTGCCGGGTTATCAAAATACTTCCGGAGAATACGGCACTTCTCGTAATATTCGGCACTTGTATATCTCCGATTCATCCTTTTTAAGGTAGCGTCACACCCGCTCTGCAGGGAAAGATGAAAATGCGGGCATATCTTCGGAAGTCCGCTTATAGCATCCGCAAACTCTTCCGTAATGATCCCCGGTTCCAGCGAACCAAGACGTATCCTCTCGATCCCGTCCACTTCATGGACGGCGCGGATCAGATCCAGGAGATGTCTCTCACCGTCATGATCGATCCCGTATGAACTCAGATGGATTCCCGTCAGCACGATTTCCTTATATCCGTTGGCTGCAAGGCTTTTCACCTCGTTTACTACATCCTCCTGTTCTCTGCTGCGGACCCGTCCTCTTGCATAGGGAATGATACAATATGTGCAGAACTGGTTACATCCGTCCTGTACCTTGATATACGCACGTGTGTGGTCTCCGGGCTTTGTCAGATGCAGGGATTCATACTCACGGGTCTTATTGATGTCTTCGATTTCTGCCACAGTGCATGTCATTTTCTCATCTTGCCTTTTTTCCACTGCTCCGGCGGTTCTTTTTAAATCATATTTTTCCAGTATCTCTATCAGATCTTTTTTATGGTTATTTCCGAGTACGATGTCAATGCACGGATCGGCCTCTTTCCCGTCCTGTGCCTGAACATAGCACCCTGCCGCCACCACAATGGCATCCGGGTTCATCTTTCTTGCCCGGTGCAGCATCTGCCGTGACTTGCGGTCCGCAATATTGGTCACGGTACACGTATTGATGATATAGATATCTGCCCCTTCTTTGAAAGGAACGATCTCATATCCGGCATTTTCCAGCATCTCCTGCATTGCTTCTGTCTCATATGCATTTACTTTACATCCCAGGTTGTGCAGCGCCGCTTTTTTCATGACAATTTTACCTCTTTTTTCCTCTTGTTTCTTGACTTTTCCCGGTGCATCCCGTAGAATATACATGAGGCGCAAAGCCTTACTTTATTGTATGATTCAAGGAGGGATTATTAAAATGAAAACCGTACAGATTTCATTAAACTCAATCGACAAAGTAAAATCTTTTGTAAACGAGATCACAAAGTATGACAATGACTTTGATTTAGTATCCGGAAGATATGTTATAGATGCCAAATCAATCATGGGAATCTTCAGCCTGGATCTTTCCAAGCCGATCGACCTCAACATCCACGCTGACGGCAATGTAGATGACATTCTTGCAGCTCTGGACGCTTACATCATCAAATAAGTAACAACAAACACATAAAAAGCTGTCTCTTCTGCGAGGCAGCTTTTTTTGCGCGATACGCCGGGCAAGCGGCTTTGCCGTGAGCCGCCCGTAGTATCGTTTCCCGTGATATACCTTCAGGCACTTCCGGTGATACGCCTCAGCGCGCAGCGGATCTTATCTGTATCCCCGCGCGCTTTGTCTTATACTGTTCCTAATCGCCATATGCGACTGTGATAACTTCCGTTGTCTCAATTGCCGTCTTCATCAGCTCGTCAATCTTCTCCGTCAGATTCAGTTCGGATTTTGCGATCCGCTCCACATTCGGCTTTGTGACCGGATGTTTTGCAACAAAGATCGTACAGCAATCCTCATAAGGAAGGATGGAAGTCTCATAGGTGTCGATCTTCTCCGATATCTCCACAATCTCCTTCTTATCAAAACCGATCAGCGGACGGTATACCGGCAGCGTGCACACAGCGTTCGTCGCTGCCAGACTCTGCATTGTCTGGCTTGCCACCTGTCCGATGCTCTCTCCTGTGATCAGTCCCAGACATCCGTCTTTTTTCGCAAAGTGCTCGGCGATCCTCATCATATATCTGCGCATGATGATCGTAAGTTCGTCATGCGGGCACTTCTCATAGATATAGAGCTGAATATCTGTAAAATTAACAATATGAAGCTTTATAGGACCGGCA
Source organism: Candidatus Mediterraneibacter gallistercoris (assembly GCA_019119745.1). The sequence goes on along the minus strand of DWWI01000211.1, from coordinate 8,364 downwards.
TAGGCTGATACCAGTTTTGCCAGGTCAACCACTTTTTCTTTTGCGCGTTCACTTGTGTACGGCGGAGCATGAAAATAGACTGCCTCAATCTCCACGCCCCTCTTCGCTATCATATATCCTGCGACAGGGCTGTCAATACCTCCGGATAACAGCAGCATAGCGCTTCCGTTCGTTCCCACTGGCATACCGCCCGGACCCGGAATAATCTCCGAATAGATATAGACCTCCTCGCGGATCTCCACATTCAGTTTCACATCCGGATGGTGGACGTCCACCTTCATATCCGGAAAAGCATCGAGAACCGCCTCGCCCAGCTCACAGTTGATCTCCATGGAGTTCATGGGATAACGCTTATTTGCGCGTCTTGCCTCTACTTTGAACGTCTTATTTCCCTCCGGATACATCTCCCCTACGTAGGCGACAATATCTTTCTTCAGTTCTTCAATCTCTCTTACCGGCTTTCTCACAACCGGGCAGATTCCCACAAGTCCGAATACTTTCTTGAGGCTTTCTACCGTCTCTTCATAATCATACTCGCCTTCACAGTCCACGTACACTCTTCCGTGGCATTTATGCACGATAAACTCTCCGTCCACATCTTTTAAGGCATATCTGATCTGGCGCACAAGAGCATCCTCGAACATGTACCGGTTCTTTCCCTTAATTCCGATCTCACCGTACTTGATCAAAAATGAATGAAATCTCATCTTTCTCTCCTTTGTTCACGCGTACTGTCTGCAGTCTCCGCATCAGTGCCGCGTATATCTCCTAAGCATCGGTATACAATTATATAGTGTTTCCAGCGTATAGTCAATTTCTTCTTTTGTCGTAAATTCCGACATACTGAACCGAAGTGTTGCGTCCAGATACTCCCTGGCCGCCCCGATTCCCTTCAGCACACCGCTGACAGAGGGGTGATTCGAAGAACACGCCGACCCTGACGACACATAAATTCCTTTATCTTCCAGAGTATGCAGCAATACTTCACTTCGGACGCCCGCCACACCTACACTGATAATGTGAGGCGCGCTTCCTTCATCCGCAAAGCCGTGTATCGTAGTATTCTCAATCTTCGATATTCCTTCAATAAACCGGCTCTTCAGTTCCCGCATAAGAGCAGTCTTCATCTCCAGATCCTGATAGATCATCTTCGAAGCCAGACCCAGTCCGGCAATCCCCGGTACATTCTCTGTTCCGGAACGGATATTTTTCTGCTGTTCTCCTCCGAACACAATAGGCCTGATCTTTACTCTGCTGTCAATATAGAGGAATCCGATCCCCTTGGGACCGTGAATCTTATGGCCGCTCGCTGTCAGAAGATCAATTCCCATCCGCTTAGGGTAGATACGATATTTTCCGTATCCCTGAACTGCATCTGTATGGAACAGGATAGACGGTTTATACTGTTTGACAAGCCTGGCTGCCTCCTGCACCGGCTGTACCGTCCCCACTTCATTATTCACATACATGATGGATACAAGAATAGTCTCAGGGCAGAGCGCCTCTTTTAAAGCTTCCAGTTTTATCCTGCCTTTTGAATCTACCGGAAGATAGGTTACACGGAATCCTTCCTCCTCTTCCAGATAGCGCATTGTGTTTAAAATCGCCGGGTGCTCGATAGAGGAAGTAATCAGATGGTTTCCATTCCTCCTGTTTGCCCTGGCGCATCCTATCAGCGCAAGATTGTCACTTTCCGTGCCCCCGGATGTGAAAAAGATTTCTTTCGTATTGACTTTCAGCAGCTTTGCGATCGTCTCTTTCGCCTCCCGGATATAGTGCTCTGCCTGCACGCCTTTTCTGTGCATGGAGGACGGGTTTCCGTAGTCCCGGCACATCACTTTATATACTAATTCCCCTACTTCCGGATAACACATGGTAGTAGCAGAATTGTCCAGATAAACTTCCATAGTTCCCTTCCTTTACACTTTTCTTACTTATAGATTATGTTTTCTGCTTTCAAGATGATACATGAGAATCGAGAGCGTTGTCAATCCTGCCGTTTCCGTCCTTAGAATACGTTTTCCAAGGGTGATTGCTTCTGCCCCGCGCTCCTTTGCCTGTACTACTTCCGTTTCATCAAAACCGCCTTCCGGGCCGATGAAAACTCCGACAGACTGTCCGGATTCGATGTTCCCGATAATCCGTGTGGTCTTCTCCATTCCTTCCGCCAGTTCATATGGGATCAGTATGACATCCAGGTCAGCGGCTGCATCGAGCGCTCCGGCAAATGTCGTCACTTGTCGGACCTCAGGTATCAGGCTGCGTCCGGACTGTTCCGCCGCGCCCTTGGCGATTGCCTGCCAGCGTTCCTGCCTCTTTTTTGCTTTCTTTTCATCCAGTTTCACAATAGAGCGTTTTGCCGAAAACGGGACAACGGCATACGCACCCAGTTCGACCGCTTTCTGTACAATCCAGTCCATCTTATCTCCCTTGGGCAGTCCCTGGAATAAAAATATCTTTGAAGGGAGCTCCGCATCCGAATCCATTTCCCTGAATATATCCAGAACTGCTTTCCCCTCTGCATATGAGCCCACACGGCAAAGGTATGCTTTCCCGCTCCCGTCGCTGATCTGCACTTCTTCTCCCGGTCTCATACGAAGTACATTTTTAATATGATTTACATCAGATCCTTCTAATATAATCTTCCCGTCTCTGAACCATGAAGGATCCGCAAAAAACTGCTGCATAGTTTCTTTCCGCTCCCGTCAGTTTTTGCGCGCTGTCACGCAGACCCATTCTCCCTGATATGTCACGTCAAGCACCTCGAGTCCTGCTGCTTTTACCGCGTCGACCACCGTCTGTTCTTTATCGTCAATGATACCGCTCGTAATATATATTCCCCCGGATTTCAGCTGGTTTATGATGACCGGCGTGAGCTGCACCAGAACATCCGCGAGGATATTTGCCACGACAATATCATAACATCCGTATCCTGCTTTGTCCTGCACTTCTTTGTCATCAATAATATTTCCGATCATCACTTCATAGCGGTCTTTTGAAATTCCGTTGACTTCCATATTCTCATATGTCGCTTCGATTGCACAGGGATCGAGATCTGTTCCCACAGAATAAGCCGCTCCGAATTTTAACGCCAGCATGCCGAGGATACCGCTTCCGCATCCTACATCCAGAATTCTTGTTCCCTCCGTCACATATTTCCGGATCTGACGGATACAGAGCTGGGTTGTCTCGTGCATTCCTGTTCCGAACGCAGTACCCGGATCGATATGGATGACCATCTTGTCACTGTCCTCGGGTTTTACATCTTCCCAGGAAGGAATAATAAGAATGTCGTCTACATAAAACTGATGGAAATACTGCTTCCAGTTATTGACCCAGTCAACATCTTCAGTCTCCGACTCCTCGATCAGACACTCCCCTACATTTAAATAAGAGGACATCTCCTGAAGTTCCCGCCTGATTTCCGACAGAATCTTCTCTTTGTCCTCCTCAGGTTCCAGATAAAAACTCAAATATGCAACACCGTCATCTTTCTCGATCTCCGGCAGGATATCGACAAACATCTGTTCCTTGTCCGACTGTGTCAGAGGAACTTTATCCTCGATCTCCACGCCCTGAATGCCGAGATCCATAAGCATGCTGCTGACGATATCTTCTGCTTCTGTCGTTGTCTTCAACCGGAATTTATTCCATTTCATCACTCATTCTCCTTCTGTTTTCTTTCTTATGTTTCATTTTTCTTTCTTATGTTTCATTCTTTTTTTCAAACCAGAGGTTCATATCTACATTTGCATTGATTCCCGGCACAACGCCATCCTCGCTGTACTGCCATATTTTATAGTCGTATGGACACTGCGGCTTCTCATGGTAATCCGCATACCAGAAATCATACTCCGAAAGTTCTGACATATCAAGGGTAAAGGCCATCCACTTCATATTGGAATAGATCATGGGCGCATAACCCGCCTGTTCCACAGTATCACAGAACACCTTACAGTAATTGGTAAACTCCTGCTTTGTGTTGTCGTCCGTGCGGGCCGTATCCCACTTAATCTCCTCTGTATCATAGACAACCGGTCCGGTTATCTTATAGGAAGCCAGATTGTCCAGAACAAACTCAGCCTCCTCGACAGCTTCGGCCGCATTGACAGCCTGAGAGAAAAAATATACTCCAACCTCGAGTCCGGCATCTAGCGCTCCCTCGATATTCTGTTCATACATTGCATCAAGAACGAGCTCTCCATTCTCCCCATAGGCACGATATCCGAGGCGGATAATGACAAACTTAATGCCGCTGGCTTTTACCTGTTTCCAGTCGATCGCTTCCCCCTGGAATTCAGAGACATCAATCCCGAGCCGGGCCGTCACACCGTTTTCTTCATCATCAAACTTCTTATATCCTGTCGTTTCATCAGTTTCAAGATTATCAAAGTCATAAGTACACTGCGGCACATCAGCCAGGAGCGGAGCCTCATAGCTGTTGCCCTCCACATCCTGAAATGTATAATATTCACCGTCCTCTGTCATATGAATATCTTCTCCGCCGCCTGAAGTCTCTTCCGTCTGAACCGCACAGCCTGTCAGCAGGACTGCCGCGCTCAGAAGGATACCGAATATTGTCCGTCTATTCATGTTCAGCTACCTGCATCTTATCCCCTGTTCGTATGATCCCGCCCCGGATCACTTTTGCGAACACGCCTTCTCTGGGCATAATGCACTCTCCCATTTTCTGAAATATCTGACAACCATGATGGCACTCTTTCCCAATCTGAGTTATCTCCAGCACCACGTCCCCGCAGTGCAGTCTCGTCCCCACCGGAAGTGTCCGGAAGTCGATTCCCTTCACCACAAGATTTTCTCCGAAAGCACCATCCTCTACGTCTGCTCCTCTCGCGCGGAACTCTTCTATTTTGTCATAAGAAAGAAGACTGACCTGTCGATGCCACTTGCCGGCATGAGCATCTCCCTGAATCCCATAATCTTCTATAAATAACGCTTCGTTTACATTCGTTTTCTGCGTGCCCTTCGCAGGACTTGTGCAGACAGCGATCACTGTTCCCATTCTGATATCTATCCTCCGATCTGAGACATATCTCTTGTCTCAAGTATGCGTCCGTCGCATCCTTGTCCGAAAGTAATATTTTCTCCACTCTCACAGTTTACTGTATCATCGGAAATACCGTCTGTGAAATGATGACAGGCCGGTTTGTCATAAACCGTCCTTTGCATTTCCTGACAGACAGCAGCGTCATCTGCTCCGCTTCTGAGCAGTTTTCTCAAATCCGTCCCTGTTCCGTACTGGAGACATGGTTTCAGGCTCCCTTCCGATGTAAGTCTCACACGATTACACTTACCACAAAACCGGTGGGAAACGGCGTCAATAAATCCTATTTTTCCTTTAAATCCCGGAAAATGCATATAAACTGCAGGTCCGTTGCCGAATCTTCCGGTACAATGCACGGCCTCTCCGAATTCTTTTTTCAATATACTGTAAACCCGATCCCCATTCACAGCCCCGAATTCCTTCCCCAGCCCGATGGGCATCATCTCAATGAATCGGACGTCCAGCTTATTGTCCCTTGCCAAAAGCGCCAGACTGATATAGTCCTCTTCCGGCATATCCTGCATCGGCACGCAGTTAATTCTGACCGTCAGTGATGGAAAAGAAAGTGCCGCTTCCAGACCGGCAAGAGCTTCTTTGAGCTCTCCTCCTCTCGTAATATCCGCATATCGTGCCGGATCTAATGTATCTATGCTGATGTTAACTGAATCCAAGCCTTTAGAAACTAATTCGTTTATTTTATCTTTTAATAATATACCATTTGTCGTCAAAGTAACCTGTTCGATCCCGGAAATATCTTTAATCATCCCAAGCAGATCCGGCAGGTCCCGGCGTACAAGCGGCTCCCCTCCGGTGAGTTTGATCCTGCTGATCCCAAGCGTCGACGCAATTCTGCATATCCTTGTTATTTCATCAAAAGTAAGGATATCGCTGTGGCTGACACAGGGCACTCCCTCCGCCGGCATACAGTAAAGGCAGCGGAGATTACATCGGTCTGTCACGGACACTCTCATATATTCGATTGTTCTTCCATACCGGTCTTTCATCGTCCACACTCCCCGTCACGCCCGGTCAGAATCGCCAGTCCGTGATCCAGAGACGGAAGTACTGCCTCAAGATTCTCTTTCACCGCTTTCGGGCTTCCCGGAAGATTGATGATCAGAGTCTGCCCCCTGATCACAGAAACTCCCCGGCTGAGCATCGCCCGCGGTGTTATCTTCAGGGACGCAAGCCTCATAGCCTCAGCTATCCCCGGGGCATTTCTCTGTGCCACGGCCAGCGTTGCTTCGGGAGTACAGTCTCGCGGAGCAAATCCCGTACCTCCTGTAGTGAAAATTATATCGTTATTATCATTATCACACAATTCACAAAGACATTTTTTTATTTCTTCTTTTTCATCAGGAAGCAGTATTGTCTTCTGTACATCATATCCGGCCTCTGTGAGTATTTCGCAGATAAGAGGACCGCTCTTATCCTCCCTTTCACCTGCAAAGCCCTTGTCGCTCAACGTCACGACAGCTGCTTTCCATCTGTATCCTTCCATATTCTCATCTCCGTTTTTTCAAAGGATGATCAGTCCGTTTCCATGCATTTTTCAAATAATAGATAGTCCCTGGTCTGATGCTCTCCGGCGTTCATGCCGGTCATTATATACATTCCCGCTCTTTCCTCCCGTCTTTTTCACGAGATAAATCTCTCCGATTTCCATCGTCTTATCCATGGCTTTACACATATCATAGATCGTAAGGAGGGCCACACTTACCCCTGTCAGTGCTTCCATCTCCACCCCGGTCTTACCTGTCACCTTCACCGTACAGGTACAGTATACAGCACATTCATCTGCATCCATATCAAAATTGACCTTGCAGTTTGTGATCGGAAGAATATGGCACATGGGGATCAGATCAGATGTCCGTTTCGCCCCCATGATCCCAGCCGTCGCCGCCACACCGAGCACATCTCCTTTGCCGACAGTGCCGGCCTTTATGGCCTGAAACACATCATGGTTCACAAGGATCTTTCCTGTAGCCGTGGCTTCTCTTACGGTCTCGGATTTTGCCGTCACATCAACCATGACCGCCTTGCCGTTTTCATCAAAATGTGTAAGTCCCATGACATTCATCCTTTCTGCCGCTGTTCTTCGCATGTATTCTAACACACTTTCAGGTCTGATGCTATCCTTATTTTAAGATGCCAGGGTCCCAAGGTCTTTCACCCGCTTATGAGCAAGCTCATGCGGGGCTTAGACCTTGGGACCCGCCCCGATATGAGCCTAAAAGCGGGATAGATATCCCGCGATATGCGAATGGCGTGGGCTGAACTGGGCGCAGGTCGCCTTCCTTCCGTCCGATCAGACCTCAGCTCGATTCCGCGCTTTTGCAGAGCATATGCCGATACTCCTTGCTCTCCTCGGAGTATCTGCTTTCGCACTAGGCTCGAAAACACCTCGCCAAGTGCTCAATGCATCGCTGTAGGGCCTCCGCCCTATGCATGCGCAGGTCGCCTCCCTTCCGTCCGATCAGACCTCAGCTCGATTCCGCGCTTTGCGCTTCATCTTGCTGTAGGGCGTCCGCCCTATGCATGATAAAAAGGGTGCAGCCTTCTGTAAGCTTTGCTTACAAGGCTGCACCCTTTCCATCATGCGCAGGTCTGATCTGTTGATTCAAACTGGCTATTATATAAATCAGCGTAGAAGCCGTTTTTGGCGAGCAGGGCTTCGTGGGTTCCCTGTTCGACGATATCGCCGTCTTTCATGACAAGGATCAGGTCTGCATCGCGGATCGTTGAGAGCCGGTGGGCGATGATGAAGCTTGTTCTGCCTTTCATCAGGCTGTCCATGGCTTTCTGGATCAGTACTTCTGTCCTTGTATCGACGGAGCTGGTGGCCTCGTCGAGGATCAGGATCTTCGGATCGGCCAGAATCGCTCTTGCGATCGTGAGAAGCTGTTTCTGTCCCTGAGAGACATTGCTTGCCTCTTCATTGAGTTCCATATTATAACCGCCCGGCAGGGTCTGCACAAAACGGTGTACATGTGCTGCCTTTGCCGCCTGAATTACTTCCTCATCTGTGGCGTCAAGTCTTCCGTAACGCAGGTTCTCCATGATCGTTCCATGGAAAAGCCACGTGTCCTGAAGCACCATGCCGAACATCTTTCTCAGGTCGTTCCGGTTGAAGTCTCTGATATCGTGTCCGTCGATCTTAATCGCACCGCTGTTCACATCGTAGAAACGCATGAGCAGTTTGATCATTGTCGTCTTGCCGGCACCTGTCGGACCTACGATAGCAATCTTCTGTCCTTCTTCTACTTTTGCAGAGAAGTCATTGATAATGATCTTATCCG
>DWWI01000023.1 GCA_019119745.1 Candidatus Mediterraneibacter gallistercoris | reverse complement strand
ACTATGTATACGGATGCAGCGGCGCCGGTGAAGCTCCGGAAAGTTTCTTCCCTACTGTAGAGGAATTTCTGGGAGAAGGCGGAACCTATACGCACCCGCGCGCCGTCTGCGAGCGCCGTACCGGCGTGCCGTCCGGTTCTTTTGCCGCCGGCAGAGAAGCGATGGGCGCTTTCCGTTTCCCGGAAGTACATCTTGCCCCCGGGGAGGAGGCGGATTACATCCTGATCCTGGGTGCGGAAGACAACAGAGAATCCATCTCTCAGATTTATGAGAAATACAATACGCCGGATAAAGTAAAGAAGGCTCTCGACGAGACAAAATCCTGGTGGAGGGAGAAAGTCAACACCGGATTTCATACCGGCGACGCTGATTTTGACCGTCTGATGAAATGGATCTGCTTCCAGCCTTTTCTCAGACGGCTGTTCGGCTGTTCCTTCCTGCCCCATCACGATTACGGAAGAGGCGGCCGGGGATGGCGCGATCTCTGGCAGGACTGCCTCTCTCTTCTTCTCATGGATCCGGACGGTGTAGGACAGATGATCGAGAAAAACTTCGGCGGGGTCCGGATCGACGGCACCAACGCCACAATCATCGGAGAGGGCGACGGCAACTTTATCGCGGACCGCAACGGGATCGCACGTGTATGGATGGATCACGCTCTCTGGCCTCAGATGACAACCAAACTCTATATCGATCAGACCGGCGATGTGGAGATCCTGAACAGGAAGGTTCCTTATTTTAAAGACGCGCAGACATGTCGGGGAACGCAGAACGATGAGCAGTGGGACGCGGGGCAGGGCAGCCTGCTCAGGACAAAAGACGGCGAGATTTATACCGGAAGTATTCTGGAGCATCTTCTGATCCAGCAGCTGACCGCTTTTTATGAGGTCGGCAGCCACAATATTTACCGCCTGCGCGGAGCTGACTGGAACGACGCCCTGGATATGGCGTCTGAGCGCGGCGAGAGTGTTGCTTTCACCTGCGCCTATGCCGGGAACCTGCGGGATCTCGCCTCGATGATCCGGCTTCTTGAGAGCCGTTCCGGCGAAAAAGAAGCTGTTCTGGCCGGGGAGCTTCAAATTCTCCTGAATGGAGATGCCGGTTTATTCGAAGATCCTGACGCCAAAAATGCGCTTCTGGCAGACTACACCCAAAGCTGCCGGCACCAAATCAGCGGCGGGCACTTCTCCATTTCTCTGTCCGTACTGGCGGATGATCTGGAGCGCAGAGCCGGCTGGCTCACAGGTTATCTCCGGGAACAGGAATGGATCGACGGAGGAGCCGACGAGGGATGGTTTAACAGCTACTACGATAACCACGGACGCGCGGTGGAAGGATTCTTTCCCAACGAAGTGCGCATGATGCTCACAGGCCAGGTTTTTTCCATTATGGGAAATGTGGCTTCCGATGAGCAGATCCGCAGGATCACAGCCAGTGCAGACCATTATCTCTACCGAAAAGAGATCGGCGGTTATCGCCTGAACACGGACTTCCATGAACTTAAATTTGATATGGGTCGTATGTTCGGCTTTGCATATGGTGAAAAGGAAAACGGAGCCGTATTCTCACATATGACCGTGATGTATGCCAACGCCCTGTACCGCCGCGGCTTTGCAAAAGAAGGCTGGAAAGCGCTGAAGACGCTTGCCGAAACCGCACTGGACTTTGATACAAGCCGGATCTATCCGGGGATCCCGGAGTATTTCCGCTCGGACGGGCGCGGAATGTACCACTATCTCACCGGAGCCGCAAGCTGGTTTATGCTGACAATGATCACCCAGGTCTTCGGCGTCCGGGGCGAAGCCGGCGATCTCATTTTCGCCCCCAGGCTGATGGGCGAACAGTTTGACAGTCAGGGGAAAGCATCTGTCAGCCTTGTCTTTGCCGGGAAACAGCTTGAGGTGATCTACGAGAACCCGGAACACAAAGACAGCGGGGAATATACGATATCCTCCGCAGCCTGTGAAGGATATCGGCTTCAGACAGACAGCGCCGGATACGCTGTTCTTCCCCGAAAGGTACTTGACGGCTTTTCCGGAGATCATCTCCGCGTGACCGTTACTCTCAACTAAAATCAACTGAAAGGACAGGAATAAGATTATGAAATATGGCTATTTTGACGATAAAGAACGGGAATATGTGATCGATCATCCGGATACGCCTTCCCCGTGGGTAAATTATCTTGGTTCTCCGGAATACGGCGCGATCATCTCCAACAATGCAGGCGGCTACAGCTTTGCAAGATCAGGGGCAAACGGCCGCATCCTCCGCTACATCTTCAATCAGTTTGATCAGCCGGGACGCTATATCTATATCCGTGATAATGCATCCGGGGACTACTGGTCCGCTTCCTGGCAGCCGGTAGGAAAAGAGCTCGGACAATATCAGAGCAAATGCTGCCACGGCATGGGGTATACAAGAATGCTTGCAGACTACAGCGGAATACACTCTGAGGCTGATTACTATGTGCCTCTCGGGAAATCTTACGAAGTGTGGGCGCTTACCGTGACCAATCGATCGGATCGTGTACGGGACCTTACTCTTACCGGATATGCGGAATTCACAAACCACAGCAATTATGAACAGGATCAGGTAAATCTCCAGTATTCCCTGTTCATCACCCGCACCTTATTTGAAAAAAACCGGATCATCCAGCAGATCCACGGCAACCTTGACGCGCTCCGGGAGGACGAAGAAGTGGATGACAAGAAAGTGACCGAACGTTTCTTCGCTCTTGCGGGCGGAGAAGTCTCATCCTACTGCGGAGACAAGGACGCATTTCTCGGGAAATACCACGGATACGGCAATCCGCAGGGCGTGATCTCTGCTGATCTTGGCAATATCACAAGCTACAATGAGAATTCCTGCGGCGCCCTCTCCTGCAAAGTCACCCTGGAGCCTGGCGAATCCAGGACCGTGCTCTTCCTTCTCGGCATGAAGCCCTCGGCAGAAGCCGCAGCCATAACAGACTCCTACACGGATCCTGCCGGACAGGTCAGACAGGAGATCCATGCGCTGAAGGCCGACTGGTATGCAAAACTGGATCACCTTAAAATTAATACCCCGGATCCCGCCTTTAACACGATGATCAATACATGGAACGCCTATAACTGCTTTATCACTTTTGTATGGTCAAGAGCCGCGTCCTTTGTTTACTGCGGGCTTCGCAACGGCTACGGCTACCGCGATACAGTGCAGGATATCCAGGGGATCATCCACCTCGCGCCTGAAATGGCGTGTGAGAAGATCCGTTTTATGCTCTCGGCACAGGTAGATAACGGCGGCGGGCTTCCGCTTGTAAAATTCACCCACAACCCGGGGCATGAAAACACGCCGGACGACGCCTCCTACGTGCAGGAGACCGGGCACCCCGCCTACCGCGCAGACGACGCCCTCTGGCTGTTCCCGACTGTTTACAAATATATCGCGGAGACCGGCAATACAGCATTTCTCGATGAAGTCATCCCGTTTGCCAACAAAGGCGAAGGGACTGTTTATGAGCATCTGAAACGTGCCGTGCAGTTTTCCTTCGACCACCTCGGTCCTCACGGCCTGCCTGCTGGATTGTATGCGGACTGGAATGATTGTCTCCGTCTCGGCGCAGAGGGCGAATCCTCCTTTGTCGCACTACAGTTTTATTATGCAATGACAATATTGAAGAAATTTGCCGTCTACAAACAGGACAGCGGATATGTCCGCTATCTTGAAGAAAAGCAGGAAGAAACCGGACAGAAGATCCAGAAACTCTGCTGGGATAACGACCGTTTTATCCGCGGCTATACCGAGATGGGCGAACGCATTGGCGCGGCAGCAGATCCGGAGGCAAACCTCTGGCTGAATCCCCAGAGCTGGGCTGTCATCAGCGGACTGGCATCCAGAGAGCAGGCTGATGCCGCACTGGAAAATGTATATCAGAGACTTAACACGGCATACGGCGCCGTCCTGATGGATCCGCCTTACCATGAGCACGCATTTGACGGTGCGCTTGCCGTGATCTACAATCAGGGGACAAAAGAAAACTCCGGCATTTTCTCCCAGTCGCAGGGCTGGCTGATCCTCGCGGAAGCTCTCAGCGGCCATGGCAACCGTGCATTCGGATATTTTACAGAGAATGCGCCTGCCGCACAGAATGACAGGGCAGAGATCCGCCGGCTTGAGCCATACTGTTACGGTCAGTTTACCGAAGGACCGGCAAGCAGCCATTTCGGCCGCTCCCACGTACACTGGCTGACGGGAACCGCCTCCACCGTGATGGTCGGCTGCGTAGAGGGAATCCTCGGACTCCGGCCGGATCTGGAAGGGATCCGGATCGCGCCGGCTGTCCCCGAGAGCTGGGATTCCTTTGAAATTGACAAAGATTTCCGGGGAAAACATCTCCATATCAGGGTCGAGAACCCGGATCACCGGGAATCCGGATGCCGGAGCATGAGCCTGAACGGGAAAGAGCTTCCTGATAATTATATACCGGAAGGACTGCTCAAAGAAGAAAATGAAATTCTCCTGACACTGTAACCTTTCGGATAAAACAGACAGGGACGCCGTGTTGACCGGACAGAGGAAAAGCATTTTCCCTATCCGTCTGACACAGCGTCCCTGTCTCCTCACGGCAAATCCGCTCTTTTTTAAATCACTTCTTATCAGTCATGCCTGCGGTATATCCTTCCGTCTGCGGAGTGCCGGATTCAATGTCCCACTGGACCATATAGTACTCGTCGCGGTACTTCTTCGGGGTCATCCCGACCACTTCCCTGAACTGCTGGATAAAATGACTCTGGGAAGAAAACGAAAGCCGGTTCGCGATGTCGATCATGGAATAATCGCTGAACCTGAGAAGATTCTTT
>DWWI01000210.1 GCA_019119745.1 Candidatus Mediterraneibacter gallistercoris | reverse complement strand
ACATAATGAATCCTCCATATAAAATCAGTAGTAAATCAGGTATGCTGTTTCATAAGGAGGTGCATTTGTGTCATAAAACCGCTTGCCAACCAAGCGGAGGAATGGTATTCTTTTCATAAGCAGTGGAAGGTTGCTCCTGTTGATTGTTTTGTGTGGTAACTTAACAATACTTCTATTTTGACTTGCTTTCCACTGTTTTTGTTATAGAAAACAAAAAAATCGCTATGCGACAGCTTTCGCAGGCCATCGCGTAGCGATTTTGTTCAATTAGAATTTATTCCACAAGCTCTGACAGCGGTCTTATCTGATATCCCATCTCCTCCCATTTTGTCAGCAGTTCATCCAGTATTGCCGCATTGGTGGATGACGTGCTGTGGAGCAGTACGATTGCTCCGGGATGGATACGTCCGAGAAGTTTGTCGAAGGCTTCTTCTTTTGTCGGCTGGTCGTCCTGATACCAGTCTACATACGCAAGGCTCCAGAAGAATGTTTTGTATCCCAGTTCTTTTGCCATCTGAAGATTCGCCTCATTATATTTTCCCTGAGGAGGCCGGTAGTATTTTGTCATTTCCTGTCCGGTTACATCCAGAAAAGCATCCTCTACATCTGTTATTTCCTTTTTGAAAGAATCCATATCTGCAATCTGTGACATATCAGGGTGATGCCATGTGTGATTGCCGACGGTGTGTCCCTCGTTAACCATTCTTCTGATGAGATCAGGTTCCGATTCGATGTATGTTCCTACAACGAAAAATGTGGCAGATACATTATGTTTTTTCAGCGCATCCAGTATGGGTTCGGTGTTTCCGTTTTCATAGCCGGCATCAAATGTAAGATAGAGTATTTTTTCATCAGTATCCTGCGCATAATATGCGTCATATTGTGCGAGCTCTTCTATGGTAGCATTGCCTGTCGGAAGCTGTCCGTCCTCCTGAAAACTCAGCCCCCAGTTACCTTCTGCCGATGCAGGAATTGCTCCAGCCTGCGCTAAATCCTTAGAGGACTCTGCGTAAGAACCGGGACGGGAATGATCTGACAGATATGCGGCTCCGGTTCCAATCAGATAAGCACCTGTAAAAAGAAGGAGGAAAGACAGGATTTTTATGAACAGTGTTTTTTTCATACTAAGACATGGAAAGATTGTTTTTTGAAAATATATGAGAATATTTCATGATTTATACGGCTCATTTTAGAAAAAATAAAAGCTTTCTGCCTGTAGAAAGAAAGTCCCTGTCTGCGGAGATGGTAGACATTTATGAAAAAGGATAGTAGAATGATATCTGGAATTTTGAATGAAATGGAGATTACCATGGAAAAAGCGATTTTATTTTTCGATATTGACGGTACGATCTTAAGTGAGAAGACAAGAAAGATACCGGAAAGTGCTGTGGCGGCGCTGCAGCTGGCGAAAAAGGCGGGACATCTGCTTTTTATTAATACCGGAAGGACGATCTGCAGTATACCGGCAGAGATCCGGAGAATGCCTTTTGACGGTTTCCTGTGCGGATGCGGGACTCATCTTTTTTTCCATGACGAGGAACTGCTGGCAAAGTCACTGACGCGGGAACGGGGCAGGGCAATCATTGAAAAAGTGTTTGAGTGCAATCTCGGAGGTGTCGCGGAGGGACCGGAAGATGTATATTTCCCGAGCCGCATTTCCAGATTCGATAAGCTGGAGTCCTCCCGAAGATATTTCCGGGAGAAGGGCATGGGGATTGAATGTCCTATCGAGAAGGATGATTTTATATATGATAAGCTCTTTATTTATGCTGATGCACAGAGTGACCTGAAGAGCTTCCTGAATTTTATAGATGAAGATATGGAAGCTCTGGACCGGGGCGGCAATGCGTATGAAGTAGTCCAGAAAGGTTACTCTAAGGGGACTGCGTGTGAGTTTATGCTGGACAGACTTAATATGACGAAAGATCAGGCTTATGTGTTTGGCGACAGCAGCAATGATCTGGCGATGTTTGAATTCGCTGTTCATGCCGTCGCGATGGGAGAACATGATAAGGTACTTGATCCTTATACGGAGTTTGTGACAAAAGCAGTGGAAGAGGACGGAATCGCATTTGCTCTGGAGCATTACGGACTGATATAAGAGAGAAACGTGCAGACAGATTCGATGACGGCATTATAAAGCAAAAACAGGAGAGGCGGTAAAGACGATGAAGATTTTTGTGTACAGTTACAGGGAATTTGACGAAGCAGAGTATTTTCAGAAGTTTTCAGAGGAGTATGGCGTGGAACTCGGCATTTCTAGAGATGATCCGACGATGGAAAATGCATATCTCGCGGAAGGGTATGAGTATGTGAGCATTATTACAACGAAGATTGACGCTGAACTGATGGAGCGATTTCATGAGCTGGGCGTGAAGATGATTTCTACCCGCACCATCGGCTATGATCATGTGGATATTGCAGCGGCAAAGCGTCTTGGCATGCGTGTGAGCAATGTATCGTATTCACCGGAATGTGTGGCGGACTATACGGTTATGCTGATGCTCATGTCAATCCGTAAGATGAAGAGGATCATGCAGAGGGAGGAAATCAATGATTTCTCTCTTCCGGGCATTCAGGGCAGAGAACTGCCGAACTTTACGGTGGGCGTTCTTGGAACAGGAAGGATAGGACGGGCAGTAATCCGTGATCTTTCAGGATTCGGCTGTAAGATCTATGCTTATGACAAATATGAAAACGATTCGGTGAAAGTGTATGCACAGTATGCGGATTTGGATACAATTTACAGAGAGTGTGACCTTATTACGCTGCATATGCCGCTGCTCGATGATAACTTCCATCTGATTGACGGCGATGCCATAGCCAAGATGAAAGACGGTGTTGTGATCGTAAATACGGCGAGGGGCGGACTGATCGATACGAAAGCTCTGATCGAAGGAATTGAGGCAGGGAAGATCAGCGCTGCCGGCCTGGACGTGATCGAGGATGAGTTCGGTATGTATTATTATGACAGAAAGTCTGACATACTGAGCAAGAGGGATCTGTACATTTTACGGGGATTTCCCAATGTCATCGTCACACCGCATATGGCATTTTACACGGATCAGGCGGTAAGCGATATGGTGAAGAATTCTATGCTCAGCTGTATTTACCATGCAGAGGGAAAAGAAGACCCGTGGGCGGTAGTCTGACCGTCGGTTTCATTTGAGTTTTAAGGCTCCGGAATAACGCGGTATCAGCCATGCAGAGAGAGATGCATAGCTGATACGTATTCCGGAGTCTTTTATCTTTTGCCGGATATATTACTATATACTTTACACGGTCATCAATATATATTATAATTATTACAAAAATGTTAAATAAATTAAGGGGATATTACATGATAAGCGTGAAAGAGCTTACAAAGATATTCGGTACAAACCGGGCAGTGGACCGGATTTCACTTGATATTCCGGAGGGGATGATATTTGGCCTGCTTGGGACAAACGGCGCGGGAAAGTCGACGCTCCTCCGGCTGCTCTCGGGGATACTGGAGCCGGATTCGGGGGAAATCCTTGTAGATGACAAACCTTTAAGCGCCGCGGCAGAGAAGATATTTTATCTGCCGGATACGCCGTATTATTTTCCGAATGCCTCAATGGAGCAGATGACGAAGTTCTATCAGAGCCAGTATCCCAAAATGGATACAGAGGGAGTAAGCTATATGGCAGAATCTCTGAATCTGGACATGAGGCAGCCTCTGCGGACATTTTCCAAGGGGATGAAGAGGCAGGCTTTTCTGATCCTCGCGCTTAGTGCCGGGACGAAATATCTGCTGTGCGACGAGGTGTTTGACGGACTGGATCCGATCGCCGCGGATGTAATGAAGAATCTCTTCCGGCAGGAGATGAAAGAGCGCAGATTTACCGTGGTCGTGGCTTCCCACAAACTGTATGAGCTGGAGGATATCTGTGGAAACATCGCGATCCTGCATAAAGGAGGGTTGGTGACTGCCGGAGATATGCGCATACAGGCAGGAGATATGTGGAAATATCAGTGCGCGTTTTGGCCGGACGATGCAGACGATAACCGGACGGATGCCGGACAGAAGATGAAGGATATTACGGACAGGCTGGCGCGGGAACTTGATATTGTACGCATCAGTTCAGAAGGCACTTTTCTTACACTGACTGCAAGGGGAGAGAAAGAGAAAATTCTGGCAAAGCTGAATGAGGAGCATCCGTGTGTATTAAATGAAATTCCTATGAGTCTTGAAGAAATCTTTATCGCGGAAATGGAGGTGAAAGGATATGACATCCGCAAAGTGCTTCATTAACTGGATGAAAGAAGCGGGCAGAGGACACCTTGTGGCGTCGCTGGGATGGGGGATGTTTATCCTTTACGGCATCCTTGCCGTGACGAGACTGAGCTTTGATACACAGAGTACATATTTCGGGATCGGGGGCACTGTACTGGAACTCCGGTGGATTTGCATGGGACTGGGAATCCTCACAGCGTTTATCGAGTACTTTTATCTGTTCAGGCAGAGGCAGCAGGACTTTTACTACAGTCTTCCGGTCAGCCGGGAGACTGTATTCTGGAGCCGTTACGTGCACGGCCTTTTTCATATGCTTGTGCCGCTGATCCTTGTTATGGCAGTATGCGGGCTTTATCAGGCAGCCATAGATCCTCAGTTCGGACCTTATGTCGGGAGTTATACACTGAAGAGCATTCTTGTCTATGGGGCATCGTATCTGATCTTTTATCATTTGGGAATCCTGTGCATCGTAATCTGCGGGAATATCGTATCTGCCATTGCGGTCTGTGCGGCCGAAATACTTTATTTTCCGATATTGACAGGGAATATCTGTATTACGCTTTCGGAAAATTATTTTACTTCATACTATAAGAATCCGCTTCTTGAACGGCTTTACACTGTCCTGTCACCGGAGCGGCTGACAGCAGACCTGACAGGAATGAGTGTGTTCGAAAAGCCTTTCGTGCTTTCCTTTACACCGGAACTGTCTTCTATAGCAGCTGCAGTCCTGTGGATCGGTATCCCTTTTGTACTGTCTGCATTTGCACAGAAAAGGAGAAAGACGGAGTGTACAGGATGGATTTTCGCATTTGCACCGGCGGAGCGTGTGGTACAGATACTGGTATCATTTCTGGCAGGATTGTGGATCTTCAGTTTCCCTTCTGATTTCTCAAAAGATCCGGCTGCCGGCATGGGCAGTCTGATCGGCTGTGCTGCAGGCGGCGTGTGCACTGCTCTTGTGATACACTGTCTGCTGGAGTATGCGGTGCAGGGCACGGGAGCAAAGCTTTTGCGAAGAAAGTGGCAGCTTGCAGTATCAGCCGCGGCAGTGCTTGCCGCCGGACTGGCATTTCCTGCAGGAGCGTCCGCTTACGATTCTATCTTCCCTGAAAATGCCGAGAGCGTCGGGGTCAGCATAGACGGGATCGGAATGGATTACTGGACATATGAAGAAGTGTCGGGAAACAGGGAAACATATGAGACAAACGCACAGTTAAGTGAGTACCGGTTAAAAGATGAAGGACGGACGGCAGTGCTCGGATGGCTTCAGGAGATCATCCGTAATGATCCGGACGGGAATGAAGGCGCAGACGGCGCCCCTTATACATGTGCGAAAGTCTGTTATTATATGCCTGACGGCAGTACACGTTACCGCTCTTATCCTTTAAGCCGGGAGCAGGTCGAAATGTTTGCCGGCGTTTATGAGACAGATGAGTACAGACAGATCGCCTATTCGGCTGTGACACTTGAGGATGTGTCGGGCGACCGGCTGGCATGGGAGGACGGAGTAAAAGATACTGCCCTTCAGATTACGGGTGATCAGAAAGAAGAACTCCTTAACGCATACCGGGAGGATGTATCCGGACTTCGGATGGAACAGCTCGAAGAAGCGCTCCCGTGCGGATATGTGAGAGTCAAATCTTCTAAGAACGGCGAGATTACGGATATGTTTGTCTATCCGTTTTTTGAGCACACGTGTAATCTTCTTGGCGAATATGGTATCGACACGGAAAAGACATTAGATAATATGAAGTGACCCCACATTTGTAGCAACGTGGATTTACCTGTATACTAGAGTTTGACAACAACAATGGTAACAGGGATTACCGCATACAAAAGGAGGCCACTTATGAATAGAATAATCAAAATTGGCATGGATGTCCATAGTAAAAATTATACTTTATGTGCAATGGAACCCACAATCGGAGCAGAAGACCGAATCTTTGGAGAAGTACAGGTTGCTCCAGACTACAAAGAAGTCATTTGTTTCATTGAATCTCTGAAGATGAAACTCGGTTCTGACAATCAATATTCCATCGAATGTGGTTATGAGGCAGGCTGTCTTGGCTATACCCTTTATCACCAGCTTACAGGCGCCGGGGTCAAATGTGTCATACTTGCACCGACAACTATGCTTACCCAGCAGGGAAAGCGAATCAAAACGGATAAGCGTGATGCCCGTTTGATAGCACAATGCCTGTGTTACGGTGGTTACCATCCGGTTTATATCCCCACTGGCGAAGATGATGCTGTCAAAGAGTATCTTCGAATGAGGGATGATCACAAGCTTGCGCTTAAGAAACTGAAGCAGCAGATCAATGCGTTTGTTCTTCGGCATGGGCATACGTATAGCGGGACAAAATGGACGATCAAGCATGTCACCTGGCTGAAGAAGTTGGAACTCGATCCAATGTATCGGGAAACCCTGAATGAATACATGGCGTCTTATGAGGAACAGGAAGCAAAAATCGAGCGTTACGGTAAGCGGATCGAAGAAATCGCTTCCAAAACACGTTATCAGAAAAATGCGAAAAAACTTGGCTGCTTCCTGGGCATTCGTACGCATACGGCGCTGTCCCTGATTGTGGAAACCGGTGATTTTAAGCGTTTTGCTAAGGGAAATACCTATGCAGCATTCCTGGGACTGGCACCAGGAGAGCGCTCCAGTTCAGACAACGTGAACCGGCTTGGTATATCCAAAGCAGGAAATACACACTTGCGCTGTTTATTAATTGAAGCTGCAAAAGGCATCTGTAAAGGAGCCATCGGACATAAGTCCAAAGAACTCCGGGCAAGGCAAAGCGGACAATCTGCCGAGGTCATTGCATACGCCGATAAAGCGAATACCCGACTTCGCAGCAAGTATTATAAAATGATCCGCCATGGCAAGAAGAAAAATGTAGCAGTGGCAGCTGTAGCAAGAGAACTTGCATGCTTCGTCTGGGGCATGATGACAGGAAATAGCAGTATGAGTCCCACAGCAGGTACATCAATGCCCGCTGTCTATCAAGGATAAAATGCACCGCTGCGCGGTCCTTGACAGCCATCCGTCCCTGATGTAAAGCACAATCAAGCAGCAATCAGCAGCAGAGTGCGGCTTGCTGCCAGAACAATAACAATTGAAAATCTGTCAGTATCTGTAAGGAGCTGTGATCCCTGTAAGGTTCGAACTATCTGCGTCCCCCCTATGTTGGTACCTTGGTGATCCACGCTTTTAGATCGCAGAGTTCACGGCGGAACCATTAGCCTGTCGGTAACCAATCCACGAATAACAGAGTGGCCACATGCCGGGAACTGTTAAATCAGAGCTCCTTTCAGATGCTGACAGATCACACAAATGTGACAGTCAAGAAAAAGTTTGTTAGATATAGCATTTACCTCTTGACAAAAGTCACTTCATAACAGGGGGATAATTCTGCGGAAACTCAAGAATTTCAACTATTGCGAGATTAGCAAAATTTTTATAAAATAAAAAAATAGAATAATGTTGGAGAGATAACTGAAATGACAATGCTCGTATCATGGGTTGGCGTGGATCCACATGGCCCAACTTCTATGTATATTGCTGCTGATAGTAGAATATCGTGGGATGCTGCAAACACATTTGATTTTGCAAAAAAAGTATTTGCATCAAAGAAATATCCTGAAATATTTGGATATGCAGGGGATGTCCTTTTTCCATCTATTGTATTAGGACAGATCGTGGAATTAATAGATGCAGGGATATTACTAAATACTACAATGACGTGTGATCAAAAAAACAAAATCATTTTTGAAAAAATATGTGAATCGTTATCAAAATATCCTCAGTTATATATAGGTTCTAATGTTCAAATTATGCATTTGTCAAGGGACACAGAAGTGGATACAAAAGTGAGAGGATATCCTAAATTTTATCACTACAAGTTAACTTGGAGCAAAAAAAATGGGTTTATATTTGAAAAAATCTCTATTCCAAATAAATCTGGTTTGCTATGTGTCTTAGGTACTGGGGCAAAGGAATTCAACGAAAAATATTTATTGTACCAAAAAGGAAGAAATTCGAATACAAGTAGAAATGTTTTCCATTGTTTTACAGATACTTTAGCTAATATTCAAGATAGATATTGTGGAGGCTCACCTCAACTTGTAGGATTAATTCGCAAACCATTGACATATGGCATTAGTTTTGGTATTATCTCAGAGAAAAGAAGATACTATCTTGGTATGCAAATACCAAATAATGCTTGCTTTACAAATGTTGAATGGAGAAATAATCTTTTTGAGATTTGCGATGGAGGAACAAAAAACATAAAAGAAGGGGCGGCACATCAGCCTAATCCATTGCTGAAAAAATAGGCAACTCCCTAGGTTCTGCTATTTATCAGGGTGCGAGGTGCTGTCGTTGAGCTAGAGATTTTCTCTAGCTTAACTACTAGGGTTTATATAGAATTGA
>DWWI01000209.1 GCA_019119745.1 Candidatus Mediterraneibacter gallistercoris | reverse complement strand
GCTATTACAAAGATACAGAAGCCTATGAAAGAGCCCTGGATTCATTTATCGGAGGAATAATGAAATGATGAAGACAAGAAAAGGACACAAAGTGTATCCGCTTACCGTAGCACAGAAATTTCACCTTTACTATGCACCGCACTGTCCGAACATGGCGGTTCTCAATATCGGAACAAGCCTGACCATCGAAGTAGAGCTGGACTGGGATCAGCTGAAAAAATCGATCAATGAGGCATATGCCAGAAGCGAGGGAATGCGTGTCCGTTTCGCAAAAGATAAAGAGGGCACATGGTATCAGTATGTGATGGATCCGGAAGAGAAAGATATCGAATTCGTTGATTTCTCGGACCGTACATTGGAAGAAGCTGAAGCAGAGATGCAGAAGTGGACTACTGTGCCGTTCCAGATGTTTGATTCACCTCTGACAAGAGTCGTAATGATCAAGATGCCGGACGGATTTAACGGAGTGTATTTCCTTGGAAATCATATGATCGTGGACGCGCAGTCACTGATCTGTTTCCTGAAAGACATCATTGAGCTCTATTGTAACGCAAAATATGAAGGTGTTCCGTATCCGAAGGATATGGCATCCTACATCGAGCAGCTGCAGAGAGACTTCGCATACGAGGCGGGAAGCAAGGCTCAGTTGAGAGATATTGAATATTTCCAGAAGGAGATTGAGAAAGGCGAGCCCATCTATAATGACCTTCACGGTACGGCAAAACTGGAGTCCATGCGTGAGATGTTCAAGAATCCGGAACTGAGATCAGCGTTTTGTGTCACAGATGATACGAAGTCGGCTCTTGATATCTTCCACCTTGAGGCAGAACCGACGAAACGTCTGATGGATTTCTGCGAGAAGTACCATGTCTCTCTTGCCTGCCTTCTGCTCATGGGACTTCGTACCTATTATCAGAAGATGAACGGCTTTGACGATGTGTCCCTTACTACGACTATAGCAAGGCGCGCGACTTTGAAAGAGAAGAAATCCGGCGGGACAAGAATTCATTCCTTCCCGTTCCGCACGATCTTCCCGCAGGATATGAAGTTCATCGACGGCGTCTATGCGATCCGTGACAAACAGAATGAATATTTCCGGCACGCAAATTATGACCCGACGGCATACTTTGCATACCGTGCAAAGACATATCCGCAGCCGCAGCCGGGTCTCGGATACGAGCCGATCTCACTTACATATCAGCCTTTGACCCTGAAAGAGAAAGGACTGGATCAGCTGGGAGATATCCGCTACAAGACAAAATGGTATCCCAACGGCATCTGCCCGCAGGGAATGTACCTGACTGTAATGCACCGCCCGGAGGATAACGGACTGGACTTCAATTTTGAGCATCAGATCAAAGCGGTCTCAAGAGAAGAACTGGAGTATCTGTACTACTATCTGTGCAAGATCATGTTCAAAGGCGCGGAGAATCCGGATCTGACGATCGGAGAGATCATCAAATTAGTATGATGCCATTCAGGATTGCGGGAGTGAGAAGCACGGAGCAGTCCGCAGGCATTATAGTTGGGGGCATTTGCCCCAACATCATTAATTTGGAAAAGGAGAATAATCATGTTTGAAAGATTAGTTAAAATCATCTGCAATTATGTTGAAGTAGAGCCGGAAAACATTCATCCGGAGTCACGCTTTATGGAGGATCTCGGATTTACCTCCTTCGACTTTATGAGTATGCTGGGCGAGATCGAGGACGAGTTCGACGTTGAAGTAGAGCAGTCAGAAGTGGTAAATATCCGCACAGTACAGGAGGCTGTCGATTACCTTGAAACATTAGTAAAATAGTTGGGAAAGGAATGTGAGTTATGCTTTGCAGTACAGTGCGTCAGATCCTTGTAAATACAGAAAAAAAATACGGACCGGAGGATGCGGTACGCTATAAGATCAGTAAAAATGAGATTGAATCAAAATCATATACACAGCTAAAAAACGACAGTGAGAGCTTTTCCAATGTACTGAAAAGTCTGGGGGAGCTGGGGAAACATATTTCTGTGATCGGCATGACGTCCTATGAATGGCTGGTGACTTACTTCGGAACGGTGAACAGCGGCAGTGTGGTCGTGCCGCTGGATGTCAATCTTCCGGCGGAGGATGTATGCGACCTGATCGCCAGATCAGATTCCACGGTACTTGTATATGATGAAGTGAGAAAAGATGTGGCGGCTATCGCGAAAGACCGCTGTCCGCAGCTTAAGACGATGATTTCCATGCAGCAGAAAGAAAATGACGATCATGCGCTTTCGTTCTGGAAACTGCTGGAGGAGAACAGGGGAAGCTTCGATTATGACCCGGATCCGGATCAGCTCTGTACGATCATGTTTACTTCCGGTACGACGGGGAAGAGTAAAGGCGTTATGCTGACGCACAGAAATGTAGCGGAGAATGCCACATGTCTGGAAATGAAGATTCCGGAGCGTACCGTGATCATGACGGTGCTGCCGATCCATCACGCATACTGCCTGAGTATGGACATCCTTAAGGGAACATCTCTGGGCGCGGTAATCTGTATCAATGACTCTCTGATGCGCGTGGCGAAGAATATCAAACTGTTCAAGCCGGAAATGATCCTCATGGTGCCGCTGATGATCGAGACGATGGCGAAGAAACTGGAGGAGGCTTCTCTCCTTCCGGCCAAAATCGTCAAAAGCCAGGTGTTCGGAAAAC
>DWWI01000208.1 GCA_019119745.1 Candidatus Mediterraneibacter gallistercoris | reverse complement strand
GGTTTTCAGGACCGCGGATGCTGTTTTATCACCCGATCCTTGCCGTCTGGCATGTGGTGTGCAGTGTAAGAGAGAAGAAAGAGCAGAAGTAAGAGAGGATATTATGATCAAGAAGCGACTCGTGGGGCTTTTATCCCACGCAAAGAAATATATCATTTATCAGGTTGTCTGGCAGTGGCTGGCCCTGCTCTGCCAGGTTGTAATGATCTACTGTGCATCCGCGCTGCTGGAACAGGCGCTGTTCTGGACGGTGACGCCCGGGATGGCGGTGTATTACGGGGGAGTTGTGCTCGTGGCGCTGATCCTGCGGTTTGTATGTGACAGACAGGCATCTCAAGCATCTTACCGTGCAAGTGTGGATGTAAAGCGGATCTTAAGGGATAAGATCTACAGCAAGCTGCTCCGTCTGGGGGCAGCCTACAGGGAAAAAGTGACTACATCTGAAGTGGTCCAGATGGCAGCAGAAGGAGTGGAGCAGCTGGAGACCTATTTCGGGAAATATCTCTCCCAGCTCTTTTACAGTCTGCTGGCTCCGGTAACGTTGTTTATCATTCTGTCCTTTGTAAACTGGCAGGCAAGCCTTGTCCTGCTCATCTGTGTTCCCCTGATTCCGATTTCCATTGTCGCGGTCCAGAAGATCGCAAAGAAACTTCTGAATAAATACTGGGGCATCTATACGGAACTGGGCGACAGTTTCCTTGAAAACCTGCAGGGGCTGACGACACTGAAGATCTACCGCGCGGACGAGAAAAAAGCGGAGGAGATGGATGAGGAATCTCAGCGTTTCCGGCAGATCACCATGAAGGTGCTGACCATGCAGCTCAACTCCACCAGCGTAATGGATATCATTGCTTACGGCGGAGCAGCGGTCGGTATGATCGTGACGCTCACTCAGTTTATGAAAGGAAATTTAAGCGTTCACGGAGCGTTGATGCTGGTCCTGCTGGCGTCGGAATTCTTTATTCCTCTGCGTCTCCTGGGATCGTTCTTTCACATCGCCATGAACGGAATGGCGGCAAGCGACAAGATCTTTGCGCTGCTCGATCTGCCGGAGCCGGCAGAGAAGTCACAGATCTTAAACGGAACAAAGATGGATATAGAATTTTCGGATGTGCATTTCTCCTATGAAGAAGAAAGAGAGATATTAAAGGGAATCGATATGGAATTTCCGTCAGGAAGCTTCACATCGATCGTAGGAACTTCCGGATGCGGCAAGAGTACGACTGCGTCGATTCTTATGGGAAGGAACAAAGGCTATCGGGGCAGTGTGACGATCGAAGGAAAGGAACTTTCAGAAATACAGGAAAGCAGCCTGATGGATCAGATCACTATGGTCAGTCACAACAGTTATCTTTTTAAAGGAACTGTGAAGGATAACCTGCGGATGGGAAAACCGGACGCAACGGAAGAAGAGATGCAGGACGCACTCAGAAAGGTGAACCTGTGGGGCTTCCTGCAGGCGCAGCAGGGCCTTGCCACACCGGTCATGGAGAAAGGAAGCAACTTCTCCGGCGGCCAGTGCCAGAGGCTTGCCATTGCGCGGGCGCTTCTCCACGATACGCCGGTCTACATCTTTGACGAGGCGACTTCCAATATCGATGCGGAAAGCGAAGAGATGATCATGGGCGTAATCCATACATTGGCAAAGACAAGGACGATCATTCTGATCTCGCACCGTCTTGCCAACGTGGTGAAGGCGGACCGTATCTATATGATGAAGGAAGGCAGTATTGCAGAAAGTGGAACCCATGAAAAGCTGATGGAACAGAACGGCGATTATGCGAATCTGTACCGGTCCCAGATGGAACTGGAGCAGTATGGAAAGGAGGCGACAGCATGAGTCAGGATAAGACAAGTGAAGATATGACATTTGCAGTTCAGGGCGGAAATTCCCGCCGCAGCGGTATCCGCATCATGGGACAGCTCATCGGGCTGGTAAAGCCTCTCCTTCCGGTGATGATTCTTGCAATTGTGCTCGGAACAGTCGGATATCTGTGCGCCATCTTTCTTACGATTCTGGCGGGATACGGACTGATGCACATCCTGCTGGAGCCGGTCATGGAGCCGCGGATTCTGTTCATCGCTTTGGTTGTGATGGCGGTGATGCGGGGAATCCTGCACTATGGAGAACAGTACTGCAACCATTTCATTGCGTTTAAGCTGCTGGCAATCATCCGGCACAAAGTATTTGCCGCACTACGGAAGCTTTGCCCGGCGAAGCTGGAAGGAAGGGATAAGGGGAACCTGATCTCGGTCATCACATCGGATATCGAGCTGCTCGAAGTCTTTTATGCCCACACGATCTCGCCCATCGCCATCGCAGTATTGACGTCTCTTGTGATGATCTTATTTCTCGGACGGATCTCGCCTGCAGCGGCGGTTCTGGCGCTGGCGGGTTATCTTGCGGTCGGCGCAGCGATTCCGCTGTTCTTCGGGAGCAGAGGGGCGGATAAGGGCATGGAATTCCGCAACGGGTTTGGTGATCTGAACAGTTTTATCCTTGACTCGCTGAGAGGGCTGGACGAGACGATCCAGTACCGACAGGGCGAGAAGAGAAGGATAGAAATGGCAGAGCGTTCGGATCAGCTCGGTGAAGTGCAGAAAGAGCTGAACCGGCTGGAAGCCTCTCAGAGATCGGCAACGAATCTGGTGATTCTGCTGTTCTCCTTTGCCATGCTTTTTCTGATGATCGGGCTGAGGCAGGCAGGGAGCGTAGATCTTACCGGCATGCTTACAGGCACCATTGCCATGATGGGATCTTTCGGACCGGTGACCGCCCTTGCCAGTCTTTCCAATAACCTGAACCAGACTCTGGCAAGCGGCGAGCGTGTATTGTCGATTCTGGAGGAAGAACCGAAGGTGGAGGAAGTGAACGGAGCTGAGAATATTTCCTTTATTGATGCAGAGGCAGATGGCGTCGACTTCGCATATGAGGATGAACAGATTTTAAAGAACTATTCTATCCGGATTCAGAAAGGGAAAGTTGTCGGTATCCATGGAGCCAGCGGTTCCGGAAAATCGACCCTGCTGAAACTTCTGATGCGGTTCTGGGACGTACAGGACGGTCAGGTGAAGATTTCCGGACGGGATGTAAGGGGGATTAATACCACGGATCTGCGGGGGATGGAATCCTATGTGACCCAGGAGACGGTACTGTTTCATGATTCCATTGCCAATAACATTGCCGTGGGAAAAACCGGCGCAGCAAGGGAAGAAATCATGGAAGCCGCGAAAAAGGCGTCTATCCACGATTTCATCATGACGCTGCCGAAAGGATATGACACAGAAGTCGGAGAACTGGGCGATACGCTGTCCGGCGGGGAGAAGCAGAGGATCGGAATTGCAAGGGCGTTCCTGCACGACGCTCCGTTTATCCTGCTGGATGAGCCAACGAGTAATCTGGATTCTCTGAACGAGGGTATCATCCTGAAATCCCTGAAAGAAGGAAAAGGGGATAAGACAGTACTGCTCGTATCCCACAGGAAATCGACAATGAATCTGGCGGATATTGTGTATGAGATGGATAATGGGAGAATCTCGTAGGAATCGGGCAGGAACTAACTCGAACATTGTAAATATGTAACAGGCTGGCAGTTTAACTGGCAGCCTGTTTCAATAATCCCGCCGCATTGGGTTTTCAAGCCGTCCGTCTGCCATGCGGCAGTTCGAATTCACCCTGCGGGTGTATTCTCACTGTATGGCGTCCGCCATATGACAGAATTATCATCAATCGCTATCTGCAAGCAAGCTTGCGTGACGTCTACCAATAATCCCACCGCATTGGGTTTTACCAGCCGTCCGTCTGCCATGCGGCAGTTCGAATCCGCCTTGCAGGCGTATTCTCACTGTATGGCGTGCGCCATATAGCAGAATTACCGCTGGTTGTCACTTGCAAGCGAGCTTGCGTGACACCTATCGCTAATTCTTACCACATGGCAGACTGTTAACATATCCTCGGTAGTTGCATGCCGGTTAGTTTGGCGAGGATTCTTCTGCCGCCGATGGGGGTCTTCAGGAGAACTTTGCCGGGCATGTCTTCGGTCACGGTGCCGATCCGGGCAGCGTTCTCTCCGCCGGGGATTTTTTTTATTGCGTCGAGGACTGCCTCGGAGGCTTCAGGGGCGCAGACGGCCAGCATCCGTCCTTCACAGGCGCAGTAGAGCGGATCGAGGCCGAGCATATCGCAGGCTGCTACTACTGCGGGATCGACAGGCAGTGCTGTCTCATCCAGTTCGATGGAGAATGGCATCTGCTCTGTGAATTCATTGAGCGTGGTAGCGACTCCGCCTCTGGTCGGGTCGCGTAGGATACGGATGGAACCATTTTCTGCGGCTTCAAGGGCAGCCGCGCTGATCCTGTGCAGCGGCTGGCAGTCGGAGACGAGCGGGCTGCCTTCGCGCAGCAGTCCGGAACGCGCCATCATAACGGCGGCGCCGTGGCAGCCGATGGTGCCGCTGACGAGAACAGCGTCTCCCGGGCGGATGGCTGATTTACCGGGAAGAACGGTTTTCTGGAAACCGATCCCGGCAGTGTTGATATAGATTCCGTCGCCTTTGCCGGAATCTACGACCTTGGTATCGCCGGTCACGATGGATACACCGGCCTTTTTCGCCTCATCCGCGATAGAGGAGACGATGCTTCTAAAGTCTGAGAAAGAGAATCCTTCTTCTAATATAAAAGAAAGACTGAGGTATTTCGGAATCCCGCCGGCCATACACAGATCGTTTACTGTACCGCAGACAGACAGTTTTCCGATATCTCCGCCCGGAAATTCCCACGGGGAGACGACAAAGCTGTCTGTTGAGAATACCAGCTTGTCACTGCCGCCCAGGATGGCCCCGTCTCCGAGTTGGGAAAGCGCAGTATTGTCAAATGCGGGCAGCAGGATCGACTCGATCAGTTCCGAGGTCTTCAAACCGCCGCTTCCGTAATCAAGAGTAATTCTGTCATCTTTTATTTTGTCTTCCATGTCATAAATACCTCCCTGTTCCCTTATCGATCATGTTTTGCTTAGATTATCCGCTTATTCGTACTGGTATGCCGCTGCACAGGCCCCTTCGCCTGAAACCATACACGGTCCCACGGGATTGTGCGGGGAGCAGATTTTTTTGAACAGCGGGCATCCGGCAGGCCTCATTACGCCGCGTATGACCTGGGCGCAGCAACACCCCGGTATCTCTTTTTCTTCCGCCGGGGCGAGAGAAAACTTTTTCATGGCGTCCCACTGTGCGTATTCATCCCGGATCCGATAACCGCTGTCCGGGATCTGCCCGAGCCCCCGCCAGTCGGATACTGTGGGGATGAATACCTGATCCATCAGTGCCATGGCGGCGGGGTTTCCTTTCTGCCGCACGAGCCGGGTATATTCATTTTTTAATTCCGGTGTTCCCTGCGCAAGCATCTCAGTCAGTTCCAGGATGGAATACAGAAGATCTCCGGGCTCAAATCCGCTCACCACACCTGGCAGACGGTAATCTTCCGGGAGAAAGGAAAAGCCGTCAGCTCCGATGATGGCAGCCACGTGTCCGGGACAGAGAAATCCGTTTACTGCAAAGTCGTCAGATTCAATGAGGGAACGGATGGCCGGTTCGGTTCTTTTTAAAAGGCACAGCACAGAGAAGTTTTTCAGCCCCCGGGCGGCTGCCTCAAGGATGCACGCAGCAGTTCCGGGAGCAGTGGTCTCGAATCCGACTCCGAGGAAAATGACTTCTGTATCAGGATGTTCTTCTGCAATCTTGACCGCATCTATAGGAGAGTAGACAGATTCTACTTTGCCGCCGTCAGCCCGGCGCGAAAGAAGACTGTCTCCCTGCACCGATCCGGGAACCCGCAGAAGATCCCCATAACTTGTGATCAGTACTCCCGGTCTCTGGGAAAGGTCAAGAACCATATCGATCATGCTGGCAGGGGTAACACAGACCGGACAGCCGGGACCTGAGAGAAGCTGTACATTTTCCGGCAGTACGCTTCTGATGCCGCTGCGGGCAATCGCCATGGTGTGCGTTCCGCAGATCTCCATCAGACGGGCCGGACCGGTCTTGTCGCTGTATATTCTGATTTTATCAAGAAGCAGAGGTACATCCTTGGGATTTTTAAAATAGCTGTTATAAAGCATTTTTTATCTCCTCCAGAAGCTCCATATTCTCTAACGCCTCTTTTTCAGACATTTTTTCAATGGCAAATCCGGCATGTACCATAACATAATCGCCCGGCTGTGCGTCCGTGATAAAATCAATCCGGATATCCTGCGTGAGACCGCCGGATTCACACTGCGCCAGCGAACCGTTTATTTTATTGATCTTCATAGGCATTGCTAAACACATAAGTTATACTCCTCTTTTCTTCTTATATATAATGATCTGATGGCTGCACCGGGGTATCTTCTCCGGATAACTGCCGTCTGTGGCAGGCGATGGCGAGCTGTCCGAGGGCTATGCCTTCATCGTTCGCGGATACCTGATGATGAGTATACACTGTAAATCCGTTTTCTTCCAGCAGGGAAGTGATACCATGCAGGAGAAAGCGGTTCTGGAAGACTCCGCCGGAAAGGATGACGGGGTGTCTGCCGGGGTTGAGCGCCATGCACTGTTCTGCTGCCATACAGATAAGTGTCGCCATAAAACGAAGGGCGAGGATATGCGTGTCCGTATGCCGGTTCAGCTCATCTGTGAGGCTGCGGATCATTGGCCTGGTGTCAAAGACACGTATGCCGTCCTGCTCGTAAAATGTGACAGGCCAGGCGAGTGTCCGCAGAGATAATTCCGAAGGTAATTGTTCCGGTGTTTCTGACGGGGAGAGAGCCTCTACAAGAGCAGCCCCTTCTCCCTCGTAGTCGGTTTCAGAGCGGCTCAGGATGAGGGCGCAGACTCCGTCAAACAGACGTCCGATGCTGCTGGCTGCGGGGACAGACTGCGGAGCCGTTTCCAGCAGTCCGGCTAGCATCCGGCATTTTTCCTCTGTCAGAGGAATGTCGGAGAAATCCCGGATTCCCGCGTCTGTTATGAGCGAAAGCGCGATCCGCCCGATTTCACGTACAGCGCGGTCGCCGCCGGGCAGAAGTATCGGACGGATCGAGCCGGCGCGCTGAAAGTTTTCATAATCTCCGAGGATAAATTCTCCGCCCCATATATTTCCGTCTGTTCCCAGACCGGTGCCGTCCCAGATGATTCCGAAGCATTGTCCGCTCAGGTTATTGTCCGCCATACAGGACGCCATATGCGCCCAGTGATGCTGAACCTGCAGAAGCGGGATCCGATCTGACGAAGCACGGCGTCTGGCTTCACCGGTGGACAGATAGTCCGGATGAAGGTCACAGACATATAGAGAAGGTGTGAGTCGGAAAAGCCTTTCGTAGGTCTGCATGGCCTGTGCATAATGCTCAAATGTCTCGGCGTTTTTCAGATCGCCGATATAAGGACTCAGGAAAATGTGGGAATCCCGGCCAAGTGCGAAAGAAGCTTTTTGCTCGGCGCCCATTGCAAAGATGCCGTTGGCGGATACCGGCATTTTGAGTTTGAGAGGACGGGGGGCGTACCCCCGGCTCCGGCGCAGAAAATACGGACGCCCCTGCCATTCTGCCACTAGAGAATCATCACACCGGTTCGCGATCCTGCGGTTGTGCAGCAGAAAACCGTCCGCAACATCCGCAAGTGCGCTCAGCGCGGCATTATTATCTGTGAGTACGGGACATCCCGGTACGTTCCCGCTCGTCATGACAAGGATGTCCGGTCCGCCGTAAGCTCCGTCGAGGAGCAGCGTATGAAGAGGCGTGTAGGGCAGCATCACGCCGAGCCTTGCGCTGAAGCTGAGGGCGTCGAGCGCCCGGGCGGTCTGCGGGGCTGTTATATTTTTACGTTTTGAGAGAAGGACGATCGGACGTGCGGGACTTGTCAGAAGATTTTCTTCTTCAGGCGTGATCTCACAGATCCGGCGCGCCGCTCCAAGAGAACGGCACATGACAGCCAGAGGCTTTTCCGCCCGGTGCTTGCGTCTGCGAAGTCTGCATACCGCTTCGGGATCCAGTGCATCACAGGCGAGATGAATGCCTCCGATGCCCTTGACTGCAAGGATGCCGCCGTCTGCCAGGAGAGCCTGTGAGCGGCGGAACGCATCGTCCCCCTTCACAGCCGGCGCAGAAGAACTTGCCTGTTTCTCCGGAGAGTCAGTATAGAAGACGGCCGGTCCGCATTCCGGGCAGCAGTCGGGCTGCGCATGGTACCGCCGGTTATTGATATCGTGGTATTCATCCTCACATTCTTCGCACATAGGAAACTCTTTCATTACAGTTCGTTCCCGGTCATAGGGAAGAGCTTCTATGATAGTATATCTTGGTCCGCAGTTCGTACAGTTGATAAAGGGATAACGATATCTGCGGTCTGACGGGGTGCAGAGCTCAGCTTCACACTCGGGACACATGGCGATATCCGGAGAAATGAGAGTGGCGCCGGCCTTTATCCGGCTGCTGCGTATAGTAAACTGGTTGAAAGTTCCGGCATACTGTGCCGGATCCGAAGAAGTATCCGCACTCTCTGCCCGGACCGCTTCAATCTGTGCCATAGGCGGCGGGCAAGATTTCAGTTCCCCGATGAAACGCTTCAACTCTTCCGGTTCGCCTCTTACAATGCCTTCCAGTCCTGCGGAGGTGTTGCGCACCCAGCCGCAGATATGGTGCTGTGACGCAAGTCTGTGGAGAAAAGGGCGGAATCCCACGCCCTGTACGATTCCTTCAACTTCAATGTGAACGGTTTTCATGACTGTGCTTTCCTGATGTGCCCGGCGATGAAGTCCGAGAGTTCCTGCAAGCCGTCCCCGGTCCGATTGCTGATCCGGAAGAAAGGAGCGCCGGGGTTCACAGTTTCGTAGTTGGCGCGGACTCTCTTTTCATCAAAGTCAAAGTACGGAAGCATATCGTATTTGTTCAGGACGAGACAGTCTGTATCCGTGAACATGAGGGGATATTTCTCCACTTTGTCGTCGCCCTCTGGGATGCTGAGAATGGTGATGCGCAGAGATTCCCCGATGCGGAACTCGGCCGGACATACAAGGTTTCCGATATTTTCGACGAATATGACGTCCAGGTCATCCAGCGGAAGCTCGGGCAGGATATGCTGAATGCTCATTGCCTCGATGTGGCACGCGCCGTCGGTGTTGAGCTGGACGGCGGGGATCCCCAGATCTGCAATGCGCTCCGCGTCTACCTGTCCCGCAATATCACCTTCAATGACGCCGACGTGCCAGTCTTTTCTCAATCTATCGATCAGAGAAGTGATAAGGCTTGTCTTTCCGGCTCCGGGGCTGCCCATCACGTTGATCATGCAGATGTGATGGGAGGAAAGTGTTTCCTTTACTTCTTCGCTTACATCTTCATTCCAGTCCATTACCTGATGCAGTACTTTTATCTCCATCGATGTCTACCTCCAAGCTTTTGATATAGAATTCTTTTCCGGACAGAAGTTTAAGTCTCATACTCCCGCAATGGGGACATTGCAGATGGTGTGGAGTGATCTCTCCGTCTTTTCCGCAGTCCATGCAGTGTACTTTGACGGGAAGAGTCTCGGATTCGATGCGGGCGCCTTCCGCGATCGTACCCTCTGCAAGCATATCGAGGTAGATCTGGATGCAGTCGGGAACAATTCCCCGCAGCTGCCCGATGCACAGCCGTATAACGCGGATTCTGGATGCGTTTCGTGCCTGTGCCTCCCGTATGCAGTCCTCCAGCAGATGTTCGGTTATACTGAGTTCATGCATGGTGATTCCTCCTGTCTGGTAAATATAGCCAAATTAAACAGCTTTTTTATGTGGATACTGTCTGAAACAACACAATGTCCAATGCCCATTTTAGCACATTTCTACAAAAATAAACAGAAAAAACGCTCTGAAACTATTGTAAAAAAAACGAATCGGGATTATAAATAAAGAGAGTGAATGAAAGGAGGATTACGATAATGATACCATTACTGATCGGGATTCCGGCAGTGCTGGCGGTGCTGTTCCAGTTCATCCGAAATGAAAAGGCCAGAGGGTACATCGTCTACGCGGGTGCCGGTATTGTTATGCTTACCACGGTTATTTTTATCGTCCGCTGGATCACCGGCGGGGCACAGACATGGATGTTCTATCCTGAGACAGAACTGATCGATCACCTGATGACAGCAGGGGATATTTTCCTGATGTGTCTGATCATCTATCTGAGTGTCAAATATGGTAAAGTGCTTCCGGTTATTTTGTCGGTACTGCAGACAGCACTTGTACTGTATACAGAATTTACTACAGAAACTGTTGGGGGTCCCCATATGATGGTGGACTGGCTGACGATCCTGATGTGCATTATCATTGCATTTATCGGAGGGTTTATCTGTATTTATACTGTAGGTTATATGAAGGGCTATCATGCACATCATAAAGATGTGAAAGACAGACAGCCGTTCTTTTTCTCCATGCTGTTTTTATTCCTGGCCGCGATGTTCGGTCTGGTGCTTTCACAGAATCTGATCTGGATATATTTCTTTTGGGAGATTACAAGTGTTATATCTTTCCTGATGATCGGATACACACGTACGGATGAGGCAGTTAACAACAGTTTCTGCGCTTTGTGGATGAACCTGCTCGGCGGACTTGGTTTCGCTGTGGGGATTGCCCTGATGGCACAGCTCTATGGAACGCTTCAGCTTATGGATGTAGTTGAGTCAGGAGCGCTGCTTCCGCTGATGTGCCTGGCACTTGCAGGTCTTACAAAGTCTGCGCAGCTTCCGTTCTCCACATGGCTTCTGGGAGCCATGGTAGCCCCGACCCCGTCCAGCGCGCTCTTACATAGTGCGACGATGGTCAAGGCGGGAGTGTATCTGCTGATCCGTATCTCGCCGGCGCTTGAGGGCAACCTGGTCGGGATCATTATCTCCAGTATCGGCGGTCTGACATTTATTATGGCAAGTATGATGGCCATTGCACAGAATGACGCCAAGAAGGTTCTGGCGTTTTCTACCATATCGAATCTGGGCCTGATCGTAGCCTGCTCCGGCATCGGCGTGGAGGAGACTGTATGGGCGGCCATTTTCCTTATGATCTTTCACGCGGTCAGCAAATCCATGCTTTTCCAGTCTGTGGGAGCGACAGAGAATACGCTGGGATCGAGAGATATTGAGCATATGCACGGTCTGATCATAACGGTCCCCAGGCTTGCTTATATCATGGGTATCGGAATAGCGGGTATGTATCTGGCGCCGTTCGGAATGCTTATTTCCAAATGGGTGGCGCTCAAGTCATTTGTGGATTCAGGCAACGTGATACTGGTGCTCTTTATCGCATACGGCAGTGCCACGACTATGTTCTACTGGACAAAGTGGCTGGCCAAACTGCTCTGCTTCCATATACCGAGAGAGAAGGTAAAAGACGTCACCCGCAAAGATGAATATGTGTCCATGTTCTTTCATGCAGCAGTGATGCTTCTGCTCTGTCTGCTTCTTCCGCTGGTGGCTATCTGGGTAGTAAATCCGATCGTGAGGGAACTGTTCGGTAATTCTACGGATGTGCTCTCCATGAGCGTACTTACAACAATGGCGATCATGCTCGTCTCCATATTCATCGTACCGGTAGCGATGTTCTTTATCAGCAGAAGATCCCACAGAGAGATCGTGCCGATCTATATGAACGGCATCAACGAGGGAGACAACCGTTTCTTTATGAACAGTTACGGAAAGAAAGAGCATCTGTATTTAAGCAACTGGTATCTGCGTTTTGAATTCGGGCGCAGGCATCTGAGGATACCGTCGATCATTATGGCGGCGGCTGTGCTTGTCGTGGGATTCTGTCTCGTAATAGGAGGTGTGTCATGGTGAAAATAGTATTTGTTCTGGCTTATCTGATCCTGGCGCCTTTCCTTGGCGGGCTGTTAGACGGCGTGGACCGCATAATCAGCGCGAGGATGCAGCGGAGAAAAGGTCCCGGGCTCCTGCAGCCGTTTTATGACCTTGGGAAACTTTTCTCAAAAGAGATGATCGCAGTCAACAACGTACAGCTTCTGCTGAACCTGAGTTACCTTGTGATCCTGATGATCGCGGGCTGTATGCTGTTTTACGGTGCTGATCTTCTGATGGTACTTTTCATATTGAGTACAGCGGATATGTTTTTGATCATGGCGGCATCCAGTGATTCTTCGCCGTATGCGAATATGGGAGCCAGCAGGGAGATGCTGCAGATGATGGCTTATGAGCCGCTGACTCTCCTTATCGCAGTAGGTTTCTATCTGACAACGGGTTCTTTCCAGGTGTCAGATATTATCCGCGCGGATACAAGTGCTGTTTTGTGGATGCCGGGGCT
Organism: Candidatus Mediterraneibacter gallistercoris; assembly: GCA_019119745.1. The sequence continues at coordinate 2,505 of DWWI01000208.1, read as the reverse complement.
TCTGGTCGGCTTTATGTTCACGGCGGCAATTAAATTCAGAAAATCACCCTTTGACCTTTCTACGAGCCATCATGCCCATCAGGAGATGGTAAAGGGACTGACGACAGAGATGTCCGGAACTACGCTTGCCATTATGAATATAGCTGAATATTATGAAATGGTGCTGCTGCTCGGAATCTTCTGTCTCTTCTTTATCAACAGCACATGGTGGAGCTGGATCGTGGCGATCCTGATCTGTGCCGTGATCTTTTTCATGGAGATGCTGTGGGATAATGCCAGCGCGCGTGTAAAATGGAAAACCCTTCTCTACAGCTGCTGGGTGGTAACACTGGTAGCCGGTGGAGTGAATATATTGATTCTGATGTTGGACAAGTGAGCAGGAGGCAGATAAATTATGAATAAAGTATCAAAATCACCGTGGCTGCTCCACTATGATGCCAGCAGCTGTAACGGATGTGACATCGAAGTTCTCGACTGTCTGACACCGAGATATGATATCGAACGTTTCGGCATCATAAATACAGGAGATCCGTTCCAGGCGGATATTCTGCTGATCACGGGCGGTGTGAACAGTCAGACTGAGAGTGTGGTAAAACAGATTTACAGCCAGATGCCGGAACCGAAAGTCGTGGTGGCAGTCGGGATCTGCGCATGTACAGGCGGCGTATTTAAAGAATGTTACAATATCAAAGGCGGGATCGACACCGTGATCCCGGTTGACGTATATGTGCCGGGCTGCGCGGCGCGCCCGGAATCCATTATCGACGGGGTCGTCAGGGCTCTGGAGATACTCGATGCGAAACAGGCAGCTATGGCTAAGGACGGGAGGTGACGGCGATGGAATATAAAAATGAAATCAGAAAGATTACTGCAGCGGAATTTTTCCCGGCCGTCGTGCATATGAAGACAGAGAACTGGCGTCTGGTCCAGATCTGCGCATCCTGCATCGAGGGCGGATATGAGATGAGTTATTCTTTCTGCCTGAAATACGATATGGTGACGCTCCGGCTGGAAGTTGCGGAGGACGAAGAAGTTGCCAGCATTACACAGATCTATCCCTGTGCATTTATACAGGAGAATGAGGCGGAAGAATTGTTCGGTGTGAAGATCAAGACGATCAAGCCGGATTATAAGGATAAACTGTACCGGATCGACGTAGAGACACCGTTTAAGAAAAAGGAGTAGAGAAAATGGCAAAGAGAAGTATAGTACCTTTTGGCCCTCAGCATCCTGTTCTGCCGGAGCCGGTACATCTGGATCTGGTGCTGGAGGATGAGACTGTGGTGCAGGCTGTTCCGAGTATCGGCTACATCCACAGAGGCCTTGAAAAACTTGTAGATAAGAGAGATTTTAAACAGTATACCTATATCGCAGAGCGTATCTGCGGCATCTGCAGCTGCGGCCACGGATTGGGCTACTGCATGGCGGTAGAGAAGGTCATGGGCGTAGAAGTCCCGGAGAGAGCCAATTATCTGCGCGCGATCTGGGTTGAGATGAGCCGTATCCACAGTCATCTGCTCTGGCTCGGACTTCTGGCGGATGCTATGGGATTCGAAAGCCTGTTTATGGAGAGCTGGCGGCTGCGGGAGAAGATCCTCGACATGTTTGACGAGACGGCAGGCGGAAGGATCATCCATTCGGTCAATCAGGTGGGCGGCGTCCAGAAGGATATGGACGGCATTATGCTGAACCATCTGCTGGAAGCTATAAAAGACATTGAGGATGATATCAAGCCGGTAGTTGATACATTTCTCCAGGATTATACAGTGCAGAGCCGTCTGAAAGGGGCAGGAGTACTGAAGAAGGAAGACGCCGTTTCACTTGGCGCGGTCGGACCGATGCTGAGAGCGAGCGGCGTGGAGTATGATGTCCGCATGCTGGGCTACGGGGCGTATAAGGACCTGACTGTGGCGCCGATCACATCGACTGACGGAGACTGTTACGGACGCTGTGAAGTAAGACTGAAAGAACTGTTCCAGTCCTTTGACCTGATCCGGGAAGCTATCGGTAAGATCCCGGCAGGGGATATCAGTGTGCCGGTGAAAGGAAACCCGGACGGCGAGTATTTCATGCGGATCGAGCAGCCCAGAGGAGAGGCCATCTATTATGTGAAAGGAAACGGAACGAAATATCTGGACCGTTTCCGTCTGCGCACCCCTACAACGAGCAATATTCCGCCGATGGTAGAGATCCTGAAGGGATGTCAGCTGGCGGATGTGCCGATCCTGATCCTGACGATTGATCCGTGCGTAAGCTGTACGGAACGCTAGGCAGAAAGGAGAAGCAGTATGAAAAAGACGAGAATGTTTACATTTGCCGGAAGGGTGATCAAGAACCTCTTCAAAAAACCGGCGACAACCCAGTATCCTTTTGAGCCTGTGGAATATCCGGAGCGGATGCGGGGACATATCCGCATAGAGATAGAGAACTGTATTTCATGCGGATTGTGCATGCGGTCATGTCCGTCCCAGGCGATCCGGGTGGACAGGAAAGCAGGGACGTGGA
>DWWI01000207.1 GCA_019119745.1 Candidatus Mediterraneibacter gallistercoris | reverse complement strand
CGGCCGCTTACTTTGTTCAATTAGGCCAAATCGAAAATGGTGCAAACGAATGGGCAGTTTACTCGAAAGTTTAAAACTGCTTTTTCGTTTACACCATCATCGATTCTAACCTAACGAATTTATATCTTAATGATCTTCCTCGGGCATTTTTCTGCGCACACTCCGCAGTTTGTACATTTATCCGCGTCGATATGTGCGAGGAAATTGCTTACAGTAATAGCTCCGGCCTCGCAGTTCTTTTCGCAGAGGCGGCAGCCGATACATCCTACCTGGCATACGTCCATCAGCGCTTTTCCTTTTTCGTTAGAATTACACTGAACGAAAGTCTGCTGTTTGTATGGAATCAGCTCGATCAGATGTTTCGGGCAGACAGCTACGCATTTGCCGCAGGCCTTGCAGGCTTCCTTGTCTACAACCGCGATACCGTCTACGATATGTATCGCGTCAAAAGGACAGGCATCTACACAGGAGCCATATCCGAGACATACGTATGCGCAGCCTTTTGCTCCGCCGTCCTGCATCTGGCTTGCCATAACGCAGTCCTTGATTCCGTAATATTCATATTCTGTCTTTGCCTTTTCACAGGTACCGCCGCATTTGACAAAAGCGACTTTTCTTTCCTGTTCTCCGGCGTCCACACCCATGATCGCGCCTATTTTTTCGGCAACGGGAGCGCCGCCTACCGGACATCCGCCAACTTCAGCTTCTCCGGCCACGATTGCCGCTGCAAGTCCGGAACATCCGGCATAACCGCATCCGCCGCAGTTGTTTCCCGGAAGGACTTCCAGGATAGCATCTTCTCTTTCATCTGTTTCTACTGCAAACGCTTTATCAGAGACTCCCAGGAAGATGCCGATGAACAGACCGGTACCGCCGACTATGACGACGGCAAGAATAATTCCCATTATACTCATATCCTCTTTCCTCCTATATCAATCCTTAGAATCCAAAGAATGCGATCGCCATCAGACCAGCCGTCACAAGAACGATCGGAGTTCCCTTAAAGGATTCCGGTACATCATTATGCTCTGTTTTCTCACGGATACCTGCCATAAGTACGATGGATACAAGGAATCCGAAAGCAGTTGCGAATCCGTTTACAACACCTGTCAGCAGTCCGTATCCGCTTTCCACATTCGTCAGCGCAACGCCGAGAACCGCACAGTTCGTTGTGATCAGCGGAAGGTAGACTCCGAGGGCATTGTAAAGTGACTGCATAGATTTTTTCAGGAACATCTCGACAAATTGTACAAGTGCTGCGATAACCAGAATGAATACGATCGTATTCAGATAGTCAAGTTCACCGCCCATAATATTCGGATTGCCGAGAATAAATTTGTAGATCAGCCCGGTCACAAAAGATGCGATCGTAATGACGAAAACAACGGCGCCGCCCATTCCGGCTGCTGTCTTTACATTTTTTGAGACGCCGAGGAACGGACAGATTCCGAGGAACTGGCTGAGTACAACGTTATTGACGAATGCAGTACCGACTGCGATTAAAAGTAATTCCTGCATTTATACTCCCTCCTGTTCATTCGTTTTATCTGCATCTTTTACAGTGTCAGAAGATATCCCGGAAACTGTTCCTGTTCCCGACAGATGTCCCCCGCAGATTCCCCTGCTTGCGCAGGAAGCGCATCCTTCACCGCATCCTGCGGTTTTCGGAACTTCTTTGCCTTTCTTTGCAAGATTTCTCTTTACTTTGTTCTGAAGAGCGACCAGACAAGCAAGGACAAAGAATGCTCCCGGAGCCAGGATAAAGATCGTAAACGGCTCATAGGAATCCGGCATAACCTGGAATCCGAAGATCTGGCCGGCACCGATCAGCTCTCTTACGATACCGATCGAAGTCAGGCCGACCGTAAATCCAAGTCCCATGCCGACACCGTCGAAAATGGACGGGAGAACCGGATTCTTTGATGCGTAACTCTCCGCACGTCCGAGAATGATACAGTTTACCACGATCAGCGGTATGTAAAGTCCGAGGGAATCATACAGGCTTGGCACAAATCCTTCCAGCAGGAAGTCTACGATTGTTACGAAAGATGCAACGACCACGATAAATGCCGGCATTCTGACTGAATCCGGTATAATTTTCCTCAGCATGGAGATCAGCATATTTGACATGATCAGTACGGCTGTTGTTGAAAGCCCCATACCGATACCATTGATAGCGGACGTAGTGACCGCAAGAGTCGGACACATACCGAGCATGAGGACGAATGTCGGGTTTTCTTTTACAAGTCCGTTAAAAATACGTTCTGTACATTTATTCATTGACTCCGCCTCCTAACTGACTGCCGCCTAATTCATTCTGGAAGTACACAAGTGCAGAATCTACGGCATTGGTAACGGCGTTTGTTGTGATCGTAGCACCGCTTATGGCATCGATCATATCGTCGCCTTTTTCACCGGTTTTTGTGTAGGTGAATTTGTCTACATTCTTATCCTTAAACTGATCTTTGAATTCCGCCTCATCAGCTTTCATTCCGAGACCGGCTGTCTCGCTGATATCCAGCATTTCAACACCTTTTACAGTACCGTCTGTGGCAATACCGACTGATAATTCCAGTGTGCCGTCATATGCTTCGCTTGACTGGACGCTGATGACATATCCGATAACTTCTCCGCTGTCGTCTGTCCCTTCAACAACCTCGGTAATCTCATCGGAAGTGTAGCCGTTTTCCGAGAGCAGGGAAAGTGCGCTGTCTGAATCGAAATCGACAGATTCGAATGAGGATGCATCAGAAAGGACTGCTCTATATGCTTCCTGCTTTGTATTCTCCTGAGCCTGTGCGATCGGCTCCTTCGTGACATTATAGACAATGCCGAGGAGAAGCCCGGATACGACAGTGATCGCCGTCAGGATCAGTGTATTTTTGATTATCTTGTTCATTACTTCTCTCCTCCTTTACCAAATGGTTTTGGAAGAGTAACCTTTTCGATCAGAGGAACCAAAAGGTTACTGATAATGATCGCATAGGATACGCCTTCCGCTGAACCGCCGAAGAGACGGAACAGTCCGGTCAGAAGTCCTATACATATTCCGTAAATGATCTTTCCGCTGCTTGTGATCGGAGATGTTACATAATCTGTGGCCATGAACCAGGCTCCGAGCATCAGTCCACCGCCGCACAGATGTGCGGTGATATACTGTGCGTCGAGACCATGGCCGCCGAACAGTACAATAAATACAACAAAAGATATGATATATGATCCCGGAATGCGCAGGTCGATTACGCCCATCAGAATCAGGAACATTGCTCCGATCATGATGGCAATGACGGAAGTCTCTCCAATCGTACCGCGCGTAAAGCCGAGAAGCATATCCATTGTGTTGACCGCTTCTCCCGCTTTCAGGTCTGCAAGCGGTGTCGCCCCGGTTACTCCGTCATAGACGAAATAAGTCATTCTTCCTGTAAAACAGATCAACAGGAAACAACGCGCCGCAAGAGCCGGGTTCATGAAGTTCTGTCCCAGTCCGCCGAAGAGCTGTTTGACAACTATGATCGCGAATACAGCGCCTACAACTCCCATCCACCACGGAAGTGTAGGGGGAAGATTCAGCGCAAGCAGAAGACCTGTTACGACTGCGCTGAAATCTTTGACCGTAATCGGTTTGTGCATTAATTTTTCCCAGATATATTCAGATAAAACAGCCGCTGCCGTTGTAACTACAACAAGGATCCACGCGTTTTCATGGCGGAAGTTCCAGATACCGAATAATGTTGCCGGGAGGAGTCCGATCACAACCATGAGCATGATATTGCTGCTTTTGGCCTTGTCACGAATGTGCGGCGATGATGATACATTTAATTTCTCGTTCAATTCCCACTCACCTCTCTTACTTTTTCCTTTTGTTTGCAAGAGCCGTTTTACGCATAGAGCCAATGGCCTGCTTCAACGGTCTCTTTGCGGGGCAGACATAGCTGCAGGAACCGCATTCCACACACTCAAGCCCGTTCATTGCAACAAAAGCTTCCTCGTCATGACGCTGTGCCAGATCCGCCAGTCTGGACGGAACAATCCTGCTTGGACAGACTTCCACACATCTTCCGCAGTTGATGCATGCCGTTTCAGGACTCTTCGCGACAATATCCTCTTTAAAGGCAAGGATAGATGAAGAAGTCTTTGTGACAGGGGCATCAGCAGTTACCATAGCAAATCCCATCATCGGTCCGCCGGAGATCAGCTTTTCAGGTTCAGCAGAAAAGCCTCCTGCTGCTTCAATCAGCTCCTGATGATTTGAACCAAGAAGTACCTTGAAATTACCGGGGGACGTGATTGCGTCGCCGCTTACGGTGACAACCCTCTCCATCAGCGGTTTTCCTTCTACTACCGCGGTATGTATGCCGATCAAAGTCTCTACATTGTCTACGATACATCCGGCATCTGCCGGAAGCATTGAGGAATTGATTGCACGTCTGGTTACAGCATAGATCAGCTGACGTTCTGCGCCCTGCGGATATTTCGTCATAAGAAGTTTTACATCCATGCGCGGCTCGTCCGCGATGGCTGCTCTGATTTTTTCAGCACAGTCCTTCTTATTGTCCTCTACTGCAAAATATCCTTTTGCATTCGGAAACAGTGAAAGTACTACTTTCATACCGCTTACGAGCTCTTCCGTATTTTCCAGCATTCTTCTGTAGTCGGCCGTGATATACGGTTCACACTCAGCACAGTTGGCAATGATGTACTCAATCTTGTCGGGTTCCTTCGGCGAAAGTTTTACCTTCGTAGGGAATCCGGCGCCGCCCATACCGACGATCCCGGCATTTCCGATTCGATCGAGTATCTCCTCTCTGGTCATTTCTCCCAGTGGTTTCACCGGCTCGTACTCGATTTCCTGATACTCGCCATCGTTTTCAATCACAATGCATTCCGTTTTGCTTCCTGTCGGGTTAAAACGCTGTTCAAGTCCTTTTACAGTACCTGATACAGATGAATAAACAGGGGCAGACACAAAACCGCCTGCTTCAGCGATCAACTGTCCTTTCAGAACATGGTCTCCCTTTTTCACAACCGGGTTGGCAGGTGCACCAATGTGCTGTGACAGAGGGTATACCATATCGCCTTTCGGCGTGATCGGACGGATTGCCTGATCTTTAGAAAAACGTTTCCCATCATCCGGATGGATTCCGCCTTTAAATGTCAGAAGTCCCATTTTACTCTTCCTTTCTAACAGCAAATAAACAGCAGTCTGACTAACCGCTGTTTTCGCCTTTGATTTATCTATATTATTGTACTAGATTAAAGCACTAAAATCCAGTGAATCAGCAATAAAAATTGCATATTTGCACAAACATCTTGTCGAATAATTAACAATATTGCATAAAAAACGGAGTGACATATTTCTGCCGCTCCGTTTTTTCTACTGAATAATCTTATGCTTCTGTATCCTCAGCAGGAGCATCTTCTGTATGCTCAGGCTCAAGTACCTTCATGCTGAGACTGATCTTCTTCTCTGCTTCATTAAGATCAACAATTTTTGCTGTGATCTCCTGACCAATGGAAAGCACATCGGACGGCTTGTCAACATGTGTTCTGGAAATCTGTGAAACATGGAGAAGTGCGTCAACTCCCGGTGCAAGTTCAACAAATGCGCCGAAATCTGTCATACGTGCAACTTTTCCTGTAATGATTTTTCCAACCGCAAAATCTTCAGCTGCATTTGCCCATGGATTTGTTTCCGGGAACTTCAGGCTGAGTGCGATTTTTGTATCATGAATGTCTTTTACAAGTACAGTCAGCGGATCTCCTACATGGAAGAGTTTTTTCGGATTGTCAACTCTGCCCCATGACATTTCGGAAATGTGGAGAAGTCCGTCGACTCCGCCCAGATCAACAAAAGCGCCGAAATCTGTCACATTCTTGACAGTACCGTCGATTCTGTCGCCTACTTTAAGTTTTGCAAAAAGTTCTTTCTGTTTTTCAGCGCGCTCTGCAACGAGAAGCTGTCTTCTGTCACCGATCACACGGTTTCTTCTCGGATTGAACTCGCTGATCACGAACTCAATCTCCTGTCCCTCATATTTGCTGAGATCTTTCTCATAGGAATCAGATACAAGGCTTGCAGGAATAAATACTCTTACTTCATCAACCGTTGCACAGATACCGCCGCCAAGGATCTGAGTAACTGTAGCCTTGAGAACCTCTTTATTCTCATATGCCTCACGAAGTCTTTCATTTCCTTTCTCAGCTGCAAGTCTCTTATATGTAAGAAGAACCTGACCTTCTCCGTCATTTACTTTCAGAACTTTAACTGTCATTTTATCCCCAACAGAAACAACAGTTGTAAGGTCGAGAGACTGATCATTAGAATACTCGTTCTTTGTAATGATACCGTCTGCCTTATATCCGATATTAAGGATAATCTCATCCGGTTTTACATCGATTACAGTACCTTCAACTACCTCTCCGTTACGAATTGTTTTGAATGACTCGTCTAACATCTGTTCAAAAGATAATTCTGACATTATTTTGAACCTCCTCAATTATATTGTTGGGCGTGGATGCCCCTGCTGTAATACCTACTGTTTCCACTGACCCTAATTGAT
>DWWI01000206.1 GCA_019119745.1 Candidatus Mediterraneibacter gallistercoris | reverse complement strand
GACCAAATATATCATCTTCGGGAACGGACAGATCCGGAAATAAAGAAGAAAAGAATTTAAATACTCAGGCGGAGCATCAGAGGAGAAGACTTCTGATGCTCCGCCTTAGTATTTTCCAGAAGCTTATTTTTGAATATATATAATTAATGCTTGCATAATATGCAAAAAAGATGTATTATTATGCAAGCGTTATTCTTAGCTTTTTATTTTATGAAATACTTTACTTCCTATTAAATGAGGTATATCATAGAAAACTGAAATGCGGAAATCCGCAGCAGGATTCCTAAGAATCAAAAGGAAGATTTATAGAGTATACACGGAAAGGATAAAGATATGATCAAAGTTGGTATAATCGGCGCCACCGGCTATGCAGGCGGCGAGCTTGTAAGAATATTATCAGGACATAAAGATGCAGAGATCAAATGGTATGGCTCAAGAAGCTATATTGATCAGAAATATGCGGATGTATACAGAAATATGTTCCAGATCGTGGATGCGGTCTGTATGGATGACAATATGGAGGAACTGGCATCCCAGGTGGATGTGATCTTCACGGCGACGCCTCAGGGGCTGTGTGCATCTCTTGTAAATGAAGAAATTCTTTCAAAGACAAAGATCATTGATCTGAGTGCGGACTTCCGACTGAAAGACGTGAAAGTTTACGAAGAGTGGTACAAGATCGAGCACAAGGCGCCGCAGTTTATTGACGAGGCGGTATACGGGCTGTGCGAGATCAACCGCGAAGATGTGAAGAAAGCAAGATTGGTGGCAAATCCGGGCTGCTATACGACATGCTCCATCCTGACGGCCTATCCGCTTGCCAAAGAAGGACTGATCGATATGGGCACACTGATCATCGATGCCAAATCAGGTACTTCAGGAGCGGGTAGAGGAGCAAAAGTACAGAATCTCTTCTGTGAAGTAAATGAGAATATGAAAGCTTACGGCGTGGCAACCCACAGACATACTCCTGAAATCGAGGAGCAGCTGGGGTATGCGGCAGGTGAGAAAGTAGTGCTCAATTTCACCCCGCATCTTGTACCGATGAACAGAGGAATCCTTGCTACGGAATATGCAAAACTTACGAAAGATGTAAGCTGGGAAGAAGTAAAGGCTGTTTACGATAAATATTATGCAGATGAAAAATTTGTGCGTGTCCTTGATAAAGACGTATGCCCGGAGACGAAATGGGTAGAGGGCAGCAACTATGTGGATATCGGATTTAAGATCGATCCGAGGACAGGACGTATCATTATGATGGGCGCTATCGATAATTTGGTAAAAGGCGCTGCGGGACAGGCGGTTCAGAATATGAACCTGATGTTCGGATTAAAAGAGAGCGAAGGGTTGGAATTAGTCCCGATGTTCCCATGATCGGGGACGTAGTCAAATTGGGTTTTACTACGTCCCGAATCGAAGTTCAGGGTGTCCCAAAGCTGTGAGAAGGGTGTCCCTAAATGAAGATGAAAGGAATATTTAACAATGATAAGAGTTATGACAATAGACGATTATGATGAGGTTTATGCTCTCTGGAAGAAGATCCGGGGGTTCGGTATCCGGAGTATCGATGACTCCAGAGAGGGTGTGGACCGGTTCCTGAAGAGAAATCCTACGACCAGCGTGGTAGCGGTGAAAGACGGAAAGATTGTGGGAAGTATTCTTTGCGGTCATGACGGAAGACGGGGCTGTCTCTATCATGTATGCGTGGATGAAGCGTATCGTCGGCACGGGATCGGGCGCGATATGGTGGTCCATGCGATGAAAGCATTGCAGGCAGAGCAGATCAACAAGGTTTCGCTCATCGCATTTACAAAGAATGATATCGGAAATGCATTCTGGAATACGATCGGATGGACAGAGCGTCTGGATTTAAATTACTATGATTTTACATTGAATGAAGAAAACATTACAGCTTTTAATGAACAGTAGAAAACAGACAGATAGATATAGATAAAGAAAGCAGAGGGATGACAAATGCAGAAGATCGAAGGCGGAGTGACAGCGGCAAAAGGATTTGAGGCGGCAGCGGCAGCAGCCGGGATCAAGTATCAGGACCGCACGGATATGGCACTTATCTATAGTGAGAAGCCGTGTAAAGTGGCGGGAACATTTACGACAAATGTAGTGAAAGCGGCACCGGTAAAGTGGGACCGAAACGTAGTTGACAGCGGTATGAAGTCACAGGCTGTTATCGTGAATTCCGGCATTGCAAATGCGTGTACCGGAGAAGAGGGCATGAGTTATTGTAAAGAGACGGCAAAAGAAGCGGCTCAGGTGCTGGGAGTAGATGCCAGGAGCGTTTTGGTCGGGTCCACAGGAGTGATCGGAATGCAGCTGCCTATGGACAGAGTAAAAGAAGGGATCCGTAAGCTGGCGGAGGCGAAGAAACCGGATCTTGAGAGTGGTACGCAGGCGGCTCAGGCGATCATGACGACGGATACGAAGAAAAAAGAAGTTGCAGTTACGGTTGAAATAGGGGATGTGACAGTGACCATTGGCGGGATGGCAAAAGGATCCGGCATGATTCACCCGAATATGTGTACCATGCTTGCGTTTATCACAACAGACGCCAAGATTTCGAAAAAGGCTCTTCAGGCCGCACTCAGCGAAGATGTGGAAGATACATATAATATGATCTCAGTGGACGGGGATACTTCTACCAATGATACCGTTCTCCTGCTGGCAAACGGAGCAGCCGGAAATGAAAAGATCCGTTATGGCACATGGGAGTATGAGGCGTTTAAAAATGCCCTTCATTATGTAAATGAAACTCTGGCGAAAGAGATGGCAGGAGACGGCGAAGGCGCTACAGCACTGTTTGAAGCTAAAATTATCGGGGCAGATACGAAAGAGCAGGCAAAAAAACTTGCAAAATCTATCGTCTGCTCAAATCTGACCAAAGCAGCGATAGCAGGACATGACGCCAACTGGGGAAGAATCCTGTGCGCAATGGGATATTCCGGAGCGCAGTTTGATCCGGAGAAAGTGGATCTCTATTTCGAGAGCGAGGCGGGAAAACTTAAGATCATCGAGAATGGAGTTGCACTGAACTATAGTGAGGAGAAAGCAACAGAAATCCTGTCACAGCCGAAAGTAACGGCAATCGCTGATATTAAAGAGGGTGATGTCGAGGCGGCAGCATGGGGATGCGACCTGACACATGGATATATTGATATCAATGCAGATTACCGCAGTTAAAACGATTTAGAATAAAATGATGTAAACAGGGACAGGGCAAAAGTCGATTTGGGACACCGTGAAGTTCGATTGGGGACGTAGTCAAATCGGGTTTTACTACGTCCCCGAAGGAGGTAAGTATGAATAAGAATATGCAGCAATATCTCGATAAAGCGCAGGTTCTCATCGAGGCTCTGCCATATATCCAGCGCTTCAACCGCAAGATCATTGTGGTCAAATACGGCGGCAGCGCTATGGTGGATGAGGAACTGAAGAAACGTGTGATCGAGGACGTGACTCTTTTGAAGCTTGTCGGATTCAAGCCGATCATTGTTCACGGCGGCGGCAAGGAGATCAGCAAGTGGGTCGGCAAAGTGGGAATGGAGCCGAAATTTATCAACGGCCTGCGTGTGACTGATGCAGATACGATGGAAGTGGCGGAGATGGTGCTTGGCCGCGTGAACAAGAGTCTGGTACAGCTGGTGGAGAGTCTTGGCGTTCGTGCCATCGGCATCAGCGGCAAGGACGGAGCTCTCCTGAAGGTTGACAAGAAGTATTCCGACGGTCAGGATATCGGATATGTGGGGGATATCAAAGAAGTAAACGGCCAGATCCTTTATGATCTGCTGGAGAAGGATTTTCTCCCGATCGTATGCCCGGTGGGACTGGACGATGACTTTAATACATATAATATCAATGCGGATGACGCGGCGTGCGCAATTGCCCGCGCGGTGAAAGCGGAGAAACTGGCATTTCTGACAGACATCGAGGGTGTCTACAAAGATCCGTCCGATCCGTCTACGCTTATCTCCGAGCTCCGTGTGGATGAGGCAAAGAAGCTGATGGACAGCGGATACATCGGAGGCGGTATGCTGCCGAAGCTTCAGAACTGTATCGACGCCATTGAAGCAGGCGTTTCAAGAGTGCATATTCTGGACGGACGTATTCCGCACTGTCTGCTCCTTGAGATCTTTACGAACAGAGGAATCGGTACGGCAATTTTAAACAGTGAAGAAAGCAGGTATTATCATGGTGAATAATAAAATACAGGCAGCAGAAGAGAATCTGATCCATGTCTACAACCGTTTCCCGGTCGTGCTGGATCACGGCGAGGGAATGTATCTTTATGATACAGACGGGAAAGAATACCTTGATTTTGCGGCAGGTTTTGCAGTGACAGGACTGGGGTACGACAACAAAGAGTTAAATGAGACGCTTAAGGCGCAGATAGACAAACTGTATCATACTTCCAATCTCTACTATCACGAGAGCTGCGGCGAGGCGGCGAGAGAGCTGAACCGGGTGTGCGGCATGGACCGTGTGTTCTTTACAAACAGCGGAGGTGAGGCCGTGGAAGGCGCCTTAAAGTCAGCCAGACGCTACGCATATACAAAAGGAACAGGAAGATATGAATTCATTGCTATGGAGAATTCATTCCACGGCAGGACGTTCGGCGCTGTGTCCGTGACAGGACATGATTCTTACAGAGAGCCGTTTGAGCCCCTTGTACCGGGTGTGAAATTCGCGAAGTTTAATGATCTGGACAGTGTGAAAGCACTGGTCAGTGACAAGACCTGCGCGATCATTCTGGAGCCGCTGCAGGGAGAGGGCGGCATCAATCTTGCCACACAGGAATTTATGGAAGGAATCCGGCAAATCTGTGACGAGAACGGAATCCTTATGATCTGCGATGAGGTGCAGTGCGGCATGGGCAGGACAGGAAGTATGTTCGCATGGCAGGGATTCGGCACAAAGCCGGATATTATGACAATGGCAAAAGCCATCGGAAACGGTATTCCGGTGGGAGCGTTTGCCATGACAGAAGAAGTCGCGCAATACTCTCTGAAACCCGGAGACCATGGAGCGACATATGGCGGTAATCCGCTTGCGTGCACTGCCGTGAAGAAAGTGATCGAGATCTTTGAGCGGGATAATATCGTGGGCCATGTCAATGAAGTGGCTCCTTACCTCACGAAAAAGCTGGATGAGCTTGTGGAGGAGCTGGACTGTGTAGTTCAGCGTAAAGGAAAAGGTCTGATGCAGGGTATCAAGATCACAAAGCCGATCGCCGAAGTAAACCGGCGGTGTGTGGAAGGCGGCCTTCTGGTAATACAGGCCGAAGGAAATGTGCTCCGATTTGTTCCGCCTCTGATCGTGGAGGAGAAACATATTGACGAGATGATCGGAAAACTGAAACAGGCGCTGGCAGATTAAACGGCGGGCCGGCGGCGTATAGGAAAACCATTCACAGGACATACTATCCGGAAAACAGGCATAAAATGGGTAGTGTCAAATGAGTTATGAAAAAACAAAGCCTAAGAAATAGGCTCAGATTGAACCTTGAAAATTGCAGATATGAAGTTTGATTGCAGCTTACGCCACCCTTGACAGCACACAAAAGCAATGCTCTG
>DWWI01000205.1 GCA_019119745.1 Candidatus Mediterraneibacter gallistercoris | reverse complement strand
CAGAGCGTATATCCGTTCAGCCCGACCATCAGATTCAGCATGGTCGCCCTGTCATTTGCACGGATGATTCTTGGATATTCATTGGTAGAGAGAATCTCTTCCGCAAGATAAAAAGAACTGTTGTCTCCCTGCTCGAACGCTAGGCAGGGATAGTCGGAAAGCTGGCTGAAGCTGATAGACTCTTCTCCTGCCAGCGGATGATTTTTCCACAAGTACACATATGCCTGGCAGTCGATCAGATGATGAAACTCCAGTCCGGACGAGCGAAGCAGTTTCTCCATGCTCTTTCGGTTAAAATCACTGAGATAGAGAACACCGATCTCGCTTTTCATAGTGCTGACGTCACTGATCACTTCCGCGGTCTTTGTCTCCCGGATAGCGAACTCATATTTTGACATATCGAATTGTTTCGCCATATCCACGAATGCCTTCACGGCAAAGGAATAATGCTGGGTGGAGACGCCGAATTTCTTCTTCAGGGATCCGTTCTCCCCGTATTTCTCCAGGATCGTCTCGTACTGCCCGTAGAGCTGTCTTGCGTATAGAAGGAACTCTGCTCCGTCATTGGTCAGCGTCACTCCCCTGCCGCTGCGGTTAAACATCGTGATCCCCAGCTCTTTCTCCAGTTCCTGCACAGCACTGGTCAGGGAGGGCTGGGAGACATATAACTGTTCCGCAGCTTTGTTTATAGATTTTGTCTCAGCTATTGTAATAATATAGTTCAACTGGGTCAGTGTCATTTTTCTGTTCCCGTCTCTCTTAAAGCTTTCAGGTTGTGGCGTCCATAGAGCACCAGTGAGATCAGCATCATGACAACACAGATTCCGATCAGCACTTTTGATACAATATCCGGAATATTATACCAGAACACATGAAGGATCATCATAGCGTAAAGAAGCCATGTATTGACCTTTCCATGCCAGTCCGCACCGAATACCTTTCCCGTCTTCTGGATCACCATAAGACCGGTTACTCCCATAAAGAACTCTTTCACTACCATAAGAGCAAGCGGTGCGATCATCAGCGGAAAACGTGTGAGCAGGCAGAACAGCATTGCTGCCTGTGTCACTTTGTCCGCGATCGGATCAAGGACTTTTCCAAGATCACTTATCATATTAAACTTTCTTGCGATGATCCCGTCTACAGTATCTGTAAGTCCGGATATGATCAGCACGATTCCCGTCCACAGATAATTCTTTTCCACACAGTACAGCCACATAAATACCGGAATTAAACATAACCGGAAAAGCGAGAGCAGATTGGGTATTGTCAGTATCCTGCTCTGTGAACTGCCTGTATTTCCTTCTTTTGTATTCTGAGATTTTATTTCTTCTTTCATATTTCCTGATTCAGGTTTCATTCATTTCCTCCCATATAATTCATCCTGTCGTATGGGTAAGATGATAGGACGAATCCACGGACTTGTCAATGATTTCGGGCTTACTTTTGCCGATGTTTTTCCTCTGCTCTTCTATCTGTCCAGCAGCCAGTGAATCCCTGCCGCAGTCCGCTTTTCAGCATCTTTATAGTGATTTCCGGGATTCAGCTGAAAGACTGTTCTGATTCCTTTTCCTCTGTAATACTCTTCAATTTTCTCTGTATTCTCCTGCACGGTTTTCATATAGGGATTGCGTGTTCTGGCTTCTTTGCTTCCCAGTGAAAAGTATAAGCAATCCGGTATCCTTTTCATCGTATGCGATGAAATATATTCTGAAATTCCGGGATACCACAGGGATCCGGACATACTGGCAGCTCTTGAAAAAATGTCAGTCTGATACAGAGAATACAGTGCAAATAGTCCTGCAAGTGAGTACCCTGCAATGCCGCGCCATAATACAGATCCCTTTATCTCCTTTTCCACTTCCGGCACAATCCTTTCAATTAGAAGTTTCAAATAATCATCCGCCCCTCCGGTGCACGGTTCGGCATTTTTGAAGACCGGCGGTATCTCCCACGGCGACATATCATGATTCCAGTCGAGATTACTGACAGATACAAGCGTAAACGGCGGACAACCGTCGTTCCTTAGAAGACGCAGCACCTGCCCACCTTCTCCCTCGAAAGTATTTAGATAAATCACCGGCCTGTCCGGTTCGTCACATGGATAGACAGATATATGTTTCTGTTCAATCGTAAACTGAGTCATAGATATCCCTCCACGGTTAACTGCTCATAACTTCCAGTTCCTCCTGCAGAGCCGGAGGAACACTCCTTGGTCCCCGTACGGCATACACTCCGTACTCTTTCATCCTGTCCCGGGTCATTTGATCTCTGTTAAACCGATGAAGCAGACGGATCTTCATGACACGGCTCATATGGACATTTTCATCTTCATAATCATATGGGATATCCACTTCTACCGCCTCGCATTTATACAGGATCGCGGAAACAGGCGCCGCCATATAAATGTAAATGATATCCCCCGCACTGATATTGCTGCTCTGCTTCCAGCTGATCGTATCACTCTTTGCAAAGGCCTCTTCCAGATCGAAGTATTTCGGATTTGCGGGAATGAGCCACTCCTTCTTCTTGGCCAGACACAGCTTTGCCAATGTCTTTTTGCCGGCTGTGAGCAGGAAGCTCTGATCCAGAAGAGAACAGATCTGTTCCATCTCCACGGAGCCGTCCAGCAGGATTGTAATCCAGTTCCCCTTGTGCATATGATAACCGGGCAGGATTCCCTTTTCCACAGTCAGAAATCCCGCCATCTCCGGATCGCACTTAATATCCAGAATGTCTATGTACCCGTTTCCGGGCAGTCTCAGATTTTCCCGCTTTACAGCCATGATCAGTCCGTACCACTTCCGGTTGTCTCCGTGGCGCAGCACCAGATTATCGGGAGAAGTCCGCCACGGATATTCCGGTTTTGTACCATACTTCTGCAGTACATATCTTAATACGTCTTCTCTCTTACTTTCTTCACGGATTCCTGTTCTGCTCATGCGAAATCTCCTTTTGCCTGTTTATTTATATTTTTCAGCGTTTTCTTAAACTGGACTGCAAAGAGGATTGCTGTAAATGTCACTGCCAGAAGATCCGCGATGGGTTCTGCCATATATACAGCCATTGTCTGGTTTGAGCTGATAATCCGGGGCATGATATAGATCAGCGGGATCAGAAGAATAAACTTTCTCATCACAGCGACTATGATAGATTCCGCCGCTTTTCCCAGAGCGTTAAATGTCATCTGGCATGCCATCTGTATGCCGAACAGGAACATGGAACCCATATAGATCCGAAGCGCCGTCTTCGTATATTCCATCAGCTGTGCGTCCGAAGTAAACATGGCCGCGAATCCTCCCGGAAATACCATGACCAGAAGCCACAGGACAACCGAATAGCACAGGCTTGCTTTAAGCAGCAGCTTAAAAGCCGCACGCACTCTTCCGGAATCTCCGGCTCCGTAACAGTAACTGATGATCGGCTGCGCTCCCTGTCCCAGCCCCTGAAGGGGAAGCATGGCGAACTGCATTACGCTTGTCAGGATTGTCATGGCTCCTACGGCAATATCTCCTCCGTAATTCTGGAGAGAGCTGTTAAAGCACACCGAGATCACGCTCTCGCTTGCCTGCATGATAAAGGTTGCAACTCCCAGAGCCAGACAGGGAAGAATGATCTTCGGCGTAAGCCCCAGATTTCTTCTCTTTATCTTCAGGAAAGTCTTCTTCCCGCACAGGAAGCTGACAACCCAGATACAGGAAAGCGCCTGAGAGATAATCGTGGCAAGCGCGGCTCCCCGCACATCCATATTAAATCCGAAGATGAATATAGGATCCAGAATGATATTGGCAACTGCACCGATCAGCACGGAAAGCATTCCTGTCTTCGCGAATCCCTGTGCCGTGATGAATGCATTCATACCGAGCGTAAGTTCTACAAAGATTGTTCCAAGTGCATAGATGTTCATATAGCTGACGCCGTATTCAATGGTATTCTCGCTTGCACCGAATGCCATAAGGAAATCCCGGTTCCAGATCAGCAGGACAGCCGTAAGTATGACAGATATGATAATCTGGAGTACAAAACAGTTTCCCAGCGTCTTCTCTGCTGATTCTTTATCTTTCTTTCCCATGAATATAGAGGCACGGGGAGCTCCGCCATAGCCCACCAGCGCTGCAAAAGCCGAGACGATCATGATCAGCGGCATACAGACGCCCACACCTGTCAGGGCCGTTGCGCCGATCTCCGGAATATGTCCGATATAGATTCTGTCTACAATGTTATAAAGCATATTGATCAGCTGGGCAGCCACAGTCGGCAGCGCCAGCTTAAGAAGCAGTCTGCCCAGCGGCTCCGTCCGGAGGAATTCTTTGTCGCTGCTTTCTCCGGTACCGCCGTTTTGCGCTGACTGTACGTTTCTCTGATCCTGTTCACTCTGTTTCATGACCATTTCCTTCCTTCCATTGCCTTTTTTGTATTATCAAACAACCTGCGCATAAACCGGTCCTGCATCTCCAGCTCTTCCCTTGTAAACCCTTCCAGGACTGCTGCCAGAAATTCATCTCTCACCTCATCGACTGTAGCCGTTACGGGGCCTGCCTTTGGCATGAGTTTCAGATGGATCTTCCTCCTGTCTTCTGTATCGGGGATCCGCTCCAGCAGTGATTTCCGGATCAGAGAGTCCACCCCTTTGGACACCGCTCCTTTGGACAGCATACGCAGTTCCACAATATCCGCCGCCGTATCCTTGCCCGGATTATTCTGAAGGAAACTGCCGGGACACAGGAACTACCATACATTGGTCTTCCTCTGTCCCGGCAGATGTTATTTATTCTGTTTCCTATGCAGCAAAATTTCCTGTATACAGCTGATAATACTTTCCTTTCGCAGCGATCAGCTCATCGTGGGTTCCTCTCTCAATGATACGTCCCTGCTCCATGACCATGATACAGTCGGAGTTCTTGACTGTAGACAGACGGTGGGCGATGACAAATGTAGTACGCCCTTTCATCAGTGCGTCCATACCTGCCTGAATCAGTTTCTCGGTACGTGTATCAATGGATGACGTCGCCTCGTCGAGGATCAGCGCCGGCGGATCTGCAACTGCCGCACGGGCAATGGCAAGAAGCTGTCTCTGGCCCTGACTTAAGTTTGCTCCGTCTCCCGTGAGCATCGTGTCGTATCCGTCCGGCAGACGGCGGATAAATCCGTCCGCGTTAGCCAGTTTCGCGGCCTTGATGCAGTCCTCATCGGTTGCGTCCAGCTTACCGTAACGGATGTTATCCATAACGGTTCCGGTGAACAGATGGGTATCCTGGAGCACCATACCGAGAGATCTTCTCAGATCCGGCTTCTTGATCTTGTTGATATTAATACCATCGTAACGGATCTTTCCGTCGGCGATATCGTAGAAACGGTTGATCAAATTGGTGATCGTCGTCTTTCCTGCTCCTGTTGCGCCGACAAAGGCAATCTTCTGTCCCGGTTTCGCATACAGGCTGATATTGTGAAGCACGATCTTATTCTCGTCATAACCGAAGTCTACGTCGTCAAGAACAACTGCGCCTTCCTGTTTTGTATAGGTTACAGTTCCTTCTGCCTTGTGGGGATGTTTCCATGCCCAGATATTCGTCCTGACCGGTGACTCCGTCAGGTTGCCGTTCTCGTCTTCCACGGCATTGACAAGCTCTACATATCCCTCGTCTTTTTCCGGTTCCTGATCCATCAGATCGAATACACGCTGTGCGCCGGCTGCGGCGTTGACAACAAAGTTGATCTGCTGGCTGACCTGAGTGATGGGGTTCGTAAAGCTCTTATTCAGTCCGACAAATGTGACAACCGTACCGATAGTCACTCCTGCCAGACCGTTGATCCCCAGAATCGCTCCCACGATTGCGACCAACGCGTAACTGATCCATCCGATATTGGCATTGATCGGCATCAGCAGGTTCGCATAACGGTTCGCCTTGTTGGTACTGTTTCTCAGCTTCTCATTCACTTCGTGGAAATCTCTCATAGCCGCTTCTTCATGGCAGAATACCTTTACCACTTTCTGTCCGTCCAGCATTTCCTCGATAAAGCCGTCCACAGCACCCAGATCGATCTGCTGGCGGATATAATATCTGCCGGACAGCTTGGAGAAATTCGATGTGACAAACAGCATAACCACTGCAGTCAGTATAGAGATCACCGTAAGCGCCGGGTTCAGGATGATCATCGTGATCAGTGTGGCCACCATCGTGATGACTGAGTTAATGATCTGCGGAATACTCTGGCTCAACAGCTGTCTGAGCGTATCCACATCGTTTGTGTACACAGACATAATATCTCCGTGGGCATGGGTATCAAAATATTTGATCGGCAGAGATTCCATCCTGCGGAACAGGTCGTCTCTTAAATGACGCATCGTTCCCTGACTGACATTGACCATAATACGGTTGTAGGAAAATGCAGTGATAACGCCCACGCCCATGATACATGCCAGACGGATCAGATCCGAAGCAAGGCCGCTGAAATCATCGGTGCCGTTCTGGAGCATCGGAGTAATGTAATCATCCACCAGTGTCTGCGGAAACGTGGCCCCGACTACTGTCGCGATGGCAGTGATCAGGATACAGACAATAACAAGTATAAACGGATATTTATAATAATGGAGCATATACCGGATGACACGATTTATAAGCTTTGTAGCTGTATTGATCCGGCCTCCTGATTTCTTCTCATTCTGTTGTTTGTTCATAGATCAGTTGTTCTCCTTTCCATGTTTTTATGTTGTCCGGATCATGCCGGCTGGTCAAAGTCACCGCTGCCTTCCAGCTGTGAGTTGTAGATATCCTGATAGATCGCATTATTCTTAAGCAGATTCTCATGAGTATCAAATGCGTCAATCTTTCCATCATCCAGCACAAGGATCCGGTCAGCGGACTCAACACTGGAGACACGCTGTGCAATGATGATCTTCGTCGTTCCAGGGATCTTCTTTGCAAATGCGGCGCGGATGCTTGCATCTGTAGCCGTATCCACGGCACTTGTAGAATCATCGAGAATCAGGACTTTCGGCTTCTTAAGCAGGGCGCGGGCGATACACAGACGCTGTTTCTGACCGCCCGATACATTGGAACCGCCGCGCTCGATCCTCGTCTCATAACCGTCCGGCATCCGGTCGATAAATTCATCGGCACAGGCTGCCTTGCATGCCTCGATACACTCCTCTTCTGTGGCATCCGGATTGCCCCAGCGCAGGTTATCAAGGATCGTACCGGAGAACAGCGTGTTCTTCTGAAGCACTACGGACACCTGATTTCTCAGGACTTCCGTATCATATCTGCGGACGTCCACACCGCCCACACAGACGCTTCCTTCGTCCACATCGTAGAGCCGGCAGATCAGGTTGACCAGACTGCTCTTTCCCGAACCGGTGCCGCCGATGACGCCGATGGTCTCGCCGCTCTTAATATGAAGATCAATATCGGAAAGGGAGTTTTTGCCGCTTCCGTGTTTGTATGAGAAGTTCACATGGTTGAAATCAATGCTTCCGTCAGCTACTGTCATAACCGGGTTCTCCGGATCTGTCAGGTCTGCTTTCTCATTCAGCACCTCGCTGATACGGCGGATACTTGCCATGGACATACTGATCATAACGACAACCATGGAGAGCATCATCAGACTCATCAGCAGTGCCATAATGTAACTGAACAGGCTGGTCAGGTCACCGGTTGTCAGTGAACCGCCGACGATAAACTTGGCGCCGA
Source organism: Candidatus Mediterraneibacter gallistercoris (assembly GCA_019119745.1). The sequence goes on along the minus strand of DWWI01000205.1, from coordinate 14,610 downwards.
ACCATGAAACCGATATGATACAGAAATAAACTGCCACCATCATGGCCGGGTTGTTAAACGCCAGCAGGCCCTCGGCCTTAACAGAAAGGTCATAGAGCATCTTTGACGCTTTGGAAAACTTCACATTCTCGTAATCCTCACGTACAAACGCCTTTACAACGCGGATCGCGGTAACATTTTCCTGTACGCTGGCATTTAAGTCATCGTATCTGCGGAATACCTGTCTGAATATCTTCAGTGTCACCACCATGATCGAACCGATCACGATCACAAGGAATACAACGGCGATCAGGAACATTGCGCTTAAGCGCGGGCTGATGATCAGGCACATTGCGAAACTGAAGATCAGGTTCAGCGGCGCACGGACCGCCACACGGATAATCATCATGTACGCGTTCTGCACGTTTGTGATATCTGTCGTCATACGTGTGACCAGACCGGGTACACTGAATTTATCAATATTTGAAAATGAAAATGTCTGGATGTTGGCATAAATCGCTTCACGCAGATTTGCCGAAAGCCCTGATGCGGCGCTTGCGGCGTTCTTTCCTGCAAATGCGCCGAAAGCAAGACTTAAAAATGCCATAAGCACCATAAGGGCTCCATAGCGGTATACAACCGGAAGGTTGCTCGCTTCAAGTCCCCGGTCAATAATGATCGCGGTGACAAAGGGCATCAGTATTTCCATAATTACTTCAAGGGCGGTCAGACCTATGCAGAGAAAGGTGTCCCGCTTATACTTTCCCAGTTGTTGTAATACTTTTCTCACTGTAGATAAACCTCCTGTCTGTTTTTTCATTATTTTCATCGTGTTCCATTCTGGCGAGCTGATTGATAAGTTTCTGTTCCAGATCCCAGAGCTGTGTCTGTTCCTTCCGGTCGAGTGCACTGCAGATTTCTGACTCCATCTGATCTGCCTTTTCCATGAACTTATCACCCTCAGCGATCAATTTCGCCGTAGGAAGCACTTTCTTTTTCCGGACGTCGTCCGGGTCAGCAAGAAAATAAAGATAACCTTTTTCCCTCATTTTTTTGATCAACGCAGACAGCGTTGGCTTTGACACCCCTATTTCACGGCATAACTCCGTCAGGTATGTTCCATTGGGATGATGTCTCAGGATATAGACCAGAAAATAGACCTGTACACCGGTTATACTCTAATTCTTTAAATTCAGTTCCATCAGCGCTGCCAGATTCAGTCCGATCTTCTTGATCCTGAAAAGCAGCTCTTCTGTTCTGAAACTTTCTTCCATTCCCTGTGAGCACCTCCTGTAATTCTGTAATCTTTCCGTAATTGTTTTTAACCGAACAGTTCGTATCCTTATTTTCTGTCCATTAGAGATTTTAGCTCAGAATTCATTGAATGTGAAATTCAAAAGTGCTATAATCAATAAACATCTTTTATAGTTATCAATTATTATTTTGTATTATCTTGAAGGGAAATATATTATGAATACAATACAGCTGGAATGTTTTATCGCAGTAGCGGAATATCTGAATTTTTCAAAAGCCTCCCGGGAGCTTAAGATCACACAGCCGGCGGTCAGCCATCAGATCCAGACTCTGGAAGAAGAACTGGGTGTGAAACTGTTTAACCGTACAAGCAAAAGCGTTACCCTCACTCATGAAGGAGGTCTGTTCCTGCCGGATGCACAGCTTATCTTAAAGACTGCCCTGACCGCAAAACAGCGTCTGGGCAGCCATGAGCATTTTATTTCTCTGGAACTGGGGTGCCATAACTATATGGAACTGAATCTCTTTCCTCCCATATTAAAAAAACTTTCAGACGAATTTCCGCTGTTACGGCCAAATATCCATCTGGTTCCTTTTCCCTCGCTTTTAAGCCTCATCGAAAACAACCAGATCCACGCGGCGCTTGGCATTAAAGATGACCAGAGAATGTCCCCGCTATTTTTCAAAGAGCTCTGCTCCGCTCCTGTAGCATGTGTCTGTTCTCCGGAACATCCGCTGTCAAAATATGAGTCGCTTACAAAAAACCAGCTGACAGGAAATTTTATTGCCTGTTCTCCGCGGCAGATCCCGGATTCAATCTTTACAATGCAGAACAGCATCCTTGTGAATCTGCTGCCGGAACAGAGATTCTTTGCCGAAAATATAGAAAGTGCCTTTGCTCTTGCAAAGGCACAGCTGGGTTATACTTTATATCCGAATATTGCTCCCGCCAGAGATCCGGAACTGCGTTATATCCCGATCACCAATCTTCCCCGGATCTCATTCGGGGTGTACTGCCAGCATAAACACGATCAGCCGGTATTAAAAAGGTTCCTGACCCTGATCTCTCAGTATATGAAAGACGGAGCAGCGGATACAGAGAACGTTTGATCTTTAATGGATCTATTCGAATTATTTCTTCACGTCCAACAGCTTGGTACCCTCCGGCGGATTGCTGTCTATCGCGCCTACGATTCTGTGGGGCATATATGGTTCTTCCAGAAATGCAATGTCTTCCTCTGTTAATTTCACCGAAAATGCTCCGGCGGCATCATCAAAATGAGATGCTTTTGTCGCTCCGATGATCGGTGCTGTCACTCCTTTTGCCCATTCCCATGCCAATGCGATCTGCTGCATTTTTACGCCGTATTTTTCTGCCAGAAGATGAACCCTGCGGACAATTTCCATATCCTGCTCCTGAGTTCTGTCATATTTTCCCATAGCTGCCCGATCTGTTTTGCTGCGAATAGAATCTGAGTTCCATTCCGGCCGGGTCAGATGTCCGGCCGCAAGAGGACTGTAGGGCATGAGGGATACATTCATCTGACGGCAAATTGGAATCAGCTCACGCTCATCTTCCCGATAAAGAAGATTGTAATGATTCTCCATAGCCACAAACTGTGCCCACCCGTTGTCCCGGGCAGCGAGCTGCATATTATAGAATTGGTATCCATACATAGCTGACGCTCCGATTGCCCGTACTTTCCCGGACACCACCAGATCATTCAGAGCCTCCATCGTCTCTTCAATCGGCGTATCATAGTCAAAGCGATGAATAATGTACAGATCCAGATAGTCTGTACCAAGCCGTTTCAGACTGCCTTCAATTTCCCGGTGGATCGCTTCGGAAGAAAGTCTTCCGGGATTAAAATAGACTTTGGATGCAATAACAACTTTATCCCTTGAAACATTTTTTCTGAGTGCATTCCCAAGATATTCTTCACTGGTTCCTTCTGAATATCCGTTTGCAGTATCAAAAAAATTAATCCCCAAGTCAAGCGCATGTTTTACGATTTCCTCTGTTCCTTTTTCATCTAATGTCCAGTCATGCAGTGTTCCCGGTTTTCCAAAGCTCATGCAGCCCACGCAGATCTTCGACACCTCAATGTCCGTATTTCCAAGTTTCGCGTATTCCATATTCACCAATCCTTTTCTCACACATTAACTTCATTAAGTCTAATCCGACTTATAAAATTCTCTGTGTTCATTATCCTACAGTTTCCGCCGGATGTCTAATACCTGTCTGTTATGAAAAACCATTCTTTTTCCGCATACCAAAATAAGGACAGCGCCTGCATTAACCATGCTCTCGACATAATGTTCTCTTTTATTGCTTACAATTAATTATTTTCCTGGTCTCAGCGGTCCGTAGAAATAAGACGCCGTCGCGCCTCCGTCGATCAGGAAATCCGACCCGGTGATAAAAGCTCCTTTATCGCTCATGAGAAGCTCGGTCACGTTTGCGACTTCATCCGCCGTACCCGGACGTCCTGCCGGGCACTTTGCAAACATATTTTTATAGAAATCTCCGCGCGGACCGTTGAACTCGTCGATTGCAAGAGGAGTTACAATGATTCCCGGTGAGATTGAATTAATACGCGCCCCCTTTTCGCCCCATTTCACGGACTCTGCCATGACACGTTTCTCATTGCAGCGTTTTGCCATCTGATAAGCGTGCAGCGTATCTTTGATATTTTCCGGCTGAAGGATATCAAGCTTCAGCAGTTCCTCTGTCGGTGTGCAGGCAAGCTGCTCATCCTCCTCAGGAGTAAGTGCCGGCATTCTGTGTCCGGACTGGCTTGAGATCGTCACACCAACTCCGCCTTCTTTTATCACCTTGCCGACCTCCTCGAGAAGTACAGCTGTGCCGTACAGATCTACTTTCAGGATTGCCTCAATGGGAGCCTGACTCGGGGAAACACCCGCCGCATTTACCAGCATGGATATATCCCCATACTCCTGAGCTTTTGCGATCAGATTCTTGATAGACTCTCTGGATGAAAGATCCATCTCCATGGCCTCCACATCAAATCCTGCGTCATTCATGATCTTTGCGATTGCCTGAGCGTTCTCCGGTTTCTTGTCTCCGATCACGATTTTCTTACCATATCCCATACGGCGGGCGATCGCCATCCCGATCTGGCCCGCGCCTGTTAAAATCATTACATCTTTTTTCATAATGAATACGCCTCTTTCTTTTAGATATCTGTACTGTCTATCTTCCTGTCATTATCAGCATACTCTCAGAATAGCTCGCTCCATAGACTTCTGTCCGATCAAGGATATCATCCAGTTTCTTCCAGTCCTCGTCTTTTAATTTCACATATGCCGCACCTGAACGGTACAAAACCGATACCCAGTTCCTTCATGGTCCCTGCCACTTCTTCAATCGGAACATTCGGATTTACCCGTGCTGATAGTAGAGATCGACAAGAACCACCTGATCACGGACAGGTTCCAAAGCCTCTCCTACCAGTTCTTCGTTAGCATAAATGCCGTAAAGTTCTGAGGTATCGAAGAAATTCTCTCCCATCTCCACGGCTCTTCTCAGAAAAGAAATTGCTTCCTTTTTATCCGGGAACGGCGGATAACTCTGGCTCAACCCCATACATCCCAGACCGACGGCGGATACTTTAAGATCCTTTCCAAGAATTCTGGTCTTCATCGTCCATTCCTCCATTCTTATACTGAAGCAGTTCCGTGTATTACATCATCTTTCTGACCCATGCCTCAACTTTGGAACGGGACTGTGCCGCCTCGGCGCCGTGGATGGAGAGCCCTTTTTCGACTGTAGCTCCTTTACAGATTTTTTTTAAATCACGTTCACTACTTCCCATTCCGCTCCCTTCATTGGTACAGAAAGGAATAATCCTTTTACCTGTCAGATCATAACGCTCTAAGAAAGTATACATAGCCATCGGCATACTTCCCCACCAATTTGGGTAACCGATAATCAGATTTTTATAGTTATTAAGGTTATCGCAAAACTTCTTCAGTTCCGGCCTTGCGCCCTCCCGAAGTTCCTTTTTTGCCTCATCGATACATTCATAATAATCATCTGGATAAGCCTTTACAGTTTCCACCTGAAATAAATCTCCGCCGGTAATGTCTGCGATCATCTCTGCAACAATTTCTGTATTTCCTTTGGAAAGATTTTTAATATTGCCATTCCAGTAGTTCTCGCCCTTGCGGGAATAATATACGATTAATGTATCACTCATCTTTAATTCCTCCACTTATTTTTCTGTTATCTATTTTAAATTTATTTTACAAGTTATCAATTTCAATTTTAGATGGAAATGATCAGTAAAACTTATGCGAATATCATAATATGTAAATTCTGTATATGTATAATTGATTAATAATATAAAAAGGCACAGCTACTATGGGAAAAAATTCTTCTGTAGTAACTGTGCCGCATTATAGAAACTTTTTATATTTTTTTATTGAAGATTGTTGGTCGTCTAAGAAAATTTATATCAGAACCCGATTTTTCCAAGCCACCTGTCAATATCCGCCTGGTAATTTTCCATATTTTCCGGCGCGTTTTTCTTTGTGGATACCTGATAAGAATTGAAAATTCCGTGTCCGTTCAATACCTTAGCCCCAGGACAAAGTTTTGTCACATCTTGCACATGCAGGCCGCTGGTGCCGTGGGTCATAAATGGAACGACCGTCTTACCGGAAAAATCGTTTTGATGCAGGAAGGTCCGCACAGGATTGGCGATGGTTCCCCACCAGTTCCGGCTCATAGGTCGCACCATCGCGACCGACTTTTCGCACGCAAGCATCATAGTCCGTTGGATATGCCTCTTTCCGCATGGATTCCTTTTGACTGTGAAGAACATTTTGAATGTGTATTGTGTACACACAGTTATGATCATAGAAAAGAACTGCAGGACTTTATCCATACGTTACAGACGGTTTATTCTGAAAAAACGGATACCAGAATATTTTTCTGATATCCGTCCATACTCTCTTACTTTTCAGTTTTCCTTCTGTGTATTCTCAGATGTAAGAAGCTTCCTGACGATTGCGGCAAACTCTTCAATGTAATAATTCGTCTGTTCTTTCAGCCAGAACACGCAGTAGTTTCTCTGAAGCTGCCGTCCGTTCCGGACAATGGGCAGCCTCCTGATAGCGGCTCCTGCCGGCGGCAGTGTTCCTACACTCTCAATGGGGAGAAAGCCCCGGTTCCCGGCCACCATAAGCCTCCCCTCCTCCAGATTCTCCGCGAACAGGAATTTCCCACCGAACCCCAGAGTGTTCTGAAAATAGTCCTGTTCTGTATTCTGCTGTTCTCTGGAAGAGATCAGGATACAGGGGAGCCGTTTCAGGCTTTCCAGCTCCACAGATTCCTGACTGCTCAGATGACTTCGTACCGAGAGTTCTGCATAGCAGCCGCACTGCAGAAGCTGATAGTTTTCATACTGGCTGGAAAAGGCCCGTCTCTGGTCGCTTAAGATCACGTCCACTCCGCCGAAGCGAAGCAGATCATACAGCTCTTCGTGAGTGCCGTTGACAATACTGATGGACACTTCAGGATAAAGCTGAGAGAACTCCGCGACAGCCTGATGGAGCTCCTGACCGCTGTAGCACCGCAGATAGCCGATGCGCAGCTGCAGCTCGTCATCCTGCCCGATCCGTATCGTCTCCCGGCGGACATTATCCACCTCTTCCAGAATACCCTTACTCTGGCTGTAAAAATATTCTCCGGCCGGAGTAAGGGTAAATTTTCTGTTTTCTCTGTGGATCAGCTCCACTCCCAGTTCTTTTTCCAGCGCCCGTATCTGCTGGGAGATAGCGGACTGTGATATATAACACTGCTCTGCCGCCTCAGTAAAACTGTTACAGTCCACAACGGCGGTAAAATATCTCATCTGTCGAAAAAGCAAAGGCTCACCTCACCTTTCAATAAACCGCTCATTTATGTATCAGGTACACTGTACCAGATAAATGCACGTACAGTCAATAATAAGCAGGTTTCTGATTCCGACGGTATAATTCGTGTTACATTTCACATTTATCTGATTAGTATAATATAATCGCTGCCACGACAGCCACTGCCGAACCGATCATCGGCGCCAGCACACTTGTCACAAACACGTACCAGTAGCTCTCTGCCAGAGACAGATTCATCCATCTCAACTGAGCGACCATACCGCCCGCATTCGGAAGCGTATTCATACCGGTCGCGCACGCCGGGGCAAGCCTGTGAAGCGCTCCTGGATCTGCGCCATTGGCGATCAGCCCGCTGGAGAGATGCTCAAAGAACATGGCAATAGCGGAAGTACCGCTTCCCATGATTCCTGCCAGTACATTCAGGCCGATAAACTCTGTAATATATGGATTCATTTTCAGTCCCAGGGCAAAATCAATGACTGCCTGAAATCCCGGACAGGACTGCAGTACACCTGAGAATCCCAGTATAGCTGCCGCCATGATCGTCGCCCCGATACCGTTGTCGACTCCCTTTCCGATTACCTTAGTCACACCTTTGAGCTGTTTAAAACACAGGAGCACGATGACTGCGGAACCGATGAAGAGGCTCAGAACAACCACCGCGTTGGTATTCATATCGGTAACATTTGAAAAGAGCAGCACAAGAGCCACTGACAGCACAAACGGAATCAGCGCAATGCCGAACGGAGGCAGATCATCTCTGGACGGCTCAATCTTAACAGGCTGGCTCGCGTCAACTACGGTTCCTTCTTTTATCGCGGCTTTCTTTGCCGCATGGACCATGTAAAAATATCCGACCGCGATTGAGACAATAAATGCGATCCATCCGAGGATCGGAGCGGAACCCATAGATGTTCCAAGATACTGTGCCGGCATGATATTCGTAATGTTGATGGCATATGGAATCATAGCCGAGCATGTAGCTCCTATAAAAATGATACCCGGGATCATCCGGTACGGATATCCCGCCTGTTTCATCATAACTGTGGCTATCGGCGCCAGCACAAATAGCACGACAAATCCTGATACTCCCACGTACACAAACACCGTACTGAGCACTGTGATAGAGAGAATGACCCTCTTCACGCCCAGCTTTTCCGTGATCACGTTAGCAATAGACTCGGCACATCCCGATGATCCCATCAGCTCGCCGAACACAGCACCGATTACCAGTACGAACAGATTGTTTCCTATAAATCCGATATAGCCGTCTACATATGCCGTAAGCGCGTCCCACCACTGCATCCAGCTTGTAAGGATGATAATAAAGGAGACAAGAATTGTAGATGTAAACACATCCAGGCCTTTCCAGATTACAACAATAAATACTACCGCTGCCACCAGAAGGCCGATCACTGATATTATAGTTTCCATTCCCGTTTCTCCTTATCTTATTCTTCTTCACCGATGATACGGATCTTTCCAAGCTCTTTTCTGTACGGGTTCTTCCCGTTGTAAAGATGCCTGTCCAGAAAGTCTATGCACCGGCTGATATTCTCATTGTCTTTGATCTTCTGGGAACCGTGCGGTTCTCCCTCAAAAAGTTCCAGTTCTACACGATCCTCGCCGCAGACCGCCTTCACTTTCTCATACATATAGATGGACTGGTGGTGATCGATGATCAGATCATCCGTCCCGTGCTCAAGGAGCATCGGCGGACAGTCTTCTCTCACCTGGCAGATCGGGCTTACCCTGCATGTTTTTTCCGGATACTGGATCGGATTATAGCCGAGGAGCATGGTAAACAGTGATGAAGTCCCCACGCCGTCTCCCGGCATCATGCCTTTTCCCGCGCCTGTCCTTGTCCTGATGTCCTCGATATCGACACCGAACTGTTCCGCAGAGCACAGCTCACTGATCGTATACCACGCAAGCGCACACTGTACTTTTGAAGACGCCTTTACTCCCACGGAAAGGTCATCGTACTCTTCACGGTCGCCGGTTACCGCCAGAAGCTGGGTTACAGTACCGCCGGCGGAATTTCCCCATACGGCAAAGCGCTCCGGATCAAGGTTCAGCTTGTCTGCATTGGCTCTCAGATACCGGATCGCAGCCTTTCCGTCAATAAGCTGTGCCGGCCAGAGCGCTTCCTGCACCAGACGGTATTCCACTGTAGCAACGGCATACCCCTGTGTCACAGGGAGACACATTGATTTGATGTGATGCGTCCTTTTATGCCCCATGGCAAATGCGCCGCCGTGGAACACGATAACGAGCGGATACGGCCCATCTCCCTCATCCGGATATATGATATCCAGAATCTGGTTTTCCGACTGATCCGCATATCGCAGATCCAGTTCAACATGTCTGAACTGAGTCATGTCCATCTCCGGCTCGGAAGCCAGAAACTGTTCTCTGTTGTTAAATCCTGCCATTATATACCTCCTTAAATCGGATTAAAGACTTTTGTGAAGAAGTCCCAGAACTGTCTGAAGGTCCTCTGCTCCCATCTGTCCGGGTGCGGATGCTTTTCCTACCGCTCCGAATGTCAGTGCAGAACCGAACACCTCTCCGCACAGCCTGCTGATAACGCCTGTTCCTGACATGGACATGGTAATGATCGGGCGGTCTGCATACTCTGACGCCATCTCCTCGGTAGCTGCCAGAAGTGTGAGCACGTCTTTCTTATTCTCCGGCATAACAGCGATCTTCGGGATATCTGCCCCGAGATCCTGCATTTTCCGAAGCCGTGACACGATCTCATCTTTGGCCGGCGTCTTATGGAAATCATGATTGGACGCAACGACTTTTACGCCGCATGCATGAGCTGTCTCAACAACTGCTTTTACCGCGTCGTCTCCTGTGAACGCCTCAATATCCACCAGATCGATAAGTCCTGTCTGTGCCGCTTTCTGATTGAGCTCTACATAAGCATCTGTCTCGATTGCTTTCTCACCGCCTTCTTTGGAAGTACGGAATGTAAAAAGAATCGGAATCTCGCCCAGCACATCTCTTAATGCTTTCATCGTATCCTCTGTCTTGTCGAAATCAAAAATATCCTCATACCAGTCAACGCGCCACTCTACCACATTCGCCGCGGTAGTCTTAATTGTCTCTGCCGCCTTTAAGATTTCTTCTCTTGTAACGCCGACAATGGGGACACAGATCTTGGGAATTCCTGTGCCGATCTCTACATTTCTTACTTTTACCGGATTCATTCTTCATTATCCTCCTGTTTTTTATTATGTTTTTATTAACCGCAGGAAGGCAGCGTTCCGGACAGATCCGTTCTATGTAGGCTCTGTCCGCAGGCTGCCTGTCTTGCTGTATTACTTATTTGGATGTGTCTGCATTTTTCAGCAGTACACCGTATCTTACATTTACAAAGACTGCAAGTACGATACCGATAATCGTGATTACAATGTTCATCACGATAACACCTGATGCACTCATATTGGACGCAGCTGTCAGGATCGTGTAGTTACACAGGCTGGACGCGATCATAACAAGACTTGTAAGCGTACCTTTGATCTTCGGGAACAAGTCGTTTGCGACAGCTGTCACCATCTGGAGCACTCCGCCGGCTCCCGCATAGCCGATCACAAACGCGCCGACATAGCAGATCAGCGGGCTCTTGACCATGTAAACAAGCACCAGCATTACCAGTGAGATCACCGGATAGATCACGAGGAAACGAACCTGTTTGAACTTCGTGATCAGAATACTTGTCACAAACAGAGCAACCAGTGTTCCCGCCGAATAATAGGTCTGCATCATGGAGACATCTTCAGATGCTATTCCCGCGACATCCGTACCGAATGTCTGCGCACAGTTCAGCCAGAGCTGGAATGTCGCTGTACATGTAAATCCGATCAGGATCAGGGCGACACTCTCCAGAGAGAAATGAGCGCTCTTTAAATTGTTGATAAAGGACTCTCCTTTTCCTACGCCCTCCACTTTCGGAAGCGGTGCAAAGATTGCAAGCACACCAAGTACTGCGATCACAATGCCGCATACGAGGGGCAGCGTCAGATATGACATGGAAGTTCCCACGCAGATTCCGAGGAAGAATGGAAGGAGCAGCTGTGCTACTGAGATAAACAGCTTGATTCCCATTGTAGCTATACCGGTATATTTGTAGATGATCTCCGCAACTGCCGGATATGTAGCTGTATCGAGGAATGAGTTGGCGATACCTCCAAGTACTGCCGCCACGTAAGCAACCGCCATATTCGGTGAAAACGCGATTCCCACGAAGAAAATCACATAGGAAAAGCATCCGATCAGCACGGAGACTCTTCTTCCGAACTTATCGGACAGCGGGCCGGCGAACGGAAGGGAGATCAGACGTCCCAGTCCGAGTGCCGCGGCAACTGCCGTAACTCCCATTACATCGCTCATACCCCACTGTTCTGCCAGAAGTTCTTTAACAAGCTGCTGGCTTAAGATAGAACATCCGATGCCATGAATAAAATAGTTTAAATAAAGAATAATTGCACTGGGCAGATATTTTTTATTCATAATGTATGTTTCCCTCTCCTCTCATTGTCATTTTAGTCGTATTTAATGTCAAGTACTTCTTTCATGTGGTCGATCGGCATATGTTTGCCTGTCCACAGATAAAATGCCGCGTCGCCCTGGAAAAGCATCATTCCCAGACCGTTCATAGTCTTACATCCGGCTTCTTTTGCCATCTTCAGAGTCAGTGTCTCTCTCGGAGCATAGATCGTATCTGTAACGATCAGATCCGGGCGGAAGAAAGATTTGTCCGGAATTACAGACTGGCCTTCCAGCGGTTTCATTCCAACACCTGTTGCCTGTGCGAAAAGATAGCTGTCCGCGATCTCTTCTCTTAACTTCTCTTTGTCATCCAGATCGTACAGATTTACAACACAGTCTGTATTATTGCGGATTGTCTCGACTGTCTTTTCTGCCGCTTCCCAGAATTTATCTTTAATATTGAAGATAGAGATTTCCTTCACTCCGTCCAGAGCAGCCTGTACCTCGATAGCTTTCGCAGCGCCGCCGGCTCCGGCAATAGTCATCTTCTTGCCGATCACGTCGATATTATTATCCTTTAAGGACTGCATATATCCGATACCGTCTGTGATATGTCCGATCAGTTTTCCGTTGTCATTTACGATTGTATTGACAGCGCCGCACATCTGTGCCGCCGGTGACAGTTCGTCCAGATACTGGCCTACTACAGTCTTGTTCGGCATGGATATATTGGAACCTACCATTTTTAATGCGCGCAGGCCTTTGATGGCATCCTCCAATGTGCTGTTGTCCACTTCAAACGCAAGGTAAGCATAATCCAGTCCCAATGTGGCAAATGCTTCATTGTGCATCGCCGGGGAACTTGAGTGCCTGATCGGATAAGCCATCAGACCGATTAATTCTGTGTGTCCTGTAATTCTCTCTGCCATAGTTCTTTCTCCTTTGACTTTTCATTTTCTTTGTTTGTTAAATATCAAACAACCTCTCTGTCTTCATTATACGTAAATCGCACTAATAGTTCCAATACATCTTTTTATATTTTTTAATAGCTTAAAGCTATCGTTTTATGTTATAATCAACAAAAAGGAGGCAGACATGACTTTAAATCAGATTCTCTATTTTCATACTGTCGCACAGTGCCAGAACTACCATCTGGCAGCTTCAAAGCTGAACATTTCCCAGCCGTCCCTGAGCCGGGCCATTGCCAATCTGGAGGATGAACTCGGTATCATCTTGTTTGAGCGTAAAGGACGTACTGTTTCACTCACAAAATACGGCAAGATCTTTCTGGAACATGCGGACAGGATTCTGAATGATGTAAAAGTTGCAGAAAGACAGATGGAGAAACTGTCCGGGAACGCCGGACATGTAGACATCGCCTATGTATTTCCACTTGCCGCACAGTACATTCCCCATACAGTAAGACAGTTCCTTAAAAAGGGAAAAAATAAACAGATCAGCTTCAGTTTTCACCAGACTTACACCCGTGAAATGGTAAACGGGCTGAAGGCAGGCCAGTATGACGTTATTTTCGGATCCTATGTGGAAAATGAACCTGATATCCAGTTCGTCCCCATTCTGAATCAGGAAATGATCCTGATCACCCCTCTGGGGCACCCGCTTGCCGGAAAACCCGATCCGGTTCTCCGGGATCTGGAGAGATATCCGGTTATGGGATATGACAGGACATCAGGTCTGGGCGGTTTTACAAACCGGATCTATTCGTCCTATTCCGTAAATCCCGATATCATCTGTGAATCACCGGATGAGAATGCGATCGCATCGCTGGTTGCAGAGAATTTCGGAATCGCTCTTGTTGCGGACGTGGATATCCTGGACCATTTTCCGTTGGAAAAGCTCCGTCTGACAGACGTCAACCTGCGTCATACCGTATATATGGCATATATTAAAAACCGTTACCAGATCCCCGCCGTACGCAATTTTATCTCTTTTATACTAAAGGAAGGATCAAATATCTGACTGTCAAAGCCCCCGTCGTTTCACGTACTCCTCAAACCGCCGTACGATCGGGGGCTCATACTGTTCCTTGTTCCTCGCCATATAGACATACCGTTTTTCATGCTGGTTCCGTATTCTGAGCACATCCACATCCAGCATCTTCAGTACAGGAATCTCCGGCATCACCGCGATCCCGAAATTCCGGGACACAAGCCCCGCCATGGATCCGTCCTCCTCGATCTCATACGCGATATCCGGCTTTATCTTAAGCCGCTCGAACATCCTGTCCACTACAGGGCGCAGGCCGCTGTTCGGTGTATAGAATATCTGCGGATATGCAGCTGCCTGTTCCAGATCAACTGATTCGGAATAAGACAGCGGATGTCCTTTCGGCACGACCACGACCAGATTTTCCGTTCCGACCGGTGTGAACTGTATACCGGACTCCTTTTCCGCCATAGAGCAGAAACCAATATCATATTTTTCATCCTTCAGCCCCTGTACCACTTCGGACGTATTACCTACCGTAAAACGGAATTTTACATTCAGTTCTTCATATGTGTGTATAAAATCGCTTACAAGCTGCGGGACAAATTCACTTCCCAGTGTATAGATATAGGCAAGTTCGACCACTCCCTCTATCTGGCCGGTCAGCGCTCTCACTTTTCTGACCCCTGTATCCAGGGTCTTTAACGCCTGTTCTGCATATTCCCTGAAAAAACTCCCATATCTGGTCAACACTACATTACGCCCTCTCTTTTCAAACAGCTTTGTTCCCAGTTCACTCTCAAGCATGCCGATGGCGTGACTCAGGGAGGGCTGGGAGATATTGAGTTCCTCCGCAGCTCTGGTATAATGCTCAATCTGGGCAAGTTTTACAAAATAATGTAACTGGTTCAAGTTCATATAAATCTCCATTCCGCCGCCTTTCAGTTGGCGGCACAAATAGTAATGAAAGTTTCGACTTCCTCTGTCTTTTGCTCTATACTGAAAGCGAGAAGCTATACTACAAAGCAC
>DWWI01000022.1 GCA_019119745.1 Candidatus Mediterraneibacter gallistercoris | reverse complement strand
TTTATGCAGGCCATCGTAATGATCATTGCGCTGGGCGTGATCGTGCTCGTGGGAACTTATGCGGCAGGCGGCCTCGGTGCGGTGATCGACAATGTGAAAGACATTCCGGGATTCCTTGAATTCTTCGGCATGGCAACGCCTCAGACTGTAGACGGTGTACAGCAGGCGGCAAACGGGGTCCCGCTGTTCGGGGAGGCTGCTCCTTACGGGATTATTTCTGTCGTATCCATGCTGGCATGGGGACTCGGATACTTCGGAGTTCCGCAGGTCCTTCTGAGATTTATGGCGATCCGTCATGAAGACGAGCTCACCCGCTCCCGCCGTATTGCGACGGTATGGGTGCTGATCTCGCTTACGATTGCTGTATTTATCGGTGTAATGGGGCGCGCCCTCTATCCGACGGCGCTGACGACCTCGGCAGACGCGGAGAACGTGTTCATCCTTCTGTCAACAAATCTGCTTCCTCCGCTGATCGCAGGTTTTGTGATGGCCGGGATTCTTGCGGCGACGATCAGTTCTTCTGATTCGTATCTGCTTATCGCAGCGTCCGCATTTGCAAAGAATATCTATCAGGGGCTGTTCCGCAAGAAGGCTTCTGACCGTGAAGTGCTCAATATCTCCAGACTGACGCTGCTCCTGATCGCAGTTATAGCGATCATCATTGCATTGGATGAGAACAGCGTTATCTTTACGATCGTCAGCTTTGCATGGGCCGGATTCGGCGCAACATTCGGACCGCTGATGCTCTTCAGCCTGTTCTGGAAGAGAACCACAAGAGCCGGTGCGATTGCCGGTATGCTCGGCGGTGCCGGAATGGTATTCGTGTGGAACCTGCTTGTGCGTCCGCTGGGCGGCATCTGGGATATCTACGAACTGCTCCCGGCATTTATCTTCTCCTGCCTGTGCATTGTAGTGGTATCACTGTTATCACCGAAGCCGTCAGAGGAAATCGGGAGAGAATTTGAAGAAGTAAAAGCGATGGGAAGAAAATAAACAAGACCTGATACAGGGCAGCAGTTGCCGAAACTGTTGCCTTGTTTTTTGTACTGGCGGCGGGGAAAAGCCGGGAGACCCAAGTCTGGATTCGGACTGATGCGGCTTTCCATGGACGGCGATGTGATAGATATTGAGAAGACAAAAGAAATAGCAGACCGCTTTATGGAAGCAGGATTTCGATATTTTGGCACAGCATACGGCTATAATGACGGAGAGTCGGAAAAGGCAGCAAAAGTCGCGCTGGTCGATCGTTACCCGAGGGAGAGTTTCCTATTTGCTACGAAAGTGCCAGTATGGGCGGGAGCGGAGAGCAAGGAAGAAGTACAGCAGATGTTCTATACTTCACTGGATCGGACCGGAGCCGGATACGGTGATTGTGGTTTCTACCCATTCCGTGATGTATGCGGACTATTTCCATATTTCCCCGGGCAGCGGGTCAAAGGGAAAATTCTGTCGGTTCCGTGCGTCTCAGGTAGAATTTCAGGCGGGTTATGCCACAGAGTTCGCGTGGATGCTCTGTCGGAAGGGGGAAGCAAGAGATATCCCTGCGGGAACAGTGGGAGAGCGGGATAAAAGTCTAGATCACGAAACGATGGTCTCTCGAACAGCAGTAGATGGTTGGGAAAGCAGGGGGACAGCAGTCGTTTGCACGGTTTGTCTATATTACTGAAGATTAACGGAAAATCAGTACGGCAGATGCATAGTGAGAAAGAATGAAAAAGAAGAAATCATCTGTGATAATTACGGAATAGTGACAGCTCTTGCGCTGGATTCGATTGTATCCGTGAGTTTCGAAATTGTACTCAATGTGACAAGGTTTTTCCCGAGATACAGGATGACGGACCGGAAGGGCACGGATGTGAAAGAGGTATAGCAGCTTCGAGATGCGGCAGGGAAGTATTTGAAATATGTATATACGGGAAACTGCTGAATGAAGATGCATCTAAACAAAATCTAAACAATTGTACGGTGGATATTATCACTCTCTTAATATGAGAAAGATTATGATAAAGATAAGAAAAGAGGGTGATCAATATGTTGAAAGATTTGTTATTATTCCTGCTCATGATTGCAGGTGGAACATACGGATTATGGGTAATGCGCAAAGTGGACGGTTTTATTAAACGCAGCCGTGAAGAAAAAGCCGGAATTGTTAGAAAGACGTATGCATATATCGACCGGATAAAGGAAGAGCAGGAAAAGAGAGCTGTTTAAGCAAGTAAAATTATATATAATCTAAGACGCAAAACAGCCTCTCGGGGTAAATTCCCTGAGGGGCTGTTTTTAAAAAAGGATTTAAATAGAACTTATGAGTGAGGTTGAAATGCTCTCCATTGTGCGGCAAAGAAGCGCATTGTCAAATCTGCATCAAAGTGATAATATCAGATGGAGAAAAAGTATCGTACGGGGAGAATGGGACAGATGGAAAAGATAAACGGATGGATAAAGAAGATCATGTACAGAGAGCGGTTTATCTATCTGGGACGGACGGCGGCGATTGTACTGGTGGCAGGTCTTATCGGTTTGTATCTGAACCGCGCCGGTGTTATGAAAGAAAATATCCTCATGGTCCTGCTGATCGGTGTGATTCTGACCGGCGCCTTTACGGCGGGATATGAGTACGGTGTGATCGGCGCGGTGGCGAGTGTGCTGATTTTCAATTATTTCTTCACCGTACCGGTCCATACATTTGCAATCATGAATCCGGACGATGTGGCGCTGATGATCTTTTTCCTAATCATATCGTTTATCTCGTCGGCTATGACGGCACGTTTCCGCAGACAGGTAGAAATCGCGGAAGAAAATGAGAGGACGGCCCGGCGCATGTCGGAACTCTCGGAACGTTTCATCAATGTCACGGGAACGGAACAGATCACGGCTCTCGGGCTTTCTTATATCAAAGAAAATACCGGCTATGATGCTGCCGTCAGGCTGGATGAACGCGGCAGGGATGACCAGCCGGGCACAGAGGGTGCCCTTCTGTTCCCGATTGGCGGCATTACCTGCAATTCGGGAGAGATTGTTATCTTTACGAGAGACCGTGGGATCAGCGCGGAGCAGGAAATCTTCATACGCGCGGTGGCAGGGCAGATGGGAATTGCCCTCGACCGCGAGCGGATCTATGAAAAACAGGAGAAGACGAAGCTTCAGGTGGAGAGGGAACACTTGAAAAGCAGTATGCTGCGCAGTATTTCCCACGACTTCCGGACACCGCTGACGGGGATCATAGGGGACTGTGATCTGATTATACAGCGCCATGTGACGGAGCCTGAAGAGCAGGACGAACTTGTAAGGGACATCCGGGAACAGAGCATGTGGCTGACCCGCACTATGGAGAATATCTTGAGCATGACGAAGATCGAGAGCGGCACAGGTTTTATCAGCAGGAGAGAAGAAGTAGTGGAAGATCTTGTCTATGAAGCGGAGAGTCATGTGAGTGGGCTCAGGGAACACAGGAAGTTTAAGGATTCAGTACCCGAAGAAGTGCTGATTGCGGATGTGGACGCAAGGCTTATCGTTCAGGTACTGGTAAACCTGCTGGACAATGCGGTAAAACATACGAAAGAAAACGGGGTGATCCGGCTGAATGTGTCATATCAGGACGGCAGGGTGTACTTTGTTGTAGAGGATAACGGGCCGGGGATCGAGCCGGGACAGGAGGAGACGATCTTCGGAGAATTTGTCTCTCTTGCAGGCCGGGGACCCGACCAGAAGCATGGAATGGGACTGGGACTTGCTATATGCAGAGAAGTCGTAAAGGCCCATGGAGGAGAGATCTGTGCGGAGAACCGGCCGGAGGGCGGTGCCAGATTTGTCTTTTGGCTGAGCGCACAGCCTGCGGGACAGCCTGTCGGAATGGAGGAAGAATACGGGGAACAGACTGGGATGGAAGAGAAGCAGACCATACTGATCGTTGAGGATGACAAATACATTATTCATTTTATATCAATGAGCCTGAAAGAAGAAAACTATACGTTCTGGACGGCAAAGACAGTAAAAGAAGCGTTAAGCCTCTTCTATGCCAACCGACCGGATCTGGTGATACTGGATTTGGGATTGCCGGACGGCGATGGCCTTGACGTGGTCAGAAACATCCGTGAGATTGCTTTTACTCCGATTATCGTCGTGTCGGCAAGGCAGGAGGAACCGGAGAAGATACGCCTGTTGGATGCAGGAGCGGACGACTATGTCACAAAACCGTTTTATATGGGGGAGCTTCTGGCAAGGATCCGCGCTGCTTTAAGAAAAAAGGAAAACCGGGCGGCGGATCAGGATTCGTGTTTTCTGGACGGCGGCCTGATGGTGGACTATGAGAAGAGGCGCGTGGAGGTGAACGGAAAGGAAGTCCATCTCACCCCGATCGAATATAAGATCCTGCTTCTTCTGATCGCGAACAGAGGGAAAGTCCTGACCCACCATTATATCTTAAAAGAAGTGTGGGGATATGCGGAAGGAGTGGAGGCGGGAACCCTGCGGGTGTTCATGGCGACTCTTCGAAGAAAAATCGAGAAGAATCCGTCCCAGCCGCAGCATATCATTACAGAAGTGGGGGTGGGCTACCGGTTTAAATGAATAAAGGATCCGATATACAGAAGCGCAGGAGAGAGGTTATCTTCTGCGCTTTATCAATACATCCAGTATGTCGGGGATTGCTCCCGACTCTGCATACAGCAGATACTCCGGTTCATGGATATCTTCCAGATAATGGGCGTCGGAACAGCAGATCACATTGCATTTTTCAAAATACGGGTGCTCCCGCCTGATCCGATGCAGATTTTTAAAGTCATTGAACTCCGCGCAGGAAAACGAACTTCCGGGCGGGACGAAACCCAGGTTTGAGATCAGGCTCGTGGAAGTCTTATCCACATGAGCCGGATATGCAATCCCGTGAAAGGATTCTACCAGCGGGAACACATCGTCAAAAGAGATGGAAGTGGCGTTGATGAGAAGATTCTCCACCGTATCTGTCACTTTATCGACTTCGTTCATGATCTGCTGCCTGCCGAAGATATCCTCCCGATTGGGAACGGGCATCAGTTTTTTATATACAAGAGCGTCAAATGTAAGGGCGTCTTCCAGCGAGGGAAACAGGCAGATCACATGAACCTCTTCCCGAGTTGTGAGTTCCATGCCGGGGATCACGGTCACGCCGTACTTTTCTCCGTGGTACATGGCAGCAGGACAGTTCCTGCAGGAATTATGGTCTGTGAGAGCGATCACGTCAAGCCCTTTGACCGCCGCCATGCCGACCAGATTGGCAGGCGTCATATCATCGTCCCCGCAGGGAGAAAGGCAGGAGTGGATATGCAGGTCATAATAGAGCGGGATCATGATGCACCTGCTTCGTAGATTTCGAGGCCGATATCAAATACCGGAAGTTCTGTTGAGAGTATGGCGATTCCTT
This sequence comes from Candidatus Mediterraneibacter gallistercoris, assembly GCA_019119745.1. The sequence continues at coordinate 6,091 of DWWI01000022.1, read as the reverse complement.
CCTCTTCCGCTTTCGCCAGAGTTCCTTCATCCATCCCGATGCCCTCTGCCAGCACGATGCATGCCACATCCGCAAGGGTGGCTACGGCGAGGGTGTTCTTGTTTCCCATAACAGTTACCCAGACGCTGCCGGCGGGGGCCTTCCCCATAGCGATGCTTAAGAGATCGCAGCAGAATACCTTTGATATTTCACGTTCCGGATTACCTTTTACAAGAACTCTGCATTCCGGCAGTTCCAGTACAGTCTGTAATTTCATATTCATTGATTCTCCTTCTTTTCAGAATCTATCTGACAGTTCAAGCTGTCATCGTTCAGCCGTCATCGTCAGCGGACCTGGTCACGGTCGCCGGAAGTTTCCCGGCACCCCGAATGAGGCAAGATCCGTGGTCAGTTCTTTGATATATTTATGAAGCATTTCTTTTTCCTTTTCAGATAACGGTTTTCCTGATTTATCTCCCTGTGTCAGTGACTCGATCTTCTGGGACAGGTCCGCGATATTTGAGCGTAGAACGTAGATGCAGTCGTTGGGCGTTGCTTCCCCGCGCACGATATCCTCGGCCAGCGTCTGGCATGTGGGAGCGCCGCAGGAACCGCAGTCAAGTCCCGGGAATCGGGCTGTCAGTTTCTCCACGTCGCTCATCATTTTCAGGCTCTCTTTGAATGTATTTCCAAGGCGGAAGACCGGCTCATATTCGATATCATCCGCCCAGTACATATTCCGGATCTCCGTGGTATCATCCAGATGGCTTTTTGACACCGGCTGATATTTCGTCAGGCGTTTTGTCTTTGCCATGGCGATGTAAGCGTTCTCCACAGTGAGCGTGCCGCCGACACAGCCGCCGCTGCAGGCGTTCAGTTCTACGAATGTGAGCCCGTGAAGTTTCTCGTCTTCAAGCTCCTCCAGTACACGCAAAATATTTACAATGCCGTCCGCCGCAAGGTAGCTGTCGGCGAGCAGACCGCCTGCCTCGCCCCCTGCATTGCTCCAGCCGATGCCGATGCGCCCGGAGTGGGACAGCGGCTTTAACTGGCTTTCGTCATGTTTCATATGGGGCAGCAGGAGCGGATATACATCTTTGATCGCCACCACATTGTCGATGCTGCTTTTCTCAATCCCGAGAGGAGCTTTTGCGTAAGATACTTTGGACGGGCAGGGAGAGATGAAAATAATGCCGATCTCTTCCGGTTTCAGTCCGGTCTTCTTTATCGCCCGTGCCCGTGCGATCTCTGCCGCCACTTCCACCGGCGCCTTGATAGGCAGAAGCCGGGAGATGAGTGCGGGGAATTTCACCCGGATCAGACGGATCACGGAAGGACAGGCGGAACTGATGAATGGGGCCTCGTCCATGTGCTGCCTGATATATGCTCTGGAAGCCTCGGACACCAGTTCTGCAGCCGCGCTCACTTCGTATACATCGTCGAATCCCAGTTTCAGCAGGGCGTTTAACACAATGTCCACGTTGGTCAGATTATTGTACTGCGCATAAAGAGAAGGAGCCGGAAGGGCAACCGTATATTTGAAATTATTAATAACGGAAAGCGGATCATAGACCGGAATCTTGGCATGATGGGGGCAGTAGCGGATACACCTGCCGCAGTCGATGCAGAACTTGTCTATGATATGTGCTTTTCCGTTATGTACCCGGATTGCCTGAGTAGGGCAGTATTTGATACAGTTGATGCATCCCTGACAGACAGATTCCCGAAGCCGTACGGAACGAATAAATTTGTTTGCACCCACAGGCAGTTCCCCCTTTACAGATTGACTTTCATGGTGATCGTTGTTCCCTGTCCTACCACAGTATCGATATGCATCTCGTCGGAATACCGCTTCATATTCGGAAGTCCCATTCCCGCCCCGAAGCCGAGAGAACGCACTTCTTCACGGGCAGTGGAGAATCCCTCCTGCATGGCCTGATCGATATCAGGAATACCGGGGCCTGTATCCGCGAGAACCATGGTAATGTCCGTGTCCGATATTGTGACTGTGATCGTGCCGCCGTCTGCGTGGATGACCATATTGATCTCCCCCTCATACATGGCAATGGCAGTCTTCCGGATAACGTCGCTGCCGACTCCAAGCATTTTCAATTTGTTTTTGACTGAGCTGCTGGCCTCGCCCGCGCGGGTAAAATCATTTCCGTCGATGACATAAGTAAAGATGAGCTGATCTCCCATTCAGGCACCTCCTCTGAGTCCGTTCTCGTACAGGATGCCGCAGGTGGTGAACATATAATGCTCCGTGGCAAGAACAGCGATAGACTTTCCTCTTGCCAGTGCCAGCATATTCTCATCCGGCATCTTGCCGCGTACGAAGATAATGCAGCAGATATCGAGCATCTCGGCTGTACGCACAACCTGCGGATTGCAAAGACCGGTGATGAGGACGGAACATTTCCCGCAGTATGCAAGGACGTCGCTCATCATATCCGCTGAAAAAACGAATTGTACATCCAGATCGGCAAGTTCCTCTCCATATAGAAACTGTGCATCAAGGACTCTCTGCATATCTCTGATCGTCATAAGCCCTCCTCAAAGAATAGAAATCGAACTTTTACCGTTTCAGTCAGTATAACATTTGAATATTTAAAAAGCAATAATTGTATAAACAGTAATGACTAATTACAGATATTGTATAAATATTCAGGAAAATAATTTATATATATAATATAGACGAAATTTTCTTACTTTTAAGTGGCGTATTGGGATATCGTATGATATTATTGTTGTAATGAGCACAAAACGGGTAACAGTCCGGTACGTTCATCCCTGACGCTCGAATTGTTACTGAAACAGAATTGGAGGTTGAAGAATGGCAGATAAGAAAGGTACCGTTCCGTTTTCCGGAACGAAAGAGCAGGAGGAGGCTCTCGCGAAAGTGATCAATGAGCTTCGGGACGAAAAGGGAGCTCTTATGCCGATCCTGCAGAAAGCACAGGACATATACGGGTATCTTCCATATGAAGTGCAGAAGATGATCTCGGATCAGACCGGTATTCCACTGGAAAAGATATACGGAGTCACTACATTTTATTCACAGTTTACGTTGAATCCCAAGGGCAGGTACAGGATCTCTGTCTGTCTCGGAACAGCATGTTATGTGAAAGGTTCCGGAGATATCTATAATGCTCTGATGGAGAAGCTGGGCATTGAGGGCGGACAGTGTACTCCGGACGGTAAGTTCTCGCTGGATGCATGCCGCTGCGTGGGAGCCTGCGGACTCGCGCCGGTTATGATGATCAATGATGAAGTCTACGGACGTCTGACTGTGGACGACATAGACGGCATCCTGGCGAAGTACGAATAAAGCCATGATGCCGGAAATATCTCTGAATATACTGGATGTTGCCGAGAATTCTGTGCGGGCAAAGGCGGCACTGATCGAGATCACAGTGTCCGTGAAGACGAAAGAAGATACGCTGACTGTCATTATCAGGGACGACGGATGCGGGATGACGACAGATCAGGTAAAACGCGCACAGGACCCGTTTTTTACAACAAGAACAACAAGGATCGTAGGCCTCGGGCTTCCGTTTTTTAAGCAGGCAGCGGAGAGCACGGGAGGAACATTCAGGATTGATTCGGAAAAAGGAATAGGAACAATTGTTAAAGCAGTATTCATCTTATCCCATATTGACAGGATGCCGCTGGGGGATATCAGTTCTACCATACATACACTGGTCGTATTCAACGAGCAGATTGATTTCAAGTATACCTATGAATATGATGATAAGAGTTTTTCGCTGGATACCCGGGAAATGAGAGAGATGCTGGGCGATGAAATTTCATTTATGGAGCCCGAGGTATCGCTGTTTATCTGGGAGTATCTGGATAATAACAAACAGGAGACAGACGGCGGAGCTGATATTTAAAAACAGGACGAGGAGGAATCATATGAAATCTCTTGAAGAATTACGCGCAATCCGCGCCAAAATGCAGGGAAAAGTCGGAGTGCGCGCTGAAAATGAAAACCAGATCCGTGTGGTCGTGGGAATGGCTACCTGCGGAATCGCAAGCGGGGCACGCCCGGTCCTGACCGCGCTTTCCGACGCGGTTCAGGAACAGAATTTAAGCGAAAAAATCTGCGTGACACAGACCGGATGCATCGGGCTGTGCCAGTATGAACCTATCGTAGAAGTGATGGAACCGGGAAAAGAAAAAGTGACTTATGTGAAGATGACTCCCGAGAAGACTCTGGAGGTGCTGCGTCTCCATCTGATCGGCGGACAGATAGTGACGAAATACACTCTGGGCGCGGCGCAGAACAGTCTGTAGAAAACAGGCGGAACACAGAGAAAAGGAGGTTTGAAAATATGTATCGTTCACATGTACTCGTCTGCGGCGGAACCGGATGCACCTCGTCCGGAAGCCAGCGTATCCGTGAGAGACTGGAAAAAGAAATCGCGGCCAACGGGCTGTCTGAAGAAGTCGGTGTTGTCAAGACCGGTTGTTTCGGACTGTGCGCCCTCGGCCCCATCATGATCGTATATCCGGAAGGAACTTTTTACTCTATGGTTCAGGAGGAAGATATTCCCGAGATCGTCTCCGAACATTTATTAAAGGGAAGAGTTGTCACGCGTCTGCTCTATGATGAGACGACGAAGACAGACAAGATCATCCCGCTCAATGAAACGAATTTTTATAAGAAACAGCACAGAGTGGCGTTGAGAAACTGCGGTGTGATCAATCCGGAAAATATTGAAGAATACATCGGAACCGGCGGTTATGAGGCGCTTGGCATCGTGCTCACTGAGAAGACGCCGGAGGATGTGATCCAGATTCTTCTGGACAGCGGTTTAAGAGGAAGAGGAGGAGCCGGGTTCCCCACGGGTTTAAAGTGGAAGTTTGCCGCGGCAAATGAAGCGGATCAGAAATATGTCTGCTGTAATGCAGATGAAGGAGACCCCGGGGCATTCATGGATCGTTCCATCCTTGAAGGTGATCCTCATGCAGTGCTGGAGGCAATGGCTATCGCAGGATATGCGATCGGGGCGTCGCAGGGATATATCTACGTGCGCGCCGAGTATCCGATCGCGGTGAAGCGTCTTGAAATCGCCATAAGCCAGGCACGGGAATACGGACTGCTCGGGGAGAATATATTTGACAGCGGTTTTAACTTTGATATAGAACTAAGGCTCGGGGCCGGAGCATTTGTCTGCGGAGAGGAGACCGCGCTCATGACGTCTATCGAAGGCAACAGAGGCGAGCCCCGCCCCCGTCCGCCGTTCCCGGCACTTAAAGGCCTTTTCCAGAAGCCGACAATCTTAAATAATGTGGAAACATTTGCAAATATTCCGCAGATCATCGTAAACGGTCCGGAATGGTTTGCATCTATGGGAACGGAAAACTCAAAAGGGACGAAAGTATTTGCTCTAGGCGGCAAGATCCACAACACCGGACTTGTGGAAGTCCCCATGGGGACGACGCTACGGGAGATCGTGGAGGAAATCGGCGGCGGTATCCCTAACGGTAAGAAGTTCAAGGCTGCCCAGACCGGAGGGCCGTCCGGCGGATGTATCCCAGCGGAGCATCTGGATGTGCCTATCGATTATGACAACCTGAAAAAGATCGGATCCATGATGGGCTCCGGCGGACTGATCATCATGGATGAGGATACCTGTATGGTGGACATCGCCAAGTTCTTCCTCGAATTTACCGTGGATGAGTCCTGCGGCAAATGTACGCCCTGCCGGATCGGTACGAGACGGATGCTGGAAATTCTTGAGAAAATCACAAAAGGTCAGGCGACCATGGAAGATCTGGATAAGCTGGAAGAGCTCTGTTATCACCTGCAGTCCAGTTCGCTGTGCGCCCTCGGCCAGACAGCGCCCAATCCGGTGCTCTCCACACTGCGTTATTTCAGGGATGAATATATCGCCCATATTGTTGATAAGAAATGTCCGGCAGGGGTCTGTAAAGATCTGCTGCAGTTTAAGATCGATCCGGATAAATGTAAAGGCTGTACACTCTGCGCGAGAACCTGTCCGGCGGATGCGATCATAGGATCGGTAAGAGAAGTGCATATGATTGACTCCGAGAAGTGCTTAAAATGCGGCGCCTGCATAGAGAAATGCCGGTTCGGCGCGATCTA
>DWWI01000021.1 GCA_019119745.1 Candidatus Mediterraneibacter gallistercoris | reverse complement strand
ACAAAGCGATGTGCTGAGATATGCAAAGGGCAGACTATACGAAAATCTGATCATAATTGCATTAGGCACAGGGATGCGCGCCGGAGAACTTCTTGGATTGACAGACTCGGATTTGAATTTTAAGAAACGAGAGATTACGATCAATAAAACTCTGGTATACATCAAAGACCTGTCAACCGGAAAATATGTTTTCAAGTACCAGACTCCAAAGACAGAGAGCGGAAAGCGCGTGATCCCGATGCAGGAAAGCGTATACAAGGCATTGAGAAAGCAGAGAACGCAGAAAAAAGAAATGCAGATCGCATCCGATGCATGGGAGCCGTTAAAGGGATTTGAAGATCTCGTGTTTGTCAGCAGAAACGGAAAGCCAGTGTCAGAGCATGCTTTTCAGTCTGCACTTAACTGGATCATAAATGCGATCAACAAAGATCGTCAGAAGCAGGCTGAGAAAGGCAGAAAGGATTTTGTTTTGATGGAACACATTTACCCTCATGTGCTCCGTCATACGTTTGCGACAAGATGTTTTGAAGCAGGGATTGAAGCAAAGACAGTCCAGAAGTATCTCGGTCATTCTTCTGTAGCGATCACGTTGGATATTTACACGCATGTCACGAACGATAAGGCAAAATCAGAAATGAATAAACTGGAAGAACTCTATAAAAAGATCATATAGTAACTCTACAAACAACTATCTATCACCGCAACATCCCACAGGATAACAAAAGGGTGCCCGAAAGGTGCCCCAAACGCTCAAAGCGGAGAGCCTTGAACGGCGAAAACCCGCTAACCACAAGGGTTAACGGGTTTCCTGGTTTTATAGTTATCTAAAGGAATGAGAGTAAAGTGCGACATCCCGGTCCCCCGGGATGTCAATACTTTATGAGGGGGGAGATAGTTGTTTTATCAACTATCTGATTCATAGTATAGACAGAAATTGTGTCCAAAGTATGTTTAAACTCTAAAAGAAAAAGAAAAAACCTTATGAAAATCTTAATTCATTTTACGCGTATTTTGTCGCCTGCGTAGATCTTATCAGGATCGGAGATACCATTCAACCGTGTCAGCGCACTGACGGTTGTTCCGAATTTTTTCGCGATTCCGCTGAGTGTATCACCCGCCCGTATTGTATAGTACTGTGCGGAAGGGCCGCTTCCGGTACCGGTTTCCGGAATCCGGATTGTATTTCCTGCATAGATTTTATCCGGATTAGAGATGCCGTTGAGCTGTGTAAGAACATTTACTGTCGTTTTGTAGCGCCGGGCGATTCCGCTGAGCGTATCTCCCGGCTGGATTACATAGGTGATATACTGAGGAGACGGCGGGGCAGGGGAACTTCCGGAGAGATGATTCAGACCGGCGTCTTTTATGACTGACGGATAGTCTACATATCCCAGATCCAGATCTACATTACCGCTGATGCCGGGGACGCTGCCGGTATTCGTATACTGCCAGATACCGCAGTCTGTTCCGTCAAACTGATCTGTATAGCGTGCGTACCAGTACGCATATCGTTTTGTCAGATCGGTTCCCAGATATGTGTCAAGGAAATTGCGGTTTGTATAAAACATGGCATAATAGCCTTTTGATTCTATCCGGTTGCAGAAACTGGTAACGACACTCCGGGCAAGCGCAGGAGTAAAGGAAACCCCCTGGTTTTCTATATAATCCGCAGACGCCTGCTCGATATCATAGCAGACCGGATAATCCAGACAGTATCCGGAAACAGTGCTGATACATCCGTCCGCCTCCTGCGCGGCTTTTTCCGGTGAAAATGCGTAACAGAACCAGTAGGCGCCGATCGGCAGCCCGATCCGGTTGCATTCAGAAGCATTTCTGCGAAACTGCTTATCGACAGTATTGTAGCCGTATCCGGCTCTCAGCATTGCAAATTTATATCCTGCGGCTTTTACCCGCTCCCAGTCTACCTCTCCCTGGAATTCGCTGACGTCAAGACCTTTTATACTCATTTAAGACTCCTTTCATCAATATAACAGCCAGCCGGAATACTCCTGTAAGACTGAAATATTTACTTCAATATATGCCTGAGCGCAATGAAAAGTGCAGATGAAGCTTAGCTGAAGAACCCTGCCGGATGGGATGTGGCATATTTTAAACCGGGATGCCAAATATTGAAAAAGGGACGGAATAAAACTATAATGATTGTTAAAGATTATCGATAAAGTTTGTATTGGGGGCAGGTATGGACTTTTCACATGAACTTATTGTTCCGGAAACGGGCTTTCCGTTTAAATTGTTTATATTTGAAGGAAGTGGCGGCAGCTATTATCGCGAGAAGCACTGGCACAGGTCAATTGAGATCTTTGCAGTGTGTTCGGGAGAACTGGAGTTTTATATTGACGACAGGAGATGGCATCTGGCCCCGGATAATTTTATGATTGTCAATTCCAATGAAGTGCATTCTGTTGATTCTCCTCTTCCCAATGAGACGATCGTGCTCCAGATTCCGTTGAAACTGTTTGAGAATTATTTCACCGGGGAACAGTTTATATGGTTTTCCCACGAGCCGGGAAGGCGGGATGAGCGGTTTATGGAGCTTGTCAGAGAATTGTACGGAGTTTATTGCAGAAAAGCCTGTGGCTATGATCTGAAGATGAAAAGTATTTTCTATCAGATCATGTATCTGCTTGTGAAAGATTACCGGCTGACGGAAGTTGACGAATCTTTTGTGCGGAAGAACAAAAATCTTAACAGGCTGTCCGCAATCACTTCTTATATGAAAGAAAATTATACGGCAGATCTGACGCTTGAAGAGGTGGCGCGGATCTTTGATTATTCGCCGAATTATCTTTCGCGAATGTTCCGCAAATATGCAGGGGTTACATTTAAGAGCTATGTGCAGAATATTCGCCTGGGATTTGCGGTAAAGGACCTGGACAGCGGCAGGTACAGTATTACAGAAGTTGCGATGAGAAACGGATTTTCGGGAAGCAAGGCGCTGGCAAGAGCTTTTCAGAAAAAGTATGGTATGCTGCCAAGTAAATACAGAGAGAATAAAAAGTCCTCATTCTGATGTGGTATGTCAGAATAAGGACTTTTTAATAAATATGGAAAGTAAAAAGATAAGAAATGGGCATTAAATAGCTAATTTTTTGGTCGATAACAGGTAATAAAGGTGATAAAATGGCCTCATAAGACAGGTGATGGACACATACCGCGGTAAGATATGCCGGGGGTATGTGCAGAAATCAAAGTGTAAGGAGGTCGTAACATGAAGATTCAGAATCTGACGGACGCATCCTTCGGCAAATACGGAAAAGTGGTTACGGAATTCTCTTTTGAGAAGATATTAAAAGAGATGGAACATACCCCGCTGCCGAAGGATGTTGTCTATGTACCGTCCGTGGAGGCGATGGAAGTTCTGCCGGAAGCAGAGGATATATGCAGGAAAGGCTTTGGCGGGCTGCCGATTCAGATCGGGTACTGCAACGGGGACAATCATAAGCTGAATGCGCTGGAGTATCACAGAAGTTCTGAGATTGATATAGCTGCTTCGGATCTGATCCTGATGCTTGGATGTCAGCAGGACATTGAAGAGGATGACACTTATGATACATCAAAGGCTGAGGCGTTCTTTGTGCCTGCGGGAACGGCAGTCGAGCTTTATGCGACAACGCTTCATTATGCTCCGTGTTCCGCACAGGAGGGGGGATTCCGCTGCGTGATCGTTCTGCCGAAAGGAACTAACGAGGCTCTCGCATTTGCTCCTGCGCATGAAGGTGAGAACCGTCTGCTGACAGCAGTGAACAAATGGCTGATTGCCCATGAGGACGCCGGAATCGAAGGCGCGTTCTGCGGTCTGAAGGGTGAGAATCTGGAAGTATAGGACCGGACGTACTGATAGAAGAGACTGTTATCATACGGTAACATATAAAGAAACCTGTAACAAATAGAATATGCTGCAATGACAGCAAAAAGAAAGAGAGGAATCAACTATGAACAACATGCCAGAACTGAAAATCGGAGTTGTCGCAGTAAGCCGCGACTGTTTCCCGGAGAGCCTGTCCGTTAACAGAAGAAAAGCGCTGATCGATGCGTATGAGAAGAAATACGGAAAAGGTACGGTTTATGAGTGCCCGATCTGTATAGTGGAGAGTGAGATCCATATGGTACAGGCACTTGAAGATATCAAAAAGGCAGGGTGTAATGCGCTTGTCGTATACCTTGGAAACTTCGGACCGGAGATATCTGAAACATTGCTTGCGAAACATTTTGATGGCCCTAAAATGTTTGTGGCGGCAGCAGAGGAAACACAGAACGATCTTGTACAGGGACGCGGCGATGCGTACTGCGGTATGCTCAATGCAAGTTATAACCTGAAACTGCGCAATGTAAAAGCATATATACCGGAATATCCGGTTGGCACGGCTGAAGAATGTGCTGATATGATCCATGAGTTTGAGCCGATCGCAAGGGCTGTCGTAGGTCTTAATAATCTGAAGATTATCAGCTTCGGCCCGAGACCGCTTAACTTCCTCGCGTGTAATGCACCGATCCAGCAGCTTTACAATATCGGTGTTGAGATTGAAGAGAACTCCGAGCTGGATCTGTTCGAGGCATTTAATAAGCACGAAGGTGATGAAAGAATCCCGGCTGTTGTAAAAGAGATGGAAGAAGAACTCGGAGCGGGAAATAAGAAACCGGAGATCCTTACAAAACTGGCTCAGTATGAACTGACGCTGAAAGACTGGATCGAGGATCACAGAGGCTACCGCAAATATGTGGCGATTGCAGGAAAATGCTGGCCGGCATTTCAGACACAGTTCGGATTCGTTCCGTGTTATGTGAACAGCCGCCTGACAGCTCAGGGAATTCCGGTATCCTGCGAGGTGGATATTTACGGATGCTTAAGTGAGTTCATCGGAACGGTGGTAAGCCAGGACGCAGTTACACTTCTGGACATCAACAATACAGTTCCGGCTGATATGTATAAGGAGAGTATTGAGGGCAGATTCCCGTACACACAGAAAGATACATTTATGGGATTCCACTGCGGAAATACAGCGTCAGGAAAACTGACTTCCTGTGAAATGAAGTATCAGCTCATCATGGCACGTTCACTGCCGGAAGAAGTGACACAGGGAACACTTGAAGGAGATATTAAACCGGGCGATATTACATTCTACCGTCTGCAGAGCACATCGGACAATAAACTGCGCGCATACGTGGCACAGGGAGAGATACTTCCTGTCGCATCCAGATCCTTCGGATCTATCGGCGTATTCGCAATTCCGGAGATGGGAAGATTCTACCGCCACGTGCTGATAGAGAAGAACTATCCGCATCACGGCGCTGTTGCGTTCGGGCATTACGGAAAAGAACTGTTCGAAGTATTCAAATATATTGGCGTTCCGGTAGAAGAGATAGGATATAACCAGCCGGCAGGAGTGAGATATCCGACAGAGAACCCGTGGAGATAATTATCGGGGACGTAGTAAAATCCGGTTTTACTACGTCCCGGATTACGATTTGCCCTGTCCCTTTTCTGAAATATCCCTGTCCCCTGTAGAAAAGTGTACAAATTGTTATCGATAATGCAAAGCATTTGTGGATGTGATTTGTGCAAAATTACAGTGGGGACACCGCAATATGAAAAAAGGGACAGGACTGTTTTTGAATGGGGACGGAGTAAAATTGAAATTGACTACGTCCCGGAAGGAGGAAATAACATGTTTTTTATCGGCGTGGATCTTGGCACATCCGCAGTCAAGCTTCTGTTGATGGATGAGAACGGGAAGATCCATAAGATTGTATCAAAGGAATATCCGCTCTATTTTCCGCATCCGGGATGGTCGGAGCAGAAGCCTGAGGACTGGCTTGAGCAGAGTATGGCAGGTCTGAAGGAACTCACTGCAGAATGTGATAAGAGTCAGGTAAAGGGCATCAGCTTCGGCGGGCAGATGCATGGACTGGTCGCGCTGGATCGGGATGACAATGTGATTCGTCCGGCGATCTTGTGGAATGACGGCCGGACGGGAAAACAGGTTGAGTATCTGAATAATACTATAGGAAAGGAAAAACTTTCTAAATACACTGCAAATATCGCTTTTGCCGGATTCACTGCCCCGAAAATTCTATGGATGAAAGAGAACGAGCCAGATAATTTCTCCAGAATTGTGAAGATCATGCTGCCGAAGGATTATCTGGCATATAAGCTGTCGGGAAGTTTCTGCACGGAATATTCGGATGCATCAGGCATGCTGCTCCTTGATGTAGAGCACAAGTGCTGGTCAACAGAAATGATGGAGATCTGCGGTATTACGGAAGAGCAGCTTCCAAAGCTATATGAAAGCTGGGAGCCGGTTGGCTGTCTGAAGCCGGAGGTTGCGGAAGAGCTCGGTTTATCCCCGGATGTAAAGGTGATTGCGGGAGCAGGGGACAACGCGGCGGCGGCTGTCGGAACTGCGACAGTAGGCGACGGCGGTTGCAATATTTCCCTTGGAACATCAGGGACACTTTTTATTTCCAGCGAGAAGTTCGGTGTGGATGAGCATAACGCCCTTCACTCATTTGCCCATGCGGATGGAAATTATCACCTTATGGGATGTATGCTCAGCGCGGCATCCTGCAATAAATGGTGGATGGATGAAATCTTGAAGACGAAAGATTATGCAGGAGAGCAGTCGGGTATTACCGGACTTGGCGAGAACCATGTATTCTATCTGCCGTATCTGATGGGGGAACGTTCGCCGCATAATGATCCGGATGCGAGAGCTGCATTCATCGGAATGAGCATGGATACAACCCGTGAGGATATGACGCTTGCTGTTCTCGAGGGCGTGGCGTTCGGCCTGAGAGATTCCCTTGAAGTGGCGCGGAGTATCGGTGTGAATCCGCAGAGAACGAAGATCTGCGGCGGCGGAGCGAAGAGTCCGCTGTGGCGTAAGATCATCGCCAATGTGATGAACATGAAAGTGGATATCATTGAGAGCGAAGAAGGGCCGGGATACGGCGCGGCGATTCTCGCCGCGGTCGGATGCGGAGTATATTCCTCGGTAGAAGAGGCGGCGAAGAAGCTGGTAAAAGTCGTGAAGACTGAAGAGCCGGATGCGGAGCTGGTACAGAAGTATGAGGAGAAGTACCAGAAATTCAGAAAATTCTATCCGGCGCTCAAAGGGATGTTTTAAATACATAACAAATATGATTTACCATATATAGATCGGAATGTTTCGTAAAACAGGAAACGTTCCGATCTATTATTAAGTTAAGGAAATCATAAGATTTTCATTCTCACCTCTTAAAAAATCAATCTTATCATGTATACTATAGATGGACTCCTCATGATTCAGTCAAAGAGGAGGAGCCGGAGTATTTAAGAGAGACGAAGGGGTGATCATAATGTACAACATACTTGTGTGTGACGACGACAAAGAAATTGTGGAGGCAATTGAGATATATCTGTCCCAGGAGGGATATCATATTCTGAAAGCGTACGACGGGATCGAGGCGCTCAACATCCTTGAGAAGGAGAAGATCAATCTGCTGATCATCGATGTGATGATGCCGCGTCTGGACGGGATTCGTGCCACGCTTAAGATCCGGGAGAAGAACAGTATCCCGATCATTATTCTCTCGGCGAAGTCAGAGGACGCGGATAAAATACTGGGGCTCAACGTAGGCGCGGACGATTATGTAACGAAGCCGTTTAGTCCGCTGGAGCTTGTAGCAAGAGTGAAATCCCAGCTTAGAAGGTACAATCAGCTGGGCGGTTCCGGACAGGGAGAGAAGGAGAAGATCTACGAGGTGGGCGGCCTGAAGATCAATGATGACTTAAAAGAAGTGACGGTAGACGGCGAGCCGGTGAAACTTACTCCGATCGAGTATAATATCCTGCTCCTGCTCATGAAGAATCAGGGCCGTGTCTTCTCTATCAGTCAGATTTATGAATCAATCTGGAATGAAGAAGCCATCGGTGCGGATAATACGGTTGCCGTGCATATCCGTCATATAAGAGAGAAGATTGAGATTAATCCCAAAGACCCCAGATATCTGAAGGTAGTGTGGGGAGTCGGTTACAAGATTGAGAAAGGAATATAGGAAAATATATGAAGCAATGGTATAGAAGGACCCTGACGAAAGTGATCCTCCTGCTGGTCGGTGTTATAAGCGGCGCGGCGTTTATTACCTCGCTGGGGGTGGCTGCCACATATGCGGGAACGATCGATCCGTCTCAGATTACAAGTCTGATAAACGAGCCCTATGAGGATTCGCCGGACTTCAACTCGGCTGTAGAAGGCGCTATGTATGAAGCTTTCGGGATGTTCCGGGTAAAGAATCTGATGGAGACAGACGGAGCATATGATCCTGGCAAGGAAATTGATATTATGGCGTATGCCGATCCCGGACAGGGCGGCAGTATTGAAAATGGGAAATTAATGTACAGACTGGATCACCTGATCAGCTGGAGCGAAGATTATAATTCTACAGGTGAAGATTTATACGATGAAAATGTTATCGTATGCCGGAATGTAGATGGAACTTACTATTACTATTATTTTGATGACTTTCTTGCCCTTTTTGAAAGCGGGCAGCTTATGGCTGAGTTCGATGACGAATATCATACGCAGGCGCAATTTTTAAATAATCTTTCTAACAAAACTGCAGAAGAGGGGTATAACGGCAGCGTAAGGATCGTGGATTCCGACGGAAAAGAGATTTATACGGACTGCTGGAACTTCGGGTCGGCTCTTGAGGAAGAGTATGCGCCTGTGGGAGGGAAAAATCTTCTTGAGGTCGTGAATAATACGCCGGAGCTGAATGGAAATCTGACTGAAATATATGACCGTCTGAGCTTTGTGCTGAGCGGTATATTTGATGATTATACGACTTACCAGTCCGGATGGGAGTATCTGGAAGAAGGCAATACAAACTTTACCTATCTATATGTAGACAAGGAGAAAAAGCAGGTATTCACAAACAGGGCAGACTACGCGGACTATGCGGATGTCGGGAAACATATCGAGGAGATGAAGTCGGGAGACTCTGTAAAATATGTGATCATCAACCCCAGACTGAAAGATTTTGAGACAAATATGAATCTGTCTGCATCCAGTGAGTGGGATACGGTAAGGTCATATGAATCCAACCGGAATTCGGAGAACATCCTGGCTATATCGGTAGATACCTCATACCCTATACAGGATCAGTTTTATGAGGGTAGCGAAAATTACAACCAGAACATACCGTTTTTGAGATGGGCGCTCATTCTCTTTATAGCAGGCGGCATACTCTTCATCATATCGGCCGTGTGGCTTGCAGTGACGGCAGGAAAGAAGCCGGGAAGCGAAGATCTTCATCTGACGGTATTTGACCATTGGAAGACGGAAATTTCGGCTGGACTGGTGATTGGCCTGTGGGTACTTGTTACGTGTGTCATGATTGGAACAGTTACCACATTTAGCAGCTTCCCGGAGGTGTCGACAGCAGTTGAATATTATGGCGCCGATACAGTTCCGGTAGTCTATTCGACATTGTTTACAGCAGCTATAAATCTGGCGGATCTGGCGGGATTATTCTTCTACGGTCTGTTCACTTTCCTCTGTTTCTTTGCCGGCTATGTGAGTCTGATCCGGAGGATCAAGGCAAAGATTCTCTGGAAAGGAAGTCTGCTCTGTGCATTGATCACGGCTGCCGGAAGGGTGTGGAAATCCCGGGCGATTACGATGAAAAGCGCAGCCGCAGTGCTGGGATTTATGTTTATCCAGTGGCTGGCAATCATTTTCAGGGACGTTCCGTTTCTTGTGCTGGCGGTGGCTGTGGATGTGGCAGTCATATGGGCAGTGATGTGCGGAGCGGTTGCGAAGAGCAGGATCAGAAAAGGAATTGAAGAGATATCGGGCGGCAACCTGGAATACCGTATCGATCTGAAATGGCTGCGCGGGGAAGAGCGGGACATTGCGGAGAAGATCAATAATATCGGAAGCGGGCTTAATAAGGCCGTGGATGAAGCCATGAGAAACGAGAGACTGAAAACGGATCTGATCACGAATGTATCCCACGATATCAAGACTCCGCTGACTTCGATCATCAACTATGTGGATATTCTGAAGCGTTCTAATATTGATGACGAAAAAATCCGGGGTTATCTCGACATTCTTGAGGCAAAGGCGCAGAGGCTCAAGACACTGACAGAAGATGTTGTGGAGGCATCCAAGGTAAGCAGCGGCAATATAACGCTGGAATATATGGATATGGATCTGAGGGAGCTGGTACAGCAGACTGAGGGAGAGATGGCAGAAAAATTTGCCGCGCGCAATCTGACCATGGTGCTTAATCTCCCTGAGGAACCGGCAGTCATCCATGTGGACGGCAGGCGTATGTGGCGGGTTCTGGAGAATATTTTCGGAAATGCGGCAAAATACGCAATGCCCGGGACAAGGGTTTATGCGGATCTTATACTGACGGAAGATAAAGTTAATTTCTCTTTAAAAAATGTATCCGAGCAGCAGCTGAATATTTCAGCGGATGAGCTGACCGAGCGTTTTATCAGGGGAGATATTTCGAGAAGCACGGAAGGAAGCGGGCTGGGCTTGTCTATCGCAAAGAGCCTTACAACGATGCAGGGAGGAAAGTTCGAACTGTATCTGGATGGTGATCTGTTCCGTGTGAATATACAGTTTGAACGGGTTTACAGCAGAACAGCATAAGGCATAACAGAAGGAACGTCCGGGAAACCGGGCGTTTCTTGCTGCCCGCAGTTGCAAAAGTCCTCTTCAGGTGATACCATAAAATCAGTTTAAAGCTTAAAAAAGCGGATTTTATACGAAAAAGGGATGATTTGAGAGGTGACTTAAGATGAATCAGGGGGAAGACCAGAGAGGAAGAAACATGCAGTCCGGCAGAGGGCAGACACCGGGACCGGAAAAGGGAACGCAGCAGCGCAGGCCGATAAGCCGTGAAGAGCGGATGCGCCGCAAGAGAGAACGGCTGAAGAGGAGAAGGAGGATTGCTATTGCAATTCTGTGCGGA
>DWWI01000204.1 GCA_019119745.1 Candidatus Mediterraneibacter gallistercoris | reverse complement strand
GTTTGAGATGTTTGCAATGGCGTCAAACGCGATTCCGGTAAAGAAGAACATACTGATCTTCTGGAGCGTCTCGCTGAAACCGGTAAACATAGGGATCATCATAAATACAAGCACGACGGGAGTAGTGAGCGTACTTGCCGACACCTGATTCTTTGCAAAGATTCCAAGGAGCATCCCGCCTACAGATGCGATGACTGAAGCAGTTGTTGTGACAGCAAGGTAAGCAGCCCACTGCATCGGGCTCATGGTCATATGCACGATAAAGACGCAGAGTACATTGACGACTTCGGTCATCAGTACGATCGGGATGAGGCTTCCGAGGAAGAACTCAAGTCCGTTGACAGAAGAGGTCATCAGGGTTCGCAGCGTATTTTTTTCTTTTTCTTCTGCCAGAGACGCGGCAGTGCAGTAAAAGCCCATCATGGAGACATTCATGAGCATTCCCATGGCAAGGGCGTAGGCGTTCATAGCTGCCATGCCTCCGGAGGCTTTCTCATAGATGACCTGCATCAGAAACGTAAATCCCAGAGAGAAAACGGGCATGATGATAAAGTTTTTACTGAAGAGCGCCCGCCCTTTCACATCTATGATGGCGGCAAGTTTCCGCATATGCACGGGCTTGAGCGTGAGTGCCCTGGGGGCGTCTGCTTTTTTCTTTTCTGTAGATTTTGCTGTACTGTTCACTGTAGTATTCATTGTAATTCCCTCCCTGTTACTTCTAAAAATACGGTTTCAAGTGTGGGCTCGCAGGTGTGGAGCGTCTCAATCTTATCTTCGTTCATCCATGAGCTGATGCGTCCGGCAGTCTCAGGACTCTGCAGGAGAACGTGTTTCGTGCCGTCGGTGAGCTGCACCCGGTATTTCCTGATCCGGTTGTACTTCAGGCAGATTTCCTCCGGTGTGCCGTATTCCACGATCACACCTTCGTTTAAGAGAGCCACATGATCGCAGAGTTTTGTGGCTTCTTCCATGTTGTGCGTAGTCAGGAAGATCGCCATGCCTTCATCTCTGAGCTCCTTTAAGATGCGGTGGATTTCGAGGGCCGTGGACGGGTCCAGTCCGCTGGTGGGCTCATCGAGAAAGAGGACTTTCGGCTTATGCAGGAGCGCTCTTGCAAGGATCAGTCTCTGGGTCTGCCCTTTGGAGAGCTTTGACGCCGGTTTCTTCCTGTGTTCATAGAGACCGATGCGCTTCAGGAGCGGATCGATATTTTTAAGAGGTACATTCAAGATACGGGCAAAGTATTTCAGGTTGTCAAAGACGGTCATCCGTTCATATACGCCGCTGGAATCTGTGACGATGCCGATCTGCTCATAGATGCACTCATCGATCTTCCGGCAGTCGATGCCGAGGATTTCCGCCGTGCCCGACGTGGGCAAGAGCTGCCCGGTCAGAATTTTGATCGTAGTGGTCTTTCCGGCTCCGCTTGGTCCGAGGAAACCGAGGATTTCTCCTTTATGGAGAACGGCATTGACATCTTTTAACACAAAGCCTTTATCATATTTCTTTGAAAGGTGGTCGATAGAGATATATGCTTCACTCATTTTTCTGCTCCTTTGTTTATACTGTGCTTGTTTGATAAGTACAGTATAGCATCACATGTACTGACTGTCAATACTAGATATATACAGTTTGAAAAATCGATATCGCCAAAAAAAGGATCTCCCGGTTCTTTGGGAAATCCTATGTTCCTGATTGTTATATACAGTTCTGACTGTATGATATTGTAAATGATCTATTCGGCAGTATCGGCTGCGTCATCGGCAGGTGCATCCGTATCGTCTGCGGTGTCGTCAGACGGTGTAAATTCTCTTGAAGCAAGCTCGTTGCCGTCGCTGTCAAGATAACGTACGACTACAACAGGGTTGTCCACATCAATCGCTGTAGGCAGAACTCCTGCAACAGATTCAAAAGTAGAAGCCTGAGAATCAAGTGAGGATTCAAGAGCCGATGCGTCCATTGCTGCAGAGAGATCAGGATCGTCGATCTTGAAGTTGTAGATCAGTTTGTTATCTTCTGCCGTGAGTTCCATGGACATCCCTGATCCTTCAAGAGATTCCATCTGGGATGCCAGTTCTTCCTGCATCATATCGGAATCAATGAACTCCTGAATGGAAGAAAATTTCCCCGATACCGAACTGTCATCTGCAGTATCGTCCGCAGATGCGTCGTCCCCGGCAGCCGCGTTATCCTCTGTCTGTGCAGTGTTGTCGTCAGTGTTGTCATCATCCTTGGAACCACCGCATGCAGTGAGAGCAAATGCGAGCATCATGGCACACAAGAGCAGAAGTGTTTTACGGATTTTGTTTTTCATATTTTTTTTCCTCCTCATAACTTTTTCCGTTAGAAATATTATGTCATACCGGTATAGTGTTATCAAGTAGCCGGGGGTAAAAATTTATTAAGAATTATGGAAGATGGCTGTACCTGTAAATTCAGGAGAGTGCCGGGTTTGCATTTTCAGGAAAAAAAGTGTATATTACTACTGTGAAAGTGATAAATATACAGATACAGGCAGCGTTTTTACAGCGCTGCCGTTCGTGTATGTACAGAAGGAGATAACTTGAGATAATATGCCATTACATACAATTTTGATCAAACCGGTTTCCGGTCTGTGCAATATGCGGTGCGATTACTGTTTTTACTGTGATGAAATGGAGAAGCGGAGTATACCTTCTTATGGGATGATGTCTGAGAAGACGCTTAAGAACCTGATCAGAAAGGCTATGCATCAGGCCGGCGGGGAGATCTGTTTCGCTTTTCAGGGAGGAGAGCCTACTCTGCGGGGAACAGATTTCTATGTAAAGGCGATGGAACTGGAAGAGAGGTTTAACCGGAACGGTGTCCGTGTGATAAATACGATTCAGACTAATGGGCTTGCGCTGAATGATGAGTGGTGCCGGCTGTTTCGGAAGTATGATTTCCTTGTGGGGGTATCTGTCGACGGTATCAGGGCTGTACATGACAGATACCGTCATGACGCATCCGGAAATCCTACTTATGACAGAATCTGTGAAAATATAAAAAAACTGGATGAGTATGGAATTGAATACAATATCCTGACTGTAGTGAATGCGCATACGGCAGAGCATATTGAAGATATCTGGTACGAATACCGTCAGAACGGGTGGAAGTATCAGCAGTATATTGCATGCCTGGATCCTCTGGGAGAAGAGATGGGGAAAAGAGAATACTCACTGACCCCTGAACTGTACGGAGAATTCCTTATCAGACTGTTCCGGCTCTGGGACAAAGACTGGAAAAAAGGAAGGGCGCCTGTTATCCGGCAGTTTGAGAATTATATCGGGATACTGATGGGATATGAGCCGGAGGCATGCGAACAGCGCGGAAGATGCAGCCTGCAGTGCGTTGCGGAGTCGGACGGCAGCGCATATCCCTGTGACTTTTATGCCCTTGATAAATACAGACTTGGAAATTACAACACAGATACTATTGAGGAAATGACGTCCTCACGAAATGGAAGAGAGTTTGTCAGAGAATCATACAGGACAGACCCGGAATGTGAGGCGTGCAGATGGTATAGCCTGTGCAGAGGCGGATGCAGGCGGCACCGGATCAGGGATGACGGTTCAGAGATATACAGAAATTATTTCTGCGAAGGATATCGGATGTTTTTTGAAAGATGTTATAAACGGATGTCTGAGATAGCGCAATACGCAAGAATTATAAAAATGTGAGCAATGTGCGGATTGACGTTGGAGCTGTTTTCAAATATGATGTAGAAAAATCAGTGAAAATTTAATGAGAAAGGAGAATGGCGGTGAAAGAGCATACAAAGGGAAGGGTAACGATCCCGACAGATTTAGACGTGGTGCCTGAGACTCTGGAATTACTTGAGAGATGGGGGGCTGATGCGATCCGTGACTGCGACGGAACAGACTATCCGGAAGAACTGAAAAACGTGGATGCAAAAGTATATTCTACGTATTATACGACAAGGAAGGACAATGCATGGGCCAAGGCAAATCCGGACGAGATCCAGCAGATGTACATCATGACGCCCTTTTATACGGCTGTAAACAGTGAACTGTCCGTGCATCTTATGGATCATCTGTATCCGGATATGCTTAAGGTGAACGACCATGACGATATCACAAGATGGTGGGAAGTAGTTGACCGTACTACAGGCGAAGTGGTTTCACCGGAGATGTGGAGTTATGACAGTGTGTCGGGAAATGTTACGATCCACGGCGCGGAGGCATTTCATGATTATACAGTCAGTTTCCTTGCCTATATTATGTGGGATCCGGTACATATGTACAATGCAGTGACAAATGGCTGGAAAAATTTTGAAAAACAGATCACTTTTGACGTACGTCAGCCTAAGACACACAAATATTCTATGGAGAGGCTGAGAAAGTTTATTGCGGATAATCCGCATATCGACGTGATCCGTTACACTACGTTTTTCCATCAGTTCACCCTGATCTTCGACGAGTTCGCACGGGAGAAGTATGTGGACTGGTACGGGTACTCCGCATCGGTAAGTCCGTATATCCTTGAGCAGTTTGAAAAAGAGGCAGGGTATAAGTTCCGTCCGGAATATATCATCGATCAGGGGTATATGAACAATACCTACCGCATCCCTTCCAAAGAATTTCTGGATTTCCAGGCTTTCCAGAGACGGGAAGTGGCAAAGCTTGCAAAAGAGATGGTAGACATTACGCATGAATGCGGTAAAGAAGCAATGATGTTCCTCGGCGACCACTGGATCGGAATGGAACCGTTTATGGACGAGTTTAAGACCATCGGTCTTGATGCAGTTGTGGGAAGTGTAGGAAACGGAGCGACATTGAGACTGATCAGCGATATTGAGGGAGTAAAATATACAGAGGGCAGGCTGCTGCCGTATTTCTTCCCGGATACGTTCCATGAGGGCGGCGATCCGGTAAAAGAAGCAAAATATAACTGGGTGACTGCAAGAAGAGCAATCCTGCGCAAGCCTATCGACAGGATCGGGTACGGCGGTTATCTGAAGCTGGCAATGCAGTTCCCGGAATTTATTGATTATGTAGAGAGCGTCTGCGATGAATTCCGCACTCTTTATGAGAATATCAAAGGCACAACGCCATACTGTATTAAAAAAGTAGCTGTACTCAACTGCTGGGGTAAAATGCGCGCATGGGGAAATCATATGGTGCATCACGCGATTTATCACAAACAGAACTATTCCTATGCCGGAGTTATAGAGACGTTGAGCGGAGCGCCGTTTGACGTGAAATTCATCAGTTTTGACGATATAAGAAAAGATCCTCATATCCTCGACGATATAGATGTGCTCCTCAATGTCGGTGACGCGGATACAGCATATACGGGCGGAGAGAACTGGACTGATGAAAAGATCGTCACAGCTGTAAAGGGCTTTATCTATAACGGCGGAGGTTTTATCGGCGTCGGAGAACCGGCGGGACATCAGTATCAGGGCCATTTCCTGCAGCTGGCGACAGTGATGGGTGTTGAGAAAGAGACAGGATTTACGCTCAATGTTGATAAGTATAACTGGGAAGAACACGATCACTTTATCAAGGAAGACTGTACGAAAGAGATTGACTTCGGCGAGGGCAAAAAGAACATGTATGCGCTTGACGGGGCTGAGATCCTTGTTCAGAGAGACAGAGAAGTCCAGATGGCGGTCAATGAATTCGGAAAAGGACGCTGCGTATATATCAGCGGACTGCCGTACAGCTTTGAAAACAGCCGTATCCTGTACCGTTCTATTATCTGGGCGTCCCATGATGAAGAAAATGTGTACAGATGGTTCAGCACGAACTTTAATGTAGAAGTTCACGCATATGTAAAAAACGGAAAGTACTGTGTTGTAAACAATACATATGAACCACAGAGCACTACGGTATACCGCGGCGACGGCTCGAGTTTCGATGTGGATCTTGAGGCAAATGAAATCCGCTGGTATGAGATATAAGCTATTCTTCCGAATGTGACTGACGGTATTTTATAGGGGTGATCCCGTAATGTTTCCGAAAGATCTGTGTGAAATAGGACTGTGAGGAAAAGCCTGTCTGGCTGGAAATATCGGATACGGAGTAGTCCGTATCTCTTAAAAGCTGGCAGGCTGTTTCCAGGCGCCGCCGGTTCAGATACTGAATAGGTGACAGTCCTGTGAACTTTGTGAAAGAATGCGCCATATAGTATTTATTCATATGAGTGAGGCTGGTCAGTGTTTCCAGCGTGATATGCTCTGCATAGTTAGTGTCCAGGTATTCTTTTATCTGGGCACATTCTTTTGTCATTCGGACAGACGTGATGGGCACGGGCACCACATGACGGGAGCGCATGATCCGGAGAATCAGGATCTCAAGAAGATGCTGGCAGATCAGATCGGAGCCGTCCCGCTCGGTTTTGACTTCATAATACATCTGGGCGAACAGATCGGCGATCAGCATGCGGTTGTCAAAGCTGCAGAATATCTGCGCGGTGGACGCGCTGTTTTTTGGCTGGAAAGCGATTCCGTCGATACCGATCACATAATATTCGAGGGGCATACCCGGAATAGACTGTTCCGTATGCTCCAGATAAGGCGGGACGATAATAAGGTCTCCTGTTTTAATCTGATGAATGTCATTGCGGAAGAGGAAATTCCCTTTTCCGTTCACTACGAAGAAAATTTCCGTAAAATGGTGCGTGTGAAATACGCTCTGCCAGTCTTTTTCATCTTTTGAAAGAGATACTGAGAGAAGTCTGCAATTCATTCTTGGAATATCCTGCATTTTTATCGAATAATGTCTGTGTCCCATTGAAATCCTCCTCCAAACCAATAAACATAAAATATAAGCAAGAATTCGATTGTATATATTATACAAAGCTACGGTGAATAAAAGCAAGGAAATATAGCCAGAAATTACAAAAAAGATTTATATATTTCAAAAATATATGGCAAAAAGAGCAATAAATATAAAATGAAAGGCAATATCCATATTGATATACTATATTTAATAAGATATGATAAATCTATCAAATAAAAGGAGGAGGTACTTTTTATGAAAAAGAAAATGGTGAAAAAGCTGATCTCTGTATCGCTTGTTTCTGCGATGGCAGTCTCCATGCTTGCAGCATGCGGCGGAGGCGGAAACGACAGTAAAGAAGGAGGCGGAAACGGCGATGGTGACAGCAATGTACTGAAGGTTGCAGCCTTTGAGGGCGGTAACGGAGCTGAGATCTGGGAGAAGATTGCAGACGCCTTCGAGAAAGAGACAGGCTGTACAGTAGACCTTACGTTGTCCTCCGAGCTGGATCAGGTTCTTACCAAGAACATCCAGAACGGCGACATTCCGGATGTTGTCTACTACAATCTCGGACAGGCAAGCGGATTCACAGAGACAATGCTCAAAGAGGAAGCAGTAGCAGATATCTCTGATGTGTTCGACGATGAGCTCAAAGGCAAGATGCTGGATGGTATCCTGGACGGAACAGCGGCTCAGCCATATGGAGATGGAAAGATCTATCTCGCACCGATTTTCTACACCCAGACAGGTTTCTGGTACAACGCGACACTTGTAGGCGAGGGCAAGGAGTATGCGCTCCCGACTACATGGGACGAGATGTTTGAACTTGGAAAACAGGCTAAAGCAGACGGAAGAGCACTCTTTACATACCCGCAGCCGGGATACTTTGACGCTACGATCTACGCTATGCTGGCACAGGCAGGCGGAACGGATTTCTACAACAAAGCTCTGACATATGATGCAAACACATGGACATCAGACGAGGGAAGAAAAGTTCTCGATACGGTAGCAGAGCTTGTATCTTCAGATAACATCTGGGCTGATACAGTATCCAATGCAAACACGGACGGCGGCTTTAAGATCAACCAGCAGGCGGTTATCGACGGCGAGGCGCTCTTTATGCCGAACGGAAGCTGGGTAGTAGGTGAGATGGCAAACTCCACTCCTGCAGATTACGAATGGGGAGTAATGGGTGTTCCGAAGTGGAGCGCTGACGAGGATCAGGCTGTATATACATTTACAGAGCAGATGTGGATTCCGGCAGATGCTGCAAACATTGATCTTGCAAAAGAATTTATTA
Organism: Candidatus Mediterraneibacter gallistercoris; assembly: GCA_019119745.1. The sequence continues at coordinate 12,186 of DWWI01000204.1, read as the reverse complement.
AATTTATGTATTCTGATACAGTTGTAGATCTCTGCCTTGCAAATAAGACAACAAATGCAGAGACTGGAGAAGAGTCTGACTCTCCGATTGTTGTACCGGTAAAAGGAGCGGCTGATAAGCTTCCGGACGGTGTGATCAAGAGCAGTTTCCAGACTGGAGACGATGTAGTGGCTGTAACAGGTACATGGGCAACAACAGCTCCGATCGAAGGACTGGATATGAAAGGTTCTGTATACGGACCGATCGATTCCATCAGTAACGGCGCCATGACAGTTGACGAGTGGCAGAAGCAGCTCGTAGATGTCTGGAAACAGTGTGCAAACGCGATGGAGTAGACTATCAGAATATAGCATGCAGATATGCTGAGAAAACGGTGAGTTGTTACAGCTCACCGTTTTTAACAAGGAAAGGAGACGTAATATGAATCGAAAACGGTCTCAGGGACGGTTTGTCTTTTTCTGTATCGCACCGGCGGCTATTCTTGTTACGCTTTTTATATTCATTCCGACTATCAATGTGTTCAGGATGTCTCTGTACCGTATGGGCGGAATTACAAACAGAAAGGAATTTGTCGGTTTCAACAACTTTAAATCACTGATCGCGGACAAAAACTTCCTGCAGGCGATGCAGAATTCAATCGCGATTATCGTGCTGGTCACATTGTGTACGGTACTCTTTGCGATCCTGTTTGCCGCGATACTTTCCCGCGGTAAATTTAAAGGGAAAAACTTTTTCAGGATTATTTTTTACATACCGAATATTTTGAGTATCGTTGTTATCGCCGGTATTTTCGGCGCGATCTACAATCCGAGTACGGGACTTCTCAATACATTCCTTAATGCGATCGGACTCGGCAAACTCACACATCAGTGGATGGGTGATCAGAATATTGTACTTTATTCAATTATATTCGCCCTTGTATGGCAGGCCATCGGTTATTATATGGTAATGTATATGGCGAGTATGGCTGCGATCCCGCAGGATCTCTATGAGGCCGCTTCTCTTGACGGCGCGACCGAGATCCAGATGTTCTTCCAGGTGACACTTCCGCTTGTATGGAGTAATATCCGTACAACGCTGACATTCTATATTATCAGTACTATTAATTTGAGTTTCCTGTTCGTACAGATTATGTCGGACGGAGGTCCGAACGGACATTCAGAAGTATTCCTGAATTATATGTACAAGCAGGCTTACGGTGCAGGTGTATACGGATACGGTATGGCGATCGGCGTAGTAGTATTTATCTTCTCATTTGCGCTTGCCGCGATTGTAAACAAGATCACGGACCGTGAAGTACTGGAGTTCTAGGAAGGGGGCATAGATAAGATGAAAAAACAGAATCCGATCGTAAAGATCATCTTTAAAATCATTGTCTATGCGGCTCTGATCGCGATGACGGTGTCCATTCTGGTGCCTGTGGCATGGGTATTTATGGCAAGTTTCAAACGCAATGCGGAATTTATCGGACAGGGAACAAATCCGTGGGCGCTTCCGGAACAGCTGCAGTATCAGAACTACATTACAGCGTTTATTGATGCGGAGATGGGAAAATATTTCCTTAATTCAGTGATTGTTACGGCATTGTCGCTGATTCTTCTGCTTGTGATCGCTCTTCCTGCGGCATATGCGCTGTCCAGGTTTGATTTTAAAGGGAAAAAGATCCTGAATATTGCTTTTATGGCAGGTCTTTTTGTAAATATCAACTATATTGTCGTTCCGATCTTCTTGATGCTCAGTGACGCGAACAAAGCGCTTGGAGTTGATTTCTTTCTTGACAACAGGTTTGTCCTGTCAGTCATTTACGCATCCAGTTCGCTTTCGTTCTCAATCTATCTGCTGAGCGGATATTTTAAGACGCTTCCGAAAGGCTTTGAAGAGGCGGCGTATATTGACGGATGCGGATATTTTAAGACAATGGTGCAGATCATGATACCGATGGCAAAGCCGAGTATTCTTACAGTCATCCTGTTCCAGTTCCTGTCGTTCTGGAATGAGTATATTATCGCGTTTACGATTATGGACGATAACAGCACACTTGCTGTGGGACTTAAAAACCTGATGGCAGTTGAGAGAACCGCGACTAACTACGGCATTATGTATGCAGGTCTGGTTATCGTAATGATTCCGGTACTCATCCTCTATATCTGTGTACAGAAACAGCTTACCAAAGGCATGACACTCGGCGGACTGAAAGGATAAGGAGGGAATAGTATGAGTAATGTTATCAGAAATATTATCCTGTTGATCATCTTTGTTGTCTGCATTGCGCTGATCATTATCGGACAGAAAAATATCGGTGCATCGGGACTGGTCATGGAACTGGTCGGGCTGGCAGGACTGCTGGCTCTGTTGTATCTGTATAACAGGAAATATAAATAATGTTCAGAAAGAGCGGCTGCTCCGGTATTGATATCGGAAGCGGCCGCTCTTTCAGTTAAATCAGGTATTTTTTTATTAATCACGGCAGAGTGGCTGCCGGAAGTGTCGGCGGATATGGACGTCCCGGGATCAGCCGGCTGCCGTCCGTGAACTTTTCCAGTCTGTCTCTGAGAGAGAGAATCAGGCGGGAGCGGAGTTCGCTGATACGTTCGGCGTATCCCGGATCATCGATCAGATCGCTGAGCTCATGCGGGTCGGAAGACAGATCAAAGTATTGTTCTGTGCCGGACTGAGAATGCCAGATGAATTTATCCCGTTCCGTAACGATCCAGTGGTTTGAAAACTCGCCGTAGGAATGTTCTCCGTGCAGCCATGAACGCTGTACCTTGTCCGGTGCTTCCGTAAGGGGCAGGAGACTGCAGCCGTCTACAGAAGAAGGAATTTCCGCTCCGGCTATATCGAGAAGCGTAGGCATGATATCACGAAGTTCGGCAATACTGTGGCAGGCTGTTCCGGCTTTCAGATCCGGCAGTACATTCTTTCCCGCGGTAATGAACAGGGGGATATGACAGCTCCCCTCATAGGGACGGGATTTCCGGAACATATGGTGGTCGCACAGTTCCTCACCGTGGTCGGAAGTAAAGATAAATACTGTGTCATCATATACTTCCTGTTCGATCAGCGCCATGATAAGACGGCCGATCTGATGATCGAGATGAGTGATGCAGGCATAGTATCCAATCTGTGCCTGCCGGATAAGTTCTGGGTCGGAGGGACCTGTTTTAGAGTCGAAGATCCGGCCGTCCTTTTTCAGATATTCATCGGTCTCCCAGGAACCTACAAAAGGCGGGCGCAGATCTTTGCCGCTGTACAGATCAAAATAGTGCCGGGGTGCATCAAACGGCGGATGCGGGCGCAGATAGGATGCCATCAGGAAGAATGGCATGCGCGGATCGCGCCGCCGCAGAAAATCAATACTTCTGTCGGTGACCCAGTTGGTGGGATGGTATTTCTCTTCGTGCGTCCACGGGCGGGCAACCCAGCTGTTGCAGTCCAGTCCTGTGTCCGTCACATCTGCATCGGTTCCGAGTTCCTGTTTCAGCCAGTGAAAATAATCATCTGCCACAAACTGGGACTCGCGGTAGGGAACGCTTCCGTACCGGGCACAATGGAGATATCCGTCGTGGAGCTCTACATTGTGAAAACCGAGATAATTGCGAAGCGGATGTACATGCATCTTTCCCACACACTGGGTATAGTATCCGGCTTTTGAAAGTTCGCCGGCCATAGTGTGCGTGTAATTCCATGGCTGATTGTCTTCATAGCCGACTCTTCCGTGATGACTCTGTTCTCTGCCTGTGTGCAAAGCGGCGCGGGCGGCAATACAGCTGGGACACGCGCTGTACGTGTGGTCAAAAATCACTCCCCGTGAGGCAAGCGTATCAAGATAAGGCGTTTTAACGTCGGGGTGTCCCGCATATCCAAGGCAGTCTGCCCGGAGCTGATCGGTCATGATAAATACAATATTTGGCTTTGGCATTTTGTGTGCTCCTTGTATATTGATTTAAATAGCTTCTGTTCCCTGAAGATACGGGAACGATGTTTCTCCTTCAACCATAATACAATAGGAAATAAAAAGCAAGCGAAAAGGCATGAATCCATGATTTTGATTGATTGAATCGGTAAAAACACTATATTTTGTGGTAGAACACGTAATTTTAGTTTGTCAAGTCTTGATATTTTTATTATTAGATGTTACCCTTTTCTACAGGCGCGTGTAACCCTGTTAAAAAGAGGGGACACTTTTGTATATTAAGAATACGAAAAGAGGTACGGGAGAATGACAGTAGAAGAATGGCTGGGAGAAGATAATCAGCTGGGAACAGATATCTGGACAAAAAAGTATTGCAATGACGGTGAGAATTTTGAACAATGGCTGAAGCGTATCAGTGGAGGAAACGAGGAGATCGCGGAGTATATCCGCCAGAAGAAGTTTCTCTTCGGCGGCCGGATCCTCTCCAACAGAGGGCTGGATCAGCAGGGAAGAAAAGTGACATATTCTAACTGCTATGTGATTGATCCGCCGGAGGATAACATCGAGAGCATCTTTGACTGTGCGAAGAAGCTGGCGCGCACATACAGCTATGGAGGCGGATGCGGCGTGGATATCTCAAAACTGAGTCCCCGCGGCGCAAAGATCAACAATGCGGCCAAAGAGACGAGCGGTTCTGTGTCCTTCATGGAACTTTATTCTCTTGTGACTGCATTGATCGGACAGAACGGCCGGAGAGGAGCTCTTATGATCTCTATCGACTGTTCCCACCCGGATGTGGAGGAGTTTATCGATCTGAAGACAGATCTGGAAAAGGTGACGAAGGCGAATATTTCTGTCCGTATCCATGAAGACTTCATGGAAGCAGTAAAGAACAACGAGGATTATCTGCTTCACTATACACGAGAGGCAACGGGAGAGGTTATTGAAAAGACGGTTAACGCCCGTGAACTGTTCCGCCGTATTGCCGAGACAAACTGGGACTACGCCGAGCCGGGCGCGCTGTTCTGGGACCGGATCGAAGGATGGAACTTACTGAGCAACACAGAGGAGTTCTCATATGCAGGCGTGAATCCGTGCGCGGAAGAACCTCTGCCGGCGGGAGGAAGCTGCCTGCTTGGAAGCATCAATCTCTCCGAGTTTGTTCAGGATCCTTTCACCGATCATTCACAGTTTGACTTTGAAGGGCTGAAACACTGCGTTGCGGTCTCTGTCCGCGCGCTGAATGAAGTCCTGGAGGAAGGACTTCCCCTGCACCCGCTGAAAGAACAGCGTGACAGTGTGGGAGAGTGGAGACAGATCGGGCTTGGCATCATGGGACTGGCGGACTGTCTGATCAAGCTGGGACTTACCTACGGCGAGGAAGACGCTGTCAACATGTGTGATAATATCGGTTTTGCCATGGCGGATTCCGCGATCGCGGCGTCAGCCCTTCTGGCAAAAGAGAAAGGCGCGTTTCCAAGGTGCAATACGGAAGAGATCATGTCTACTCCGTATTTTGAGGCCAATACATCAGAGAAGACAAGAGAGCTGGTACGCAAGTACGGGCTGAGAAATTCACAGCTCCTTACGATCGCTCCGACAGGAACACTTTCCACTATGCTCGGCATATCAGGAGGCATCGAGCCTGTTTACGCAAATTACTATGAGAGGAAGACAGAATCTCTGCACGGCACGGACGTCTACTATAAGGTATATACGAAGATTGTTGAAAATTATATGAAGCAGCACGGTCTGAAGAGCGATTCGGAACTTCCGGATTATTTCGTGACAGCCATGACGCTGGATTACCGTCAGAGGATCGACATGCAGTCTGTATGGCAGACTCATATCGACGCTTCCATCAGTTCGACTGTAAATGTACCGAACCGCTTTACAGTCGAAGAGACCGAAGGGCTCTATATGTACGCTTATGAGAAAGGTCTTAAGGGCATTACGATATTCCGCGACGGATGCAAGAGAATCGGAATCCTCAATACGAGTGAGAAGAAAGAATCGAAGAACGTCTCTGCCGGAGAAGGTCTGAAGAGAGGAGAGATCCTGCTTGTGACAGACGATGTGGTCGGAAAGAAGAGAAAGCTGACTACGGGCTGCGGCAGCCTGCACTGCATTGCCCTGTTCGATCCGCATACGGGCGCTCTTTTGGAGACTTACCTGAGCAAAGGTTCCACAGGCGGCTGCAATAACTTTATGGTAGGACTCTCCCGTATGATTTCCATCAGCGCGAGAGGCGGTATCAGTATAGAAACGATTGTTGATCAGCTTAATTCCAGCGGCTCATGTCCGTCCTACACGGCGAGACGAGTATCAAGGAAGGATACAAGCAAAGGGGCATGCTGCCCGATGGCGGTCGGCAACGCGCTTATGGATATGTACAATGAGATGCAGGCGGAGCTGGCAGAACGCCAGGGAGGCGCAAATGTAAAAGCTGCCCGCAAGACAGAGAAGGCGCCGAAACCGAAAGCCGTGAGCACAGAGGCGGAGACAGATAAGATGTACTGTCCGGAATGCGGCGAGCCGCTTGTGTTCGAAGAAGGATGTAATATCTGTAAGTGCTGCGGATGGAGCAAGTGCCACTAAATAATAAAATAACCTTACCTGGGAGTGCGTTCGGCCATCGCCTTGATGGATGAAGCGTACTCCGATGGGGTCATGCCGGTGAGTTTTTTGAACTGTCTGGAGAAATAGTGAATTGAAGAATACCCCAGATTTTCGGCTACCTGCGTGAAATTCATCTGCTCATCGCGGATGAGCTGCTTTGCGGCGTCGATTTTCATATGAGAGAAGTACTCTATGATCCCCTGACCGCATTTCTCATGAAACAGTTTCTGCAGTCTGGAACGCCCGATAAGGTTGTCGGAACATATTCTTTCTATTGTGAGACGGGATGTCAGGTTATCCGTAAGGTATGCGGTGATTTTCGAGAATATCTCCTCGTCGGCATTTTCTTTTGTTGTTTTATCCGGGATAAAGGGCCGGACAGTCTGCACGGACTGTCCGGTATTTTTTTTGAAGCGGCGCACCAGTCCGATCAGAAACTGTTCCAGACAGGTCCGTATAATCTGAGCGGCGCCCTCAGGCGCGTCGCTTCTGACGGTCAGAGTGGTCTGATAAGGGTCGTCCAGTCTGCCGTTCAGGAACGTGCGCGCTTCATTTACTATACGGGCGAGCAGCCGGCGGTCGGTTTCCGTGATATGCAGAACCTTTTCCCTGAAGAAATCCATCATCGGGCTTTCTGACGAGAAAGAAATGACGATGAGATTGGGAGCAGATCCTCCTCCGGCTCTGACCCAGTGAAATTCGTCCGGTTCGTGAAATGCGATCTGCCCTCGGGTCAGCACGAAAGAACGGGAGCCTGCTCCGATCGTGACCTCGCCTTTATCTACGCATACAAATTCCCAGAACGGATGTGATTCACCCGGAAAATAAAAACTGTTCATATATTCAAAATAATGAAGTGAAAACAATTGATCGATCTTCAGTTCATCCTTCAGTGATATTCCCTGATAGCCCATGTGAGTCTCCTTTTTTTCTTTAATAATATCCCAGTTGAGACAAAAATGCAAAGGACAAAAGCTGATTGTGCAAATCAAATAGAACATTAGATAAAGCATTTTCGGATGCTCTGTCTTAAAATAAATACAGAAACTTAAAAACCCGGAAAAAAGAAAGAGGAGTACGAAGATGGGACGTGTGTCTGAACTGCAGATCAGAGAAGCAATTGCTAATTTTAATTTTTCAGGAAGACTGAAAGGCCGGAGACCATTCGGAAGCGGTCATATTAATGACACGTATCTGCTTACCTTTGAGATCGGAGATATGGGTGATGTGAATGTGATCCTCCAGAGGATGAACCGTGAGATATTTACAAAACCGGTGGAACTGATGGAAAATATCGTCGGGGTCACATCCTATCTCAGAGAGAAAATTATTGAAAACGGGGGAGATCCGGAGAGAGAAACACTGAATATGATTCCCGCTAAGGACGGCAAAGCATATTATGTCGATTCAAAAGGCGAATACTGGAGATCTTATAAGTTTATCACTGATGCGACAAGTTACGATCAGGTCGAGAAGCCGGAAGACTTTTATGAAAGCGCTGTTGCGTTCGGACATTTCCAGAGGCTGCTTGCCGATTATCCGGCAGAGACTCTTTACGAGACGATCGAAGGATTCCATGATACAAAAGCAAGGTTCAGGACATTTAAGAATGCTGTTGAAAAAGACGTATGCGGACGCGCTGCGTCTGTTCAGAAGGAAATCGATTTTGTCCTGGCTCATGAAGATGTCGCAAATGTATTCGGCAATCTTCAGGAAAAAGGAGAGATACCGCTGCGCGTTACCCACAATGATACAAAGCTGAATAACATTATGATCGATAATGTTACAAGAAAGGGAATATGCGTGATTGATCTTGACACTGTAATGCCCGGACTTGCGATGAATGATTTCGGAGATTCCATCCGTTTTGGCGCGAGCACGGCTGCGGAGGACGAAACAGATCTCAGCAAAGTGTCGTGCAGCATGGAGCTGTATGAGCTTTATGTCAGGGGATTTCTTGAAGGCTGTGCGGAGAGCCTTACGCAGAAAGAGATCGAACTTCTTCCGATGGGAGCAAAGGTGATGACATATGAGTGCGGCATGCGTTTCCTTACGGATTATCTGGAGGGGGATCACTACTTTAAGATCCATAGGGAAAACCATAATCTTGACAGAGCGAGAACACAGTTTAAACTTGTGGAGGATATGGAAGCCAAATGGGATACTATGCATGATATTGTCCGGAAGTACGCCGGTTTTTAATACATAGTGCCGAAAATAGTGAAAAAAAGGAAGCGGAGCCTGATGATACAGGACTTCGCTTCCTTTTACAGAGAGATTTTTACAGATAACCGCGTCTTTCAAGAGTGTTCAGGATATTTCTTCCTTCTTCCGTACCGTCGATGATCCTTCTTGCGCGAACACTGTCTCCAATGTTGACAATTTCAATCTGGTCGTCCTCTCCGAAAGCATCACGGAGATTCTGAAGAACCGGATGTTCCGCTTTCATGCCGAGGCAGACAAAACCGTAATCAAACGGAAGTTCTTTCTGCTCGCCGTCAGCTTCTACAAGGAAATTATCCGGGCGTACTTCTTTGAGGGCAGTGCTTGGCATCTGTTTTACGCCGTATTTGTTCATCAGTGTATTGATATCAACTTTGGATACCGGGTCAATGCCGTTTCCGATGATCGGCAGCATCTCAACGATACTTACATCAGCGCCTCTCGGGGCAAAGTATTCGACTACGTCAAGTCCGACGGCGCCTCCGCCGATTACGACTACTTTCTTTCCGGTCATATCTTCCGGATACTCTCCAAGATGAGCGATCATGTCAAGGATCGTATACACTTTGCTTCCCTCTTTTCCGAGGTTTTCATGAAGTCCGGAAATCGGGGGGAGAAGCGGTGAAGATCCGGTCGCGTTTACAATGATATTCGGTTTCAAACTTCTGATAAAATCAACATCCGCTTCCATATTTGTGAATGTGAATAAGTTCTTCAGTTTTGTTGTGCGATGGATCATGTACTGCGGAAAGTCGGACAGTCTCTTCTTGTCCGGAATCTTGGAAATCTCTGCAGCCAGTCCTCCGAGATACGGCTTCTTTTCGATGAGGAATGTGGTACATCCTACTTCTGCGGCCGTACAGGCAGCCTCCATTCCTGCTGTTCCTCCGCCTACGACAACTACGTTGCACGGTTTCGAAATATGGCGCTTTTTGTATTCTTCTCCGTCGGTTACAGCCGGGTTAATGGTGCAGCGGATCGGACGGTTAATGCCGATACGGTTGCCGGCGCATCCGATATTGCAGGAGATACATTTCCTGATATCGCAGATATCGCCGAATTCTACTTTGTTGACCCATTCCGGATCAGCGATCAGACCTCGGCCGATACCGATCAGGTCCGCGTCTCCTCTCGCCAGGATATCCTCCGCCACATGTGGATCCCTGATATTACCCATTGTTACACAGGGCTTGTTATAGCGGTCTTTGACTGCTCTGGCCATATAGGAACGCCATCCGTCCGGGAAATGGTTAGAGTCAATCTGGTACTGAATGGAACCGTTCAGGCCGCATGATACGTCGATGACGTCTGCCTCTTCCTGGATATACTGGAGATAATCCAGGCAGTCGTCCAGTGTATTGCCGCCCTCCATGAATTCGTCAGCGCTGATACGAAGGAAGATCGGGAAGAAAGGTCCTACCTGTCTTCTCACTTCTTCCATCACAAGGCGTGCGAAACGCGCTCTGTTTTCCGGGGAACCGCCAAATTCGTCAGTTCTTTTATTTGTGAGAGGAGAGAGAAACTGGCTGAGCAGATAGGAGTGACCGGCGTGAATCTCGACACAGTCAAATCCGGCTGTCTGGGCACGTTTTGCGGCTTCTCCGTATTTCTTCACAATACGCATGATTTCATCTTTTTCCAGCGGACGTGGGATATCTCCGCCCTCTTTGGATGGAATATCAGAAGCTGAGACCGGCTGCATATTGGTGCGCGCCCACTGTGCGGACGCACCGGCATGGTTTAGCTGGATACCGATACATGTGCCGTGTTTATGGATTGTCTCTGTCAGTTTGAAGAGACGGGGAATATAGTTGTCATGGTCAATACGCAGCTGTGTCGTTCCATTGGAGCCTTCCGGAGAATCTACACTTGCATTCTCTACCATGATAAGACCAGTGCCGCCTTTGGCACGCTGCTCGTAATAATTAATATGAAGGAAGCTCATCTCGCCGTTCTGCTCACCGTAATTTGTGCCCATCGGCGTCATCATGATCCTGTTTTTGACAGTCATGCGGCGTACAGTAAAAGGTTCAAATAAATGTCTGAATTCTTTTTTCATATGATCAATCTCCTGTAAAAACTATTGTTTTCTGTTGAAATTGTTGAGAGGCTGTTTTCAAACGGAATTCTGCACCGGCCTCTGCCGGTCTATCGTCATTATATTAACAATCCGTTTACAAGCCGTATTATAGTGAAAAAATAAATATAAAACAAATGTATATTTATGGCTGAAATTATAGATATAAACTATGAATTGTGATATTTTATATAAAAGAGGAGTGATAGTGTGAAAGAAAGTAGAGAACAGCCGAAAAATGGCGCACTTAAATAAGCTATTGAAAAATAGCCATTTGAAACAGGGTTGATTTTGTTGAGATACGCTAAGAAGCAAGCGGGGACTCTTTTATAAGTCCTTCGGCAATTAAAAGTTTCATAGCCTGCTTGACAGCCTTTTCCTTCTGCTTGTTTTTCAGAGGTTCAGGCATATCAATCTTATAAAGGTCGGTTGGATTCCAGGCTTCTCCCGTAGACAGCATATGGTAAACAGCGGTAAGGATCATCCGGGCGACCGCAATGATGGCACGTTTCTTACCACGACGTTTCATGATGCGCTCATATTTGGCTTTGTAATAAGGAGATTTGTTGGATTTCACGGCTGCATGGGCAACTTGTACCAATACAGGTTTGAGGTAGACGCCGGCACGTGTGATCCGAACAGATTTCTTTTTACCGGCTGACTCATTATTACCGGGAGTCAGGCCAGCCCAACAGCATAAACGTTTGGAATTGGAAAACTGTGTCATATCCGTACCAATCTCAGAGATAATAATGATCGCACTGCTGCGGTCTATTCCGGGAATGGTACAAAGTAACTGGACAGCATTTTCATAAGGTTCAACCAACGAATCAATCATAGAGTCTATATCTGAAATCGTAGATGTGATATAATCCATATGTGCGTGGACAAGACGTATGCGATATTTTTGGGCATCAGTCATCTGATAACCCTCGATAGACTCAATGACACTTTCAGACTTCTTCTTGAGCGAACGAAGCAGTCTGGAAGATATTTCTTCGTGGTTGATGGAATTGTCGGACTGTTTGAGAAGGTAATCGATTACAGAGGTGGCTGATTTCCCAAAAATATCGGAAACCACCGAATCTAATGCGACATTGCAGACGGTAAGCGCATTCTGAAACCGATTCTTCTCACTGCTTCTGCAGGAAGTCAGCTTATACCGGTATCTCGTAAACTCTCTAAGGATACGGATCGGTTTGCACGGTATATAGCTTCCCGGCACAAGCCCCAGTCTGAACAGATCCCCAATCCATTTGGAATCTTTGGTATCGTCCTTGTTCCCTTTCACAGCCTTTACCCATTTGGGATTGGCGATGGTAACGTTGATTTCGTCCTCCAAAAGGTTAAA